>NZ_JBEZXR010000011.1:0-149918 GCF_040638135.1 Streptomyces sp. NPDC026673 | reverse complement strand
GCGCGCCCGAACTCGTCGAGTCCCGGCCGCGCCGCACCGGCCGCGGGGGGGGGGCCCCGTAGCCCGGGGCCCCGCCCCCGGGGGGGCCCCGGGGCCCGCGCCCTTCGGGGCGCGGCCCTTCTGTCACGCGGAGCCGGTCAGGCCCGCGGCGTCCAGGAGGTAGGCCGTCATCGGGTCGTAGAACCGCGGGTCGGCGACGTGGTCGTCGAGCGGGACGGTCACCGAGACCGTGCCCTCCGCCTCGGCGAGGAAGAGCGCCGGGTCGTTGCAGTCGGCGAAACCGATCGCGTCGATGCCGCGCTGACCGGCGCAGCCCGCCCAGCCGTGGTCGGCCACGACCAGGTCGGGCAGCGGACGGCCGTGCGCGGCCAGCCCGTCGAGGACCGCCGCCATGGGCGCGGGGGAGTGGGTGTGCCACAGCGTCGCGCCGCGCTCGAGCATCGTCACGTCGCAGAACTGGAAGACGCCGCCCTCCTCGGTGGCGAGTCCGCCGGGGACCGCGAGGACCTCGGCCCCGGCCGCCCGCACGGCCGCGGCCAGGGTGCGGTGGACGTCCAGCAGGCCGCCGGGGTGGCCGGTGGCGAAGAGCACCCGCTGCCCGCCCTCCACGGCCTTGCAGAGCATCCGGGCGGCCCGCTCCAGGGCGCTGATCGTCAGCTCGGGGTCGATGGTGTCCTGCCCGTAGAGGTACCCGGCGTCGGCCACGACGCCGCAGCGCTCGGCCATGACCGCCAGCACCGCCTCCTCGTCCGTCCAGCGGTCGCCGAACTCCAGGCCGAACCAGTAGTGACGGTCGCCCTCCGCGAGCCTGCGGTAGTGGGAGCGGTTGTTCTCGCGGGGAGTGGCGACGTCGCCCGCGATGCGCGTGCGTACGAGGTGGTCGGCGAGGGCTTTGCGGGACGGCGCGGTGACATGGGGCAGCATGCCCCCCATTGTCGCGTGCTGTCGGACGTGCGTGCGGGGGGCGGCCGATCGACGCCGGTCCGTTACCTCCTGCCGGGGCGTCAGGGAGCCTGCCCCCAGAGCTGCTCCAAGGGCGCGCGGGGTTCACAGCCAGCGCAGTGCGAACCACAGCTCCATGCGTACGTCCGGGTCGTCCAGGTCCGCCTCCAGCAGGGCGGCGGCCCGCGCGATGCGCTGGCGCACGGTGTTGCGGTGCACCTCGAGAGCGACGGCCGTACGGTCCCAGCTGCCGTGCAGGCCGATCCAGGTGCGCACCGTCTCCACCAGGGCGGGCGAGTCCGCCACCGGCGCGAGCAGTTCCGCCGCCCTGGCCCTGGCGTCGTCCGGGGCGACCAGCCCGGTCATGCCGGGTCCGGCCCCGCGCTGGGCGACCAGGGGCACACGGGTGGCGATCGCCCGGCGCAGCGCGCCCGCCGCCTGGCCGTCGCCGGTGGTCAGCGCGGAAACGGCCACCGGGGCGCTGACGCCGAGTGCCCACCCCGGCTGCGCCGTCACCTCGCGGCCGGCCGGCAGCAGCAGGCGTACGACGCCGTCCCCCGGCGCGAGCAGGGCGGTTCCCAGCGCCGCACCGAGGGCGGCCGCCGCCAGGGGGCCGGCCGGGCCGCCGCGCCTGCGGGCGTGTACGACGGTCCACTGCGACTCCGGCCCCAGCAAAGGCGCCACCTCCTCCGCGGCCGCGCCCAGGAGCAGCCGCACCAGCGCGGCCGACCGGCCCGCCTCCGCGCTGCCCAGGTGCGGGCCGGTGAGCAGGGAGAGCAGGACGGCGGCGACATTGGCGACGGCGTGGTCGCCGGGATCGGGACGGCCCGCGGCCAGCACGAGCGCCGGACGTTCGCTCGGGGCGCCGCCCGCGAGGGCGTACGCCGACAGGCGCGTCCCCGCGTGGGTGTCGGTCGCCGACGAGGGCGCGTGGGCGTCCGGTGCGGGGCGCACCACCCGCGCGAGGCGGGCCGCCGCGGCGCGCACCTCCGGGTCAGGGGCGGTGCCCGCCGCGTACAGCTCGGAGCCGTCCGGCGCCATCAGCGCGGCCCACGCGCCCAGCCGGCCGGCGAGCCTGCGCAGCACCGAGGGGACGGGATCGGGGCGCGCGGCGGCGGAGGCGAGGGCCTGCTGCGCCTCGGTGACGTGCCGCAGCTCCCGGATCCTGGCCTCGCCCATGGCCTGCCAGACCGCCCGCGCGACGGCGGTGAAGGGTGTCGGCGGCGGCACTTCCACCAGGGGCAGCCCATGGCGGTCGCACGCGGCGATGAGCGCGCGCGGTGTCTCGTCGTGCACCGGGGCGAGACCGAAACCGAGCGCCGCGGCCCCCGCCTCGACGGTGCGGGCCACGTACCGGTCCAGATAGGCACCGGCCCCCGCCGCCGACGCGAAGTGCACTCCGGCGGTCAGCAGCAGCTCCCCGCCGAGAAGGTAGGGGAAGGGGTCCTCCATCTCACTGGTGTGCACCCACTGGACGCGGATGTCCTCCTCGGCCGCCGACGGTCCGGCGACCTGGCGCAGCCCCAGGTCCGGCAGGGCGAGCAGGTCGGCCAGCGGGATCGGCGGCGTCGGTGGGACGACGTCCTGACGTGAGTGCGGCGGGGGAGGCATGTGCGTTTCCTCCATGCGGGCCGGTTTCGATGGATGAAACGTACACTTCAGCGCTTCTTCCCGGCCACCTATCGTCACCGCAAAGGAAAGCCCGCGGCTCCGCCCGCGCGACCGATGGAGGAGGGCTCATGGCCGTCGACTACGCCGTGATCACCGGCTATCTGGCCGGCATGCTCGCCGTGGGCTGGTGGGGCATGCGCCGCGCCAAGTCCAAGAGCGAGTTCCTGGTGGCCGGCCGCCGGCTGGGCCCGTCGATGTACTCCGGCACCATGGCCGCCATCGTCCTGGGTGGCGCGTCCACCATCGGCGGCGTCGGCCTCGGCTACCAGTACGGTCTCTCCGGCGCCTGGATGGTGTTCACCATCGGCCTCGGCCTGCTGGCGCTGAGCGTCTTCTTCTCGGCCCGCATCGCCCGCCTGAAGGTCTACACCGTCTCCGAGATGCTGGACCTGCGCTACGGCGGCTCGGCCGGCGTCATCTCCGGTGTCGTCATGTGGGCGTACACCCTGATGCTCGCGGTGACCTCGACCATCGCCTACGCGACGATCTTCGACGTCCTGTTCGGGATGGACCGCACCCTGGCGATCATCCTGGGCGGCGCGGTCGTGGTGGCGTACTCCACGCTGGGCGGCATGTGGTCGATCACGCTCACCGACATGGTGCAGTTCGTCGTGAAGACCCTCGGCGTGCTGGTCCTGCTGCTGCCGATCGCGGCGGTCAAGGCGGGCGGCTTCGCGGAGATGAAGGCGCAGCTGCCGACCGAGTACTTCGCGCCCCTGGGCATCGGCGGCCAGACGATCTTCACCTATGTGCTGATCTACACCTTCGGCATGCTGATCGGCCAGGACATCTGGCAGCGCGTGTTCACCGCCCGCAGCGACAGGATCGCCAAGCTCGGCGGAACCGTCGCCGGTGTCTACTGCCTCGTCTACGCGATCGCCGGCGCCGTCATCGGCACCGCCGCCAAGGTGCTCTACCCGAATCTCGCGGCGGCCGACGACGCCTTCGCCACGATCGTGAAGGACGCGCTGCCGGTGGGCGTGCGCGGCCTGGTGCTGGCGGCCGCCCTCTCCGCGGTGATGTCCACCTCCTCCGGCGCGCTGATCGCCTGCGCCACCGTCGCCAACAACGACATCTGGTCCCGGCTGCGCGGCGCGGTCACCCGCCGGGAGGACGACGGGGAAGCGCACGACGAGGTGTCGGGCAACCGGGTCTTCATCCTGATCATGGGCGTCGTCGTCATCGTCACCGCCATCGCGCTGAACAACGTCGTCGAGGCACTGACCGTGGCGTACAACCTGCTCGTCGGCGGTCTGCTCGTGCCGATCCTCGGGGGCCTGCTCTGGAAGCGCGGCACCGCGGCGGGCGCCCTCGCCGCGGTCGCCGTCGGCGGGGTGGCCGTCGTCGGCCTGATGGCCTGGAAGGGCATCCTGGCCAACGAGCCCGTCTACTACGGCCTGCTGGCCTCCCTGGTCGCCTATGTGGCGGTGAGCCTCGCCACCAGGCCGACGGACGCTGCCGTCCTGGCGGCCTGGCGGGAGCGGCTGGCCGGACGGACTCCCGTCCCGGCCGCCGAGGGAACCGTTCCGGTCGGATAAAGTCACAAAGCGAGTCAGACCGCAACGAAGCGTAGGAAAGAAGGCAGTTACCCATGAGCAGCACCGAGCCGCGCGGCCCCGTCGACTCCTCCCGCACCCCGCGCTACGCCGGTCCCGCCACGTTCGCGCGACTCCCGCGCCTCGACGAGGTGGGCAGCACCGACGTCGCCGTGGTCGGCGTGCCCTTCGACGCCGGTGTGTCCTACCGCCCCGGCGCCCGCTTCGGCGGCAACGCGATCCGCGAGGCCTCCCGCCTGCTGCGTCCGTACAACCCCGCGCAGGACGCCTCGCCCTTCGCGCTCGCCCAGGTGGCGGACGCCGGCGACATCGCGGCCAACCCGTTCAACATCAACGAGGCCGTCGAGACCATCCAGGCCGCCGCCGACGACCTGCTCGACACCGGTGCCCGTCTGATGACCCTCGGCGGCGACCACACCATCTCGCTGCCCCTGCTGCGCTCCATGGCCCGCAAGCACGGCCCGGTCGCGCTGCTCCACTTCGACGCCCACCTCGACACCTGGGACACCTACTTCGGCGCCGAGTACACCCACGGCACCCCGTTCCGCCGCGCCGTCGAGGAGGGCATCCTCGACACCTCCGCGCTCTCGCACGTCGGCACCCGCGGTCCGCTCTACGGCAAGCAGGACCTCACCGACGACGAGAAGATGGGCTTCGGCATCGTCACCTCCGCCGACGTCTACCGGCGCGGCGCCGACGAGGTCGCCCAGCAGCTGCGCGAGCGCATCGGCGACCGTCCGCTGTACATCTCCATCGACATCGACGTGCTCGACCCCGCCCACGCCCCCGGCACCGGCACCCCCGAGGCCGGCGGCATCACCTCCCGCGAGCTGCTGGAGATCCTGCGCGGCCTGGCCTCCTGCCACCTGATCTCCGCCGACGTCGTCGAGGTCGCCCCGGCCTACGACCACGCCGAGATCACCAGCGTCGCGGCCTCCCACACCGCGTACGAGCTCACCACGATCATGACCCGGCAGATCGCGGCGGGCCGCGCATGAGCGAGCGGAACGGCGGCGACCTGGTCGTCGAGTCCCTGGCGGCGCTCGGCGCCACGACCGTCTTCGGGCTGCCCGGGCAGCACGCCCTCGGCGCCTTCGACGCTCTCCGGCGCTCGAAGCTCGAGTACGTGGGCCTGCGGGTGGAGAACAACGCGGGCTTCGCCGCGGACGCGTACGCGCGCGTCACCGGCGGCGCCGCCCCGCTGCTGGTCTCCACCGGCCCCGGCGCCCTGATGACGCTCGCCGCGCTCCAGGAGTCGGCCGCCGCCTCGGCGCCGGTCGTCGCCATCGGCAGCCAGGTACCGGTCGCCGGCCTCGGCGGGGGCCGTCACGGCTACCTGCACGAACTCGCCGACCAGAAGGCGTCGTTCCGCGACATCGTCAAGTCGGTGCACACCGTCCGCACCGCCTCCCAGATCCCCTCGGCCCTCGCCGCCGCCTGGGAGTCGGCGCTGACCGCGCCGTACGGGCCGGTCTGGGTGGAGATCCCGCAGGACGTGCTGCTCGCCCCCGTCACCGTTCCGCCGGTCGGGGAGCTCGCGGCCGAACCCCGGCCGCCGCGGCCGCGCGCCGAACTGATCGCCGAGGCGGCGGCGCTGCTGTCCCGCGCCGAGCGGCCGGTGGTGCTCGCCGGCGGCGGGGTCGTGCGCTCGGGGGCGGAGGCCGAGCTGCGCGCCCTCGCCGAGCGGCTCGACGCCCCGGTCGCCTGCACCTTCGGCGGCAAGGGCGCCTTCCCCTGGGAGCACCCGCTGTCCCTGCGGAGCTGGCTGGAGGACCGGCACACCACCGACTTCCTGGAGGAGGCCGACGTCCTGCTGGTCGTCGGCTCGGGACTCGGCGAGCTCTCCTCGAACTACCACACGTTCCGCCCGCGCGGCCGGGTGATCCAGATCGAGGCCGACCTCGGCAAGCTGGAGTCCAACCACCCGGCGCTGGGCATCCACGCCGACGCCCGGCTCGCCCTCGGCGCGCTCGCCGCGGCCGTCGCCGAGCGCCGGGACGCGGGTGCGCCCGAGGCCGTCGCGGCGCTGCTGGAGCGGGTCCGGGAGCGCATCGGCGGCCAGGACCTCGACCTGGAGCAGCGTGTCCTCGCCGCGGTGCGGGACGCCCTGCCCGAGGACGCCCCCAGCTTCTGGGACATGACGATCCTCGCCTACTGGGCCTGGTCCGCCTGGCCCGGCCCGATGCACTCCGCCCAGGGCGCCGGCGGCCTCGGATACGGCTTCCCCGCCGCGCTGGGCGCGGCCGCCGCCGACCGTGCGCGGCCCGTGCTGGCCGTGTCGGGCGACGGCGGCGCGATGTACTCGATCGCGGAGCTCGCCACGGCCCGGCAGTACGGTCTGCCCGTCACCTGGCTGATCGTCGACGACGGCGGCTACGGCATCCTGCGCGAGTACATGACCGACGCCTTCGGCGAGGCCACCGCGACCGAGCTGTCCCGGCCGGATTTCGTCGCCCTCGCCGCGTCCTTCGGCGTCCCGGCGGTCCGTACGAGCCCCGAGCGGCTGCGGGACGACCTCGCGGCGGCCCTCGCGGAGCCCGGCCCCTCCGTGGTCGTGCTCCCCGCGCTGCTGCGGATGTTCGCCCCGACGCACGTGCGCTGACCCGGCTCCCGGCCCCGGCCGTTCCGCCCCGCGGCGGGCCGCCGCGGCCGGGTCCCGGGCATTCCGGGACCGATCGTTTCACGCCACAGCAGAAACCTTTCGGCATGCCTGGTCCCGGGTCTTCCGCCCGAGTGCTGTCGGACCCTCGCCGTAGTTTTGTTTCGGGAGGATGAAATCCGCACTCCGGGACGTTGTGATCCTCCGGCGCAGTGGACGGGACGGAAGGACAGCGGGTGGCGGCGAAGGGCGAGGAGAAGAAGGCCGCGGAGGCCGGAGCGGGCCAGGGCTGGCTACGGCGGCTGGGCGGCTACTGCTGGCGGTACCGGGGGAACGTGACGCTCGCGCTCGGCTCCTCGCTCGCCGGAATGGCCGTGCTGGCCCTCGTGCCGCTCGTCCCCAAGCTGATCATCGACGACGTGATCGTCAGCCACGACAGGCCGCTCGCCCCCTGGGCGGCCGTGCTGGTCGCGGCCGCCATCGCGGTCTACCTGCTGACCTACCTGCGGCGTTTCTACGGCGGCAGGCTCGCCCTCGACGTGCAGCACGACCTGCGCACGGACATGTTTCACTCGCTCACCCGGCTCGACGGCGCGCGCCAGGACGAGCTCAACACCGGCCAGGTCGTCGGCCGGGCCACCAGCGACCTCCAGCTCATCCAGGGCCTCCTCTTCATGGCGCCCATGATGATCGGCAACGTCCTGCTGTTCGTCCTGTCGCTCGTCGTGATGTTCGTGCTGTCGCCCCTGCTGACCGTGATCGCCCTCGCCGTCGCGCCGGCGCTGTGGTTCCTCGCCGACCGCAGCCGCAAGAAGCTCTTCCCCGCCACCTGGTACGCCCAGGGCCAGGCCGCCGCCGTCGCCGGGATCGTGGACGGCTCCGTGACGGGCGTCCGCGTGGTGAAGGGCTTCGGCCAGGAGCAGCAGGAGATGTCCAAGCTGCGCACGGTCAGCGAGCGGCTGTTCGCCGGGCGGCTGCGCACCATCCGGCTCAACGCGCGCTACAGCCCCGCCCTGCAGGCCGTGCCCTCGCTCGGGCAGGTCGGCATGCTGGCGCTCGGCGGCTGGATGGCGGTGCGCGGTCAGATCACCCTCGGCACCTTCGTGGCCTTCTCCACGTACCTGGCGCAGCTGACCGGGCCCGTCCGGATGCTCACGATGATGCTCACCGTCGGCCAGCAGGCCAGGGCCGGCGTCGAGCGCGTCACCGAGCTCATCGACACCCGGCCCAGCCTGGAGGAGGGCACCGGGCAGCTGCCGCGCGAGGCCGCGGCCACCGTCGAGTTCGACCACGTCGGCTTCGGCTACGACCGCACCCGCCCCGTCCTGGACGACTTCTCGCTCAGCGTCGAGCCCGGTGAGACGGTCGCCGTCGTCGGCGCGTCCGGCAGCGGCAAGTCGACCGTCTCCCTGCTGCTGCCGCGCTTCTACGACGTGACCGGCGGCGCCGTCCGGGTGGGCGGCCGCGACGTACGCGAGCTCACCTTCGACTCCCTGCGCGACGCCATAGGGCTCGTCCCCGAGGACAGCTTCCTGTTCTCCGACACGGTCCGGGCCAACATCGCCTACGGGCACCCCGACGCCACCGACGAGCAGATCCTCACCGCGACCCGGCACGCCCAGGCGCACGAGTTCATCAGCGCCCTTCCCGAGGGCTACGACACCGTCGTCGGCGAGCAGGGCCTGACCCTGTCCGGCGGGCAGCGCCAGCGCGTCGCCCTGGCCCGCGCCATCCTCACCGACCCCCGGTTGCTCGTCCTGGACGACGCCACCTCCGCCGTCGACGCCCGCGTCGAGGCGGAGATCCACGACGCGCTGCGCGAGGTGATGGCGGGCCGTACGACCCTGCTCATCGCCCACCGGCGCTCCACCCTCGCCCTCGCCGACCGGATCGCGGTGCTGGAGGCCGGCCGGCTGGTCGACGTGGGCACCCACGAGCAGCTGGAGGCCCGCTGCCCGCTGTACCGGCGGCTGCTCACCGACCCCGACGAGCTCGGCTCGGACGTCGTCGCACACGATCCCGCGGGGGAGGCCGTGCCCCTCGCCGAGTGGCCGGGGGAGGGCGCGATCGCCGGCGCGATCGAGCGCCCCGCCCCCGCGGCGCCCCCGGCGGGCGGCGTGACGGCGGCCCTGTGGCCCGAGGACCGCAGGCACCGCGACGAGACCACCGCGGGCCCCCGGTCGGCGCCCGCCTCCGCCGCCGCGCGCGGCGGCCCGGGCGGCATGGCCTCGGCCATGGCCGGGATGCCCGCCACTCCCGAACTGCTCGCCCAGGTCGCGGCGCTGCCCGCGGCCGTGGACACCCCGGATGTCGACGAGAGCGGGGCGGCTTCCGTCGACAAGGACTTCGGCCTGCGCAGTCTGCTGCGCGGCTTCCGTGGTCCGCTGCTGTTCAGCCTGCTGCTCGTCGCGGTGGACGCGCTCGCGGGGCTGCTGCTGCCGGTCCTGATCCGGCACGGCATCGACTCCGGTGTGCGGGAGGCCGCGCTCGGCGCCGTCTGGGTGGCCTCGCTGCTCGGTCTCGCCGTCGTCGCCGCGCAGTGGGCCGCGCAGTGGGGCTCCACCCGCCTCACCGGCCGTACCGGCGAGCGGGTGCTCTACACGCTCCGCGTGAAGATCTTCTCCCATCTGCACCGGCTCGGCCTCGACTACTACGAGCGCGAGCTCAGCGGCCGCATCATGACCCGGATGACCACCGACGTCGACGCGCTGTCGACGTTCCTGCAGACCGGCCTGGTCACCGCGCTGGTCAGCGTGCTCACCTTCCTCGGCATCCTGGTCGCGCTGCTCGCGATCGACGTCCAGCTGGCCCTGATCGTCTTCGCCACCCTGCCGGTGCTCGCCGTCGCCACCTGGGTCTTCCGGCGCAAGTCCGTGAAGGCGTACGAACTGGCCCGCGAGCGGGTCAGCGTGGTCAACGCCGACCTTCAGGAGCACGTCGCCGGGCTCCGTGTGGTGCAGGCCTTCCGGGGCGAGCGCGGCGGCGCCGAGCGCTTCGCCGACCGCAGCGACGCCTACCGGCAGGCGCGGGTGCGCGGCCAGTGGCTGATCTCGGTCTACTTCCCCTTCGTGCAACTGCTGTCCAGCGTCGCCGCCGCCCTGGTGCTGATCGTGGGCGCGCACCGGGTCGGTGCGGGCACGCTCACCGCCGGTGCCCTGGTGGCGTATCTGCTCTACATCGACCTGTTCTTCTCGCCCGTGCAGCAGCTCTCCCAGGTCTTCGACGGCTACCAGCAGGCGTCGGTCTCCCTGGGCCGGATCCGCGAACTGCTGCGGACGCCGACCGCGACCCCGCCCGCCGACTCCCCGCGCGGGGTGGGCCGGCTGCGCGGCGAGATCGCCTTCCGCGACGTGCACTTCAGCTACACCGCGGACGGCGCCGAGGCGCTCTCCGGCATCGACCTGCGGATACCCGCCGGCCAGACGGTGGCCTTCGTCGGCGAGACGGGCGCGGGCAAGTCGACCCTGGTCAAGATGGTCGCCCGGTTCTACGACCCGACGTCGGGCGCCGTCCTCGTCGACGGCCGGGACATCCGCGAGCTCGATCTGACCGGCTACCGGCAGCGGCTCGGCGTCGTCCCGCAGGAGGCCTACCTCTTCGAGGGGACGGTCCGCGACGCCATCGCCTACGGGCGGATGGACGCGACCGACGCCGAGGTGGAGGCCGCCGCCCGCGCGGTCGGCGCCCACGAGATGATCGCCACGTTGGACGGCGGCTATCTGCACGCCGTCTCCGAGCGCGGCCGCAACCTCTCCGCGGGGCAGCGGCAGTTGATCGCCCTGGCCCGTGCCGAGCTGGTCGACCCGGACGTCCTCCTGCTCGACGAGGCGACGGCCGCCCTGGACCTGGCCACCGAGGCGCTGGTCAACCAGGCCGCCGACCGGCTCGCCGTGCGCCGCACCACCCTGGTCGTCGCCCACCGGCTGACCACCGCCGCGCGTGCCGACCGGGTCGTCCTCCTCGACCACGGCAGGGTCGTGGAGGACGGCACGCACGAGCGACTCCTCGCCGCCGACGGCCGGTACGCGGCACTGTGGCGGACCTTCGTCGGCGAGGGCGAGAGCAGCGAGGCCGTGGCCTGAGCCCTGTCGTCACCATGGCGCCGGCCGTCTCCCGCGTCCGCTCGCCTCGCGCGCCCGCTTCCGCGGCCCGGACCTCATCGGTCCGGGCCGCCGCTCTTTGCCCAATGCCCCCTGGCGGCACATGACTTCCTCCTCATAGGTTCACGGGCGACGCCCGACGAACCCAAGGAGGGGGCATGCGCAACGCGCTCAGATGGCTGCTGGCGCTCGTGCTGCTCATAGGCACCGCCGGCGGTGGAGTCGCCACCGCGACCGCTGATGAGCCGGACATCAAGGACCGCATCCTGGCGATACCCGGGATGAGCCTGATCGAGGAGAAGCCGGTCACCGGATACCGGTACTTCGTCCTCAACTACACACAACCGGTGGACCACCGGCATCCGTCCAAGGGAACGTTCCAGCAGCGGATCACCGTGCTGCACAAGGGAACGGACCGGCCGACCGTCTTCTACACCTCCGGATACGGCCTCTCCACGACCCCCTCGCGCCGTGAGCCGACACAGATCGTCGACGGCAACCAGGTCTCCATGGAGTATCGCTTCTTCACCCCGTCCCGCCCCGACCCCGCCGACTGGTCCAAGCTCGACATCTGGCAGGCCGCCAGCGACCAGCACCGCATCTACCGGGCCCTGAGCCGGATCTACGCCGAGAACTGGCTCGCCACCGGCGCCAGCAAGGGCGGCATGACGGCCACGTACTACCGTCGCTTCTACCCGCACGACATGGCCGGCACGGTCGCCTACGTCGCCCCCAACGACGTGGTGAACGACGAGGACTCGGCCTACACCCGCTTCTTCCGCACCGTCGGCACCGCGGACTGCCGGGCGCGGCTCGACGCCGTGCAGCGCGAGGCACTCGTCCGCCGTGGCGAGATCGTCGCCCGCTACCAGAAGTACGCCGCCGACAACGGGCTGACCTTCACCACCGTCGGCAGCGCGGACAAGGCGTACGAGAACGTGGTGCTGGACCTGGTGTGGGCCTTCTGGCAGTACCACCAGCAGTCGGAGTGCGCGGACGTGCCCGCGGCGACCGCCACGACGGACGCCATCTACTCCTTCGTCGACTCCGTCTCCGGTTTCGACTTCTACACCGACCAGGGCCTGGAGTACTACACGCCGTACTACTACCAGGCGGGCACCCAGCTCGGCGCTCCGACCTTCTCGACCCCGCACCTGAAGGGCCTGCTGCGCTACCCCGGGATCTACCAGCCGCGCTCCTACGTGCCGCGCTCCATCCCGATGCGCTTCCAGCCCCGCGCGATGCACGACGTCGACACCTGGGTGCGGCACCACGCCGAGCGCATGCTCTTCGTCTACGGCCAGAACGACCCGTGGGGAGCCGAGCCGTTCCGTCTCTCGCGGGGGGCGCACGACTCGTACGTGATGTGGGCGCCCGGCGCCAACCACGGCGCGGTCATCGGCGCGCTGGGCGCCGCCGACAAGGCGAAGGCCACCGCCGAGGTGCTGGAGTGGGCCGGGGTCGCCCCTGCCGCCGTACGCGCCGACCCCGAGGCGGCCAGGCCGCTGGCGGCGTACGACGCGAAGCTCGACCGCGGCACCGAAGCCGAGGGCCGGCTGCCCTTCTGAGTGCGTGTCAGAGCCGGCGGGCGCATCCCACGCCCGCCGGCCCGGCGCCCACGACGACGTACAGAGCCGTCCCCTTGGGGCACGACCGGCGGCTGCGGGCCAGCTCCACGACCCGGAACTGCGGGGCGTGCGGCCCCGAGCCGTCGCAGCGCGCCTCCTTCACCTGCCCCTTCCGGGACGTGTAGACGCAGTCGCCCGCGATGGTCCGGGGCCCGCCGCCCCCGCCCGGGTCCCCGGGATGCGGGGCTTGCAGATTGCGCATGCAGGCGTAGCCCTGGGGGCGTGCGGCGGTGACGGTGAGCAGGAAGTCCGCGGTCGGCGAGCAGCGGTCGCCGACCCGCGTGGCGGCCGGGGGAGCGGGCGACGGCGAGGCCGGCAGCAGCCCGTACAGCCGGGTGACGACGCGGGCGCGGGCGCTCGGGTCCGAGCACGCCACCTCCCGGTAGGAGCCCGCGAGGTCGCCGGCCGCGCACTCCTCCCGGTCCAGGAAGACCGCGTCGTGCGTGGCCGGCGGAACAGCGGGACCGGCGGCCCTGCTGCCGGTCCCGCCCGCGTCCGGTGCGCATGCCGCGAGCAGCACGGCAATCAGCCATGCCGGCCCGGGGAATCGTCCCGGCCCCGTGTGAACGCGCATGGCGGCCCCCCACCCCGTCGCCCGGGCGAGTTGCCCGTTTTCGGCAGGATAGGCGGTGTGACCTGCTCAGGGGAGGGGCCGCCTCGCGCGCCGCGTGCTCAGTACCGCAGGCCCCAGCCGACCGGGTAGAGCGTCCGCGCCGGATCGTCCGCCGCCGGAACGGCCACCGGCAGCTTCCCGGTCGGCCGCACCCGGCCCGCGAGGACCCGCGCCGCCGCCCGCATCGACACGTCCGTCCAGCCGAAGGTGGCCAGCGAGGCGGCGACACCGTCCAGCCGGGCGATGTCGTACGGGTTGCGGATCGCGATCTGCACGACGGGCACGCCGGTCGCGACGAGCGCCGCCACCAGCGCGATCTGGCCCGCCGACGCCCCGGTGACGTTGTACGTGGCCACCACCACGGCGTCCTTGCCCCGTGCCGCGGCGACCGCCTGGTCGATCGTCGCCTGGCCGGGCGCGGTCCCGGTCGGCAGGACCTGCGCGGTGTGCCCGAGGGCGGTCAGGGCCGCGCCGAGTACCGCGGTGGGCGGGCCGCCGGTGCCCGAGGGGGCGGCGGGGTCGGCGCCGACGACCAGCAGCCCGCGGTGGGCGGGCAGCGGCAGCGCGCCCTGGTTCGCCAGCAGGGTGACGGTGCGTTCGGTGATCCGGTCGGCCTCCGCCAGGTGGCCGCGGGTGCCGACCGTCCGGTCCACGCCGCGGTGGGTGACATACGGGTCGTCGAGCAGCCCGCGGCGCGCCTTGAGCATGAGGATCCGGGTGAGGGACTCGTCGAGCCGCTCCTCGGTGAGCTCCCCGGACCGCACGGCGGCGAGGACGCCCTGCCAGGCGGTCTCCATGACCGGCGGGTTGAGCAGCTGGTCGGCGCCCGCCTTGAGGGCGAGCACCGGGACCCGGTCGTCACCGTACTTCTGCCGCACGCCCTCCATGCCGAGCGAGTCGGTGACGACCACGCCGTCGTAGCCGAGTTCCTCGCGCAGGATGCCGGTGAGGATGGGGTGGGAGAGCGTCGCGGGGTCGCCCGAGTCGTCGAGGGCGGGCACCAGGATGTGCGCGGTCATGATCGAGTCGATGCCGGCGGCGATCGCCGCCCGGAACGGCGGCGCGTCCAGGCGCCGCCATTCCTCCAGGGAGTGCGTGATGATCGGCAGGGCGTAGTGGCTGTCGGTGCCGGTGTCGCCGTGACCGGGGAAGTGCTTGGCTGTGGCGGCGACCCCGGCCCGCTGGTAGCCCTCCACCTGGGCGGCGACGAGCGCGGCGACGGCCTTCGGGTCGGCGCCGAAGGAGCGCACGCCGATGACCGGGTTGGCGGGGTTGACGTTGACGTCCGCGACCGGCGCGTAGTCCTGGGTGATGCCCATCGCGGCCAGTTCGGCCCCGGCGACGGCGGCGGCCCGCCGGGCGTCCTTCGTGCTGCCGCCCGCGCCGAGCGCCATCCCGCCGGGGAAGAGCGTGGCGGGGGAGCCGACGCGGGCGACGGCGCCGTGTTCCTGGTCGGTGGAGATCAGCAGCGGGATCCGGGAGGCCCGCTGGATGCCGTTGGACAGATCGGCGATCTGGTGCGGGTCGCGGGTGTTGTGGGCCCAGGCGAAGTAGATGATGCCGCCGACGTGGTACTTGGCTATCAGCTCGGCCGCGTTGGCGACCCCGATCTCGGCCTGGTTCGCGGCGACGTCGGCCGGATCGGGGGCGGTGGCCGAATGGCCGTACACGCGCATCACGAAGAGCTGGCCGATCTTCTCCTCGATGCTCATGCGGCCGATCAGCGCGCGGACACGTCTGCGGTCCGCCGCGGCCGTGTCGGCGGCGTTCGCGGTGCCCGGGACGCCGAGGGCCAGGGCCGTGGAGGCGGCCGCGGCGGCACCGAGCACCGTACGACGGGAGGGACGGGGACTGCTGTGCATGACGGACTCCTTCCGGAAGGAGGAGAGGACGCATCTGAAAGAAACCTTCAAGCAGACACGCTTATCCGGAAAGTTATTGTCAGTCAATGAGTTGGGCATGCGCGGGCACGAGTTGCGAGGGCACCGCGAGCACCGCCGCGTAGGACTGGGTCTGGATGCAGCGGATGGCCTCGTCCCCGGTGGGCGACGCCGAAAGCTCCCGCCGGCCGATGGTCAGGACGGCCCCGGTGGGCCCGCAGCCCGTCAGCACGAAGGCGAAACGCCGCTCGTCACCGCGCCGCGGATGCCGTGTCAGTTGCTCGCGCAGCGCGGCGGCCCCCTTGCGGGGCAGACCGGCGAGGAAGGCCTCGAGCTGGCGGGCCGAGGTGACCTCGGCGCTGCGGCGGCCGTTGTACTCCCGGATGTCCTCGAGACCGCCGAACGCCACCGTGCGCCCCGGGGCCGGCGGATCGGCCCGCGGGTTCCGCTCCTGGGCGAAGCGCGGCTCCTTCGGCATCCGGTCGCGCGGCACCTCGAAGACGACGACCACGTGGTTGGCGACCAGGCACTGGCCCATCGGGGACTGGGCGAGGCCGAGCACCAGTCGGCTGCCGCTGCGGAAGAGGAGGGCGTCCTTCGTGCTGTTGCAGCCGGTCGTGCGGCTCCAGGCGACCAGGACCGAGCGGGAGAAGTCGGTCCGCGCGGCGCGGGAGGCGATCGCGTCGGCGATCTTCGGGTCCGACTTCATGAAGTAGCCGGGGAAACGGGACAGGTCGCGCTCGTTGTCGAGGACGGTGTGCACCTCGGGCACCCCGCGCGTGGTCTCCCTGACGTACACGCGGCGGGTCGAGATCGCGCCGTTGCCCGACAGGGGCGCCGAGGCCGAGACCGCCGGTCCGCCCGGTGCGGAGGTCGACGGCGTCGGCGTGACGATGGCGGAGGGGGCGGGGCCGCCACCGGCGTTGTCGGAGGGGGGTACGCCGGTGGCGGGCTGCTGCCGGCCGCAGGCGGCGGAGAGGGTTGTCAGCGACGCAGCCAGCAGCGCGACCGACACCGCTTTGCGGAGACTCCCCAGCAGCACGCCGGTTGGACGGGATCGGGGCGGAAACGGTTCCCTGTGGATGAGTGACATCCGCTCATCGTCAGGCAACGACCCGCGGGTAGTGCGCGCGCAACGCCCGGACCGTCTCCGTGATGGCCGGACGTCGCGACGCCCCTGTCCGCCACAAGGCGTAAAGCCGCCGCACCGGCGCGGGCTCCAGCGGCACCACGACCACGCCCTCCGGTACCGGCCCGCGCCCCAGCCGCGGCACCAGCGCGATCCCGAGTCCGGCCGCCACCAGCGCCAACTGCGTCTGGTACTCCGCGACCTGGAACGCCAGGTCCGGCTCGGTGCCGGCCTCCCGCAGGGTCCGCACCAGCCAGTCGTGGCACACGTGTCCCGGCGGCTGGCAGATCCACCGCTGGTCGACGATGTCCTCGCGGACGAGCGCCGCGCGCGCCGCCAGCGGGTGCCCGGCGGGGACCAGCACGTCGCAGCGGTCCTCGCCGATCACCACCCGCTCCAGGCCCTCGGGCGCGGGCAGCGGGGCGATGTCCCAGTCGTGCACGACCGCCAGGTCGACGACGCCGCGGGACACCAGATCGACGGAGAGATGCGCGCCCTCCTCCACCAGCCGCAGCTCCAGCGAGGGGTGGGCGGCGGCCAGTCCGGCCAGCACCTCCGGGAGCAGGCCGCGCGCCGCCGTCGGGAACGCGGCCGTCGTCAGCCGCCCGGTGGGCCTGCCGCGCCGCTCCTCCAGCGCCACCTCGGCCCGCTCCACGATCGCCATCAGCTCCTGCGCGGTCTCGGCCAGCAACTGGGCCGCCTCGGTCAGCGCCACACCGCGGCCCTGGCGCTCCAGGAGCGTCGTACGGGTCTCCCGTTCCAGCTTCGCGATCTGCTGGGAGACGGCGGAGGCGGTGTATCCGAGGGCCGTGGCCGCGGCCCCCACCGAACCGTGCACATGCACGGCGTGCAGCGCCCGCAGGCGGGCCAGGTCCAGCATCCGTTCACCTCGTCATCCCGTGCGCCGGAGACGCATTGTTCAGCAACACTGAATCCGACAGTGCAGCAAGTCTCGATAGTGCTTAAGAGTACGGTGCCCGATGCTGGAGCGATGCGACCGGTACACCTCGCCCTCGCGGTCCTCGTCGCCGCGGTCTGGGGCGTGAACTTCGTGGTCATCGAGGTCGGGCTCGGACACTTCCCGCCGCTGCTCTTCTGCGCCCTGCGCTTCCTGGTCGCGGCGGTGCCCGCGGTCTTCTTCGTCCGTCGGCCGGGGGTCGCGCTGCGGCGGATCGTCGCCGTCGGACTCGTCCTCGGAGTCGCCAAGTTCGGCCTGCTCTTCATCGGCATGAACCAGGGCATGCCGGCCGGCCTGTCCTCGCTGGTGCTCCAGGTCCAGGCGGTCTTCACCGCCCTCCTCGCGGTCGCCCTGCTGGGTGAACGCCCCGGCCGGCTGCGGATCGCGGGCATGGGCGTCGCCTTCGCCGGCATCGGCGTCGCCGCCTACGACGAGGGCGCATCGGGGCCGCTCGGCGCGTTCGCCCTGGTCGTCGCGGCCGCCGCCTTCTGGGGGCTGTCCAACGTACTCACCCGCAGGGCCGCGCCGCCGGACGCGCTGAGCTGGATGGTGTGGGTCAGCCTCGTCCCGCCGCTGCCGCTGTTCGCCCTCTCCCTGGTCTTCGAGGGGCCGGCCGCGGACGCCGCCGCGCTGCGCGCCCTGGACTGGAGCGGCGCCGGCGCGATCGTCTACGTCGCCTGGATCACCACCGTCTTCGGCTTCGGCGCCTGGGGCTTCCTGCTGCGGACCTACGACGCCTCCGCGGTCGCCCCGTTCTCGCTGCTCGTCCCGGTGTTCGGCATGTCGTCCGCCGCTCTGCTGCTGGACGAGGGCGTCGGCCCGCTGCGCTGGATCGCCGCCGTCCTGCTGGTCGGGGGCGTCGCCGTGACGTCGCTGGGTTCGCTTTGGCCGGGCGCCGGACTCAGGCCGACTCGCCGAGCAGCCGCAGCAGGTGCGAACGCCCCCGCGACAACAGCTCCGGCAGCGCCCGCACCTGCGGATACCAGCGCTTCTCGTACTCCCAGCACAGCCAGCCGTCCCAGCCCGCGCGACTGAGCACCTCCACCGTGCCTGCCAGCGGCAGCGCCCCGTGCCCGAGGGGCAGCGGGGTGGTGTCCTCCGCCGAGGAGACGTCCTTGACCTGGACATAGCCCAGGTAGGGGGCGAGTACGGGGTAGGTGTGCTCGGGCTGTTCCCCGCCCAGCCAGGGATGCAGCACATCCCACAGCGCGCCCGTGCTGTGATGCCCCACCAGCCCCAGGATCCGCGCCACGTCCGCACCGGTCCGGTGCGAGTCGTGGGTCTCCACCAGTACCCGCACGCCCGCGTCGGCCGCCTCCGGGGCCACCGCGGCCAGCCGGCGGGCCGCCCGGGTGTCCGCGGCGTCCGGATCGTCGTCGCCCGCCCCGGGGAACACCCGTACGTACGGGGCGCCGAGATCGGCGGCGAGGCGTACGTGGTCGCGCAGACCCCGCAGCGCGGGGGCGTCCTCACCCGGCGCGGCCACCTGTACGTAGGAGGCGACCGCCAGGATCGCGACACCGCCCCGGCGGAACTCGTCCGCCACCTCCCCGCGCTGGCGCTCCGTCAGACCGCTGTGCACCGGCTCCTCGTGACCGGCCCGCAGCTCCACGCCGTGGTATCCGTGCTCCGCGGCGAGCCGGACCACGTCCGGCACGGGGAGCCCCGGCACGCCGAGGGTCGAGAACGCGAGCTTCACTTTTCGGACGTTACAGCACCAGCCGCCAGTCCTGCCCGACGAGATCGCGGCCGAAACTGCGGTGCGGCTTCTCTCCGACGAGCTCGAAGCCGGCCGCCTGGTAGATCCGGCGGGCGGAGGCCAGAACGTCGTTCGTCCACAGCACGAGCTCGTGGTAACCGGCCGCGCGGGCGTGCTCGACGCAGGCGTCGACCAGCCTGCGGCCGATTCCGTGGCCCCGGGCCGCCGGATCCACCAGCAGCAGGCGCAACCGTGCCGTGCCGGGCGCGTCGTCCCGCACGCAGAAGACGCAGCCCGCGCGCTCGCCGTCCAGTTCGGCGATCCAGGCGCGCTCGTGGCCGTCCGCGACGATCCGGGCGACGAGGGTCTCGTACTCGGCGTTCCAGCCGTGCTCCTCGGCGTAGACCTCGGCGTTGCGCTGGACCACCCAGCCCAGGTCGCCCGGGCGCGGCTCACGCAGCCGGACCCGCGGCGCGGGGGCGCCCGCGTGGGAGGCACCCGTGTCGGGGGCGCCTGTGTCGGGAGCGCCTGTGTCGGGAGCGCCGCCGAGGACGTCGCGGACGGTGCGCATCGCCCCCGTCAGGCGCTCGCGGTCGCCCGGGGCCAGCCCGCCGACCAGGGAGGCGACCGCCTCCCGGGACCGGTCCTCGAGGAGCCCGGCCGCCTCGCGGCCGCCGGGCGTCAGCTCCACGCGCTGCCGCCGGGCGTCCCGCGCCGACGGCGCGCGCGTCACCAGGCCCCGTTCCTCGAAGGCCGCGAGCATCCGGCTGAGCTGCCCGGCGTCCACGGAGAGCGCGGTACGCAGGTCGGCGGCGTCCAGGCCGTCGTCGGCGGCGTGGGCGAGCTCGTACAGGACCCGGGCCTCGGTGAGCGTGTACGGGGTGTGCAGATGGCGGCTGTAGTCCAGCGCGCCGATCAGGTTCGTGTAGAAGCGGTTGAACGCCCGGATCTCCTGGACGGTCACGGCTGGTCGCCTCCCCGGGAAAATTCTTTGACTGGGTCAAAGGTATCCGGGTCCGGCGAAGGTGGCCAGGCCCCATGTCCGGCGGTGGCGGCGAGGCCGCGGGATCCGCTGCTCTACGCCCCGTGGCGCGGCGCCGCCGTCGACGCCCGGACCATCAGCTCCGTCCGCACGGTCGCCAGGCCGCCCGGGGGTGGTGCCTGCCGCCCCATGACCAGCCGTCCGGCGCGGGCGCCCGCCTCCTGCAGCGGTATGCGCACGGTGGTGAGCGCCGGCACGGCGTCCACACTGAAGGGGAGGTCGTCGAAGC
The DNA here is from genome assembly GCF_040638135.1 of Streptomyces sp. NPDC026673. Taxonomy (NCBI): domain Bacteria; kingdom Bacillati; phylum Actinomycetota; class Actinomycetes; order Kitasatosporales; family Streptomycetaceae; genus Streptomyces; species Streptomyces sp. NPDC026673. The sequence continues at coordinate 129,872 of NZ_JBEZXR010000011.1, read as the reverse complement.
CGGCGACCGAGACGTCCTCGGGTATGCGCAGCCCGCGCTCACGCAGCGCGGCGCAGACCCCGAGCGCCACCGTGTCGTTGGCGGCGACGACCGCGGTCAGCCCCGGCTCGCGGCGCAGCAGCTCCAGCGCGGCGTCGTATCCGGAGGAGCGGTCGTAGTAGCCGTGCACGGTGAGACGTTCGAGCCGGGCGGGGGACCCGGTGAGCCCGGCCTCGGCCAGGGCGGCGCGATGGCCCTCCAGGCGGTGGCGGGTGGTGCTGCGGTCCGCCGGGCCCGCGACGTAGCCGATGGTGCGGTGGCCGAGGGCCAGCAGATGCTCGGTCAGGCGCTGTGCTCCGCCGCGGTTGTCGAAGGCGACGGTCATCACGGCGTCCGCGGCGGGGCCGGAGAGCCCGGAGAGTTCCGGGACGGGCGGGCGGCCGCACAGCACGATCCGGGTGCCGGAGGCGGCGAGCCGGGCGAGGCGGCCGGCGACGGCGGCGGAGTGCCCGGTGCCCTCGACGGCACCCCCGGTGAGCACCACGCCCGCGGCCCGCTGCCGCTCCAGCAGGGTGAGGTAGTTGAGCTCCGCCTCGGGGGAGCCCCCGGTGTTGCAGACCACGGCGAGCTTCCCGGCGCCGGCGGGCGCCCCGGACGGCTGCTCGGCGCCGCCGCTGATCTCGCTCTGCACAGCGCTGGCGATGAGCCCGAAGAAGGGGTCGGCGACGTCGTTGACCAGGACCCCGACCAGGTCCGAGGTGGCGGCGGCCAGCGCGCGGGCATGCCCGTTCACGACGTAGTCGAGGTCGTCGACGGCCCTCAGGACGCGCTCGCGGGTGCTCCCGGCGACCGGGTAGTTGCCGTTCAGGACACGGGACACGGTCGCGGCCGAAACTCCGGCGCGCGCCGCGACGTCGGCGAGGGTCACTGCCATCTTGTCTGATTCCTCCGGGTCGGTCGTCCCCGGGCCCTCCGCCCGTAGCGGCACATGCTCTCACCTCGGGGGCCGGTGGGGGAGCGGCGTTGCGTACCCCCTTGTCCGCGGTTTTCCGCCGTCCTGGGGACACTCTATGAGAAAGCGCTTTCTGTCCTTATTCGGAACCCCGGCTTGGGTGCCGGCCGGGTGCCGGCCGGGCGGCGGGCCTTGCGTGGCGCAGGTGGGCTCGCGTGGTGACTGCCCGGGCGTGGTGCGGCGTGTGGTGGTCGAGGCCGAGGTCGCGGTCGCGGTCGGGTCCGAGAGGCCGCCGTGCCGGGGAGGGCGCCGGGACGCCGGAAGTGGGGAGTCCGTTTCGCCTTGTTCTCAGGTCTTCCGTCGACGCGGAGGTGCGCATGGCGGGGCCCGTGCCGGGGTCCGAGGGGCCCAGCGCGGCGGGCGGCCCGTCGGAGGTGTCCGCCCTGCCGCGGCAGGCCCGCCGCGCGGCCTCCCGCCCCGGCCGCGCCAAGGGCCCCATCTGCCAGGCGTGTTGACGTGCCGTCGCCGCCGTTCACGCCGGGCTGCCGCCGAAGGGTGCCCGCCGATGTCGATCGCGATGGCGATGGCGGGCATGCGACGAGGGCGTGCAGGGCGGCGTCGGGGCGGCCGTCGCGGTGACCAGTTGGTGAGCGGCCGCCCGTGCGGCCACGCGCCGGGCGGCGCGGCGTCTTCGCGTGCGGGGTGGTGATCGCGTGCCGCGACAGCAGGCAAGCGCTTACTCCCGGTTGCACGCCCTCTTGTCTCAAGAGTTCGCCAGCCTTTAGCGTGAGGCGACGGAAAGCGCTTGCTGTCGCTCGGCGGCGATCCGTCGAAGAGAGGAACCCCACGTGACAGTCAGGACCGTGCGGATCGCCATGAACGGCGTCACCGGCCGAATGGGTTATCGCCAGCACCTCGTCCGCTCGATCCTCGCCCTGCGCGAGCAGGGAGGCCTCGACCTCGGCGACGGCACCGTGCTGCGGCCGGAGCCTGTCCTCGTTGGCCGCCGCGAGCACACCCTGCGCGCCCTCGCCGACCGCCACGGCCTGGACCCCGCCCTGGTCTCCACCGACCTCGACGCGGTGCTCGCCGACCCCGCCACAGAGATCTACTTCGACGCCCAGATCACCGGCGCCCGCGAGGAGGCGATCACCAAGGCGATCGCCGCGGGCAAGCACATCTACACGGAGAAGCCCACCGCCACCGACCTGGACGGCGCCTTGCGGCTGGCCCGTCTGGCCACCGCCGCGGGCGTCCGGCACGGCGTCGTCCAGGACAAGCTCTTCCTCCCCGGTCTGCTCAAGCTCCGGCGGCTGATCGACGGGGGCTTCTTCGGGCGGATCCTCTCCGTCCGTGGCGAGTTCGGCTACTGGGTCTTCGAGGGCGACTGGCAGTCGGCGCAGCGGCCGTCCTGGAACTACCGAGCCGAGGACGGCGGCGGCATCGTCGTCGACATGTTCCCGCACTGGGAGTACGTCCTCCACGAGCTGTTCGGCCGCGTCGTGTCCGTGCAGGCGCTCACCGCCACCCATCTCCCGCAGCGCTGGGACGAGCGGGGCAAGCCCTATGACGCCACGGCCGACGACGCGGCCTACGGCATCTTCGAGCTCGAGGGCGGCGTGGTCGCCCAGATCAACTCCTCCTGGACCGTGCGCGTCAACCGCGACGAACTGGTGGAGTTCCAGGTCGACGGCACCGAGGGTTCGGCCGTCGCCGGACTGCGCAACTGCCGCGCACAGCACCGTTCCGCCACCCCCAGGCCGGTCTGGAACCCCGACCTGCCCGCAACCGAGGTCTTCCGCGACCAGTGGCAGCAAGTCCCGGACAACGGCGCGTTCGACAACGGCTTCAAGGCCCAGTGGGAGCTCTTCCTGCGCCACGTCTTCCTGGACGAGCCCTACACCTGGGACCTTCTGGCCGGCGCCCGCGGTGTCCAGCTCGCCGAGCTGGGGCTGCGGTCCTCGGCCGAGGGCCGCCGCCTCGACGTACCGGAGCTGTCCCTGTGACGATCCTTCACCTCCCCACCGAGTCGGGCCGGCTGTCCGCCTACGAACCGCGCACCGAGCCCGCCGCCCATGCGACGGCCCCTGCGGCCGCCGGTGAACCACGCAGTCGCGTCTTCTATTCGGCCGCCCATGTCGTCGCCGATCCCTTTCGCACCGCGGCGGGCCGGACCGCCGCGCTGGACTGGGACGCCACGCTCGCCTTCCGCCGTCACCTGTGGTCGCACGGCGTCGGCGTCGCGGAGGCCATGGACACCGCCCAGCGCGGCATGGGACTGGACTGGGCCGGCGCCGCCGAACTGATCCGCCGCTCCTCGGCCGAGGCCCGTGCGACAGGCGGCCGCCTCGTATGCGGCGCGGGGACCGACCAGTTGGCGGACGACCCGGTCGGCCGTCCCCACGGCCTCGGCGAGATCCGGACCGCCTACGAGGAGCAGCTCGCCGTCGTCGAGGACGCGGGCTCGCGGGCCGTGCTCATGGCCTCGCGCGCGCTGGCCGCCGCCGCCAAGGGCCCCGACGACTACCTGGAGCTCTACGGCCACCTCCTGCGCCAGGCCGCCCAGCCCGTCGTACTCCACTGGCTCGGCCCGATGTTCGACCCCGCGCTGGAGGGCTACTGGGGCAGCACGGACCTGGACGCGGCCACGAACACCCTCCTCGAGGTGATCGCGGCCCAACCCGGCAAGGTCGACGGAGTCAAGATCTCCCTGCTCGACGCCGGACGCGAGGTCGCGCTTCGCCGCCGCCTCCCCGACGGCGTCCGCTGTTACACCGGCGACGACTTCCACTATCCCGAGCTGATCGCGGGTGACGACCGGGGCTTCAGCCACGCCCTGCTCGGCGTCTTCGATCCGCTCGCGCCGCTCGCCGCCCGGGCCGTACGCCTTCTGGACACCGGTGACACCGCGGGTTTCCGGGCGCTGCTCGACCCCACCGTCGAGCTGTCCCGGCACCTCTTCGGCGCCCCCACCCGCCACTACAAGACGGGCGTCGTCCTCCTCGCCTGGCTGGCCGGCCACCAGTCGCACTTCACGATGGTCGGTGGTCTCCACTCGGCACGCTCCCTCCCCCATCTGGCCCGCGCGTACGAACTGGCCGACCGGATCGGACTGTTCCCCGATCCGGCGCTCGCCGCGTCCCGCATGACCCAACTGCTCTCCGTGTACGGAGTGTGACATTGAGTACTGACAATCGGCCCTCAGGCGGTCTCGGCCGGCTGAGCGTCAACCAGGAGACCGTGCGGCAACTGTCCCTCCCCGAACTGGTCGAGGGGCTGGTCAGGCTCGGTGTACCCGGCGTCGGGCTGTGGCGCGCGCCGGTCCGGGAGTACGGCGTCGAGGCCGCGGCGAAGCTGGTCCGCGACGCCGGGCTGACGGTCACCTCGCTCTGCCGCGGAGGCTTCTTCACCGCCTCCGAACCACGGGAGCGCGCCGCCGCGCTCGCCGACAACCGGGCGGCCGTCGACGAGGCCGCGGCCCTCGGGACCGCCACCCTCGTCCTGGTCTCCGGGGGCCTCCCGGCCGGGGACCGCGACATGGCGGGCGCCCGCGAGCGCGTCGCCGACGCGGTCGCCGTCCTCGCCCCGTACGCCGCGGAGCGCGGAGTGCGGCTGGCGATCGAGCCGCTGCACCCGATGTACGCCTCCGACCGCTGCGTCGTGTCGACCCTCGGCCAGGCCCTCGGCATCGCCGAGCGCTTCCCGGCGGAGCAGGTCGGCGTCGTCGTGGACACCTACCACCTGTGGTGGGACGACCGGGCGGCCGAGGACATCGCCCGGGCCGGGGCCGGCGGCCGGATCGCCTCGTTCCAGGTCGCCGACTGGGTCACCCCGCTCCCCGAGGGCGTGCTCCTGGGGCGGGGCCAGCTCGGCGACGGCTGCGTCGACCTGCGCGGTTTCCGTGAGCGGGTGGACGCGGCCGGCTTCTCGGGGGCCGTCGAGGTGGAGATCTTCAACCCCGCGCTGTGGGCCCGGGACGGGGCCGAGGTGCTGGCCGAGACGGCCGCCCGGTACCGGCTGCACGTGCTCTGAGAAATCTCTGAAAATTTCTTCGGCAAGTCGTGCAACCATCCCCCGGGCCGGTGGGTCTATCTAGCGTCAAGACCCCGGAGGGGGGCCTCGTATGGGTCTTGAGTGGGGGAGAGCGCGGCGTCCGGAGGGGGCTCGGGGCATCGCGCAGAGGGAGGGGAACGCCAAAGGGGTCCGGCTCAGCCGGACCCCTTTCGCCTGCTCGGGACGGTCCGGGCGGGCGGCCCGCTTGGGTCACCCGGTCCCGTCCGCCCGGTCCGTCCGCTCCGTCCGTCCGCCCCGTTCAGCGTTTCTCGCGGGCCCGACGGGCCAGTACGGACGCCATCACGGGGATCAGCGTCTCCAGCGCCGCGGTGACCGCCTCGACCGGAAGACCGGTCCGCTTGGCCACCGCCCGCGCGGCCGGGGCGGCGACCCTGGCCAGCACGGCCGCCAGCACACCCCGGCCCGGTTCCGGTCCCGTACCGCCCGTCACTCCGGCGAAGCCCATGGCGGCCGCGGGCAGCGGCTCCGGCTCGTTCGCCGCCTGTTCCATGGCCTGGCACAGTTCGGCGGTGCCGCCGGGCGTCACCGCGTCGTCGGTCAGCACCCCCGTGATCGAGGCCACCGAACTCCCCACGACCCGCTGCGCCTCCGCGGCGTCGGTCCCGAGCAGCTCGGCGATCTCCCGGAGCCGGTCGTCCCCCAGCTCCTCCAGTACCTCGTCCTTCAGCGGTCGGTCGCTCATGCTCGGGACGCTACGCGGGAATCGCCCGCCCGGCCCGCCGACCGCAGCCGGAAGGATGTACCGCCTAGAACGGCACGCCGCAGCGGAGGATGACGTTGGCGTACGGCCGCGACTCGCCGGTGCGGACGACCAGGCGGGCCTGCCGGGTGCGGGCCTTGAACTCCTCGTGGGGCACCAGTTCCAGATCGGGGAAGGCCCCGTCGAGCTGGGCGGTCACCTCGGGATTGTGGTCGCGGACCTCCTTGGCCGCGATCGCCCCCTCCACCACGAGCTCCTCCAGCAGGCCGTCGAGGACCTCGGAGAACGACGGGGTGCCGGCCCGGAACGCGAGGTCGACGACGATCGGCCCGGGAGGGATCGGGAGCCCCGCGTCGCAGACCACGACCAGGTCGGTGTGGCCCAGCACGGCGAGGGCGCCCGCGAGATGGCGATTGAGGATTCCGGACTTCTTCACAGCTGACCCACTTCTTCGAGGGTGGGGAAGGATTCCTGCGCACCCGGTTTCGTGACGGCCACGGCGCCCACCCGCACCGCGAAGCGCACGGCGGTCACCAGGTCGTCGCCCGCACCCAGGCGCCAGGCCAGCGCTCCGGTGAAGGAGTCGCCGGCGCCCGTGGTGTCGACCGCCTCCACGCGCGGGCTCGGCACGCGCACGGTGCCGTCGGCGGTCGCCGCGAGGGCACCCGCGGCGCCCAGCGTGACGACCACCGAGCGCGGGCCGAGCGCGAGCAGCCCCGCCGCCCACGCCTCGGGGGTGTCCCCGGACTCCGCGCCCAGCAGGACGCGGGCCTCGTGCTCGTTGACCACGAGCGGATCGCAGCCGGCGAGCACCTCCCGGGGCAGGGCCGCGGGCGGCGAGGGATTCAGTACGACCCGGGTCCCGGACTCCGTGGCCGTCGCCACTGCGGCGGCCACGGACTCCAGGGGTATCTCCAGTTGCAGCGAGACCACCCGGGCGGCGGCCACCAGCTCGCGCGCCCCGGTCACGTCCGCCGCGGTGAGCCGGGCGTTGGCGCCCGGCGAGACCACGATGCTGTTGTCCCCGGAGGGGTCCACGGTGATCAGCGCGACCCCGGTCGGGGTGTCGCCGGTCAGGACGCCGGTGGTGTCGACGCCCGCCGATCTCAGCGAGGCGGCGAGCAGCCGCCCGTGGGCGTCGTCGCCGACCCGTGCGAGCAGCGCGGTGCGCGCGCCGAGCCGGGCGGCGGCGACGGCCTGGTTCGCGCCCTTGCCGCCGGGGTGGGTGGCGAGGTCGGAGCCGAGCACCGTCTCACCGGCCGCCGGGCGCCGGTCGACGTGGATCACCAGGTCGGCGTTGGCCGACCCTACGACCAGCAGGTCGTGGCCGTGCATCTGCGTGTCCCTTCGGGGGTTCAGCCGTACCGGTCGTCCGTCAGGAGGAGAACTCGGTGACGTTCTTCTCGGTGACGACCTTGACCGGCACCTTCACCAGGCTGCCGAGCTTGTCGCCCTTGGCGGCCTTCACCGCGTTCTGGACGGCCAGCTTGCCCAGCTCCTTGGGCTGCTGCGCCACGGAGGCGAACAGGGTGCCGGCCTTGACGGCGGTGAGGCCGTCGGGGGTGCCGTCGAAGCCGACGACCTTGACCGACTTGCCGGCCTTGTCGCCGAGCGCCTTGACGGCGCCGAGCGCCATCTCGTCGTTCTGGGCGAAGACGCCGGTGACGTCGGAGTGGGCCTGCAGAAGGTTGGTCATGACGTCCAGGCCCTTGGTGCGGTCGAAGTCGGCGGCCTGCTGGGCCACGACCTTGATGCCCGGGTAGGCCTTGATGCCCTCGTTGAAGCCCTGGCCGCGCTCGTTGGCCGCGGAGGTGCCCGCGGTGCCCTGGAGGACGACGACGGTGCCCTTGCCGCCCAGCGACTCGGCCAGGGTCTTGGCGGCGAGCCGGCCGCCTTCGACGTTGTCGGAGGCCACGGTGGTGGCGAGCTCGGCCTTGTTGACGCCGCGGTCGGCCGCGACGACCGGGATGCCGGCCTTGTTGGCGGCCTTGACCGAGGGGCCGGCCGCGTCGGAGTCCACCGGGTTGACGATGATCGACTTCACGTTCTGGCTGGTGAAGTTCTGCAGCTGGTTGGCCTGCTGCGACGCGTCGTTCTGCGCGTCGGTGACGGTCAGGTTGACGCCTTCCTTCTTCGCCTCGGCCTGCGCGCCCTCCTTCAGCTGCACGAAGAAGGGGTTGTTGAGGGTGGAGACCGACAGGCCCACCTTGATGTCGGAGGAGGAGCCGGAGCCCGAGCCGGAGTTGCAGGCGGTGGCGGTCAGCGCCAGGGCGGCGACGGCGACGGTGGTGGCGGAGAGGAGCTTGGTGCGCATGGGGGTTCCTTGCTGTGTGGTGCGGAGAAGAATTCGGGGGTTCTGGGGAGCGCGCGGTTCGGTCAGGAGCGGCGGCGCAGGGTGTCGAGCAGGACGGCGAGGGCGATGACCGCGCCGATGACGACCTGCTGCCAGAAGGCGGAGACCGACAGCAGGTTGAGCCCGTTGCGGAGGACCGCCAGGATCAGCGCGCCGATGAGGGTGCCGGACGCCTTGCCGACGCCGCCGGAGAGGCTGGCGCCGCCGATGACGACCGCCGCGATGGCGTCCAGCTCGTAGCCGTACGCGGCCTGCGGCTGCGCCGAGGCGAGACGGGAGGCGAGCACGATGCCCGCGACGGCGGCGAAGAGACCGGACAGCGCGTAGATGATGATCTTCTGGCGCTTGACGCGGATGCCGGAGAGGCGGGCCGCCTCCTCGTTGCCGCCGATCGCGTACATCGCGCGGCCTATGTAGGTGCGGCCGAGGATGATGGCCGTGGCGGCGCCCGCGACGATCATCACCAGGACAGGGACGGGCAGCCAGCCGCCGATGGTGTCGCCCAGGTGGGAGACGGAGTCGGGGAAGGCGATGGGGCTGCCCTGGGAGATGACCAGGGTGAGCCCGCGGCCGATCGACAGCATCGCGAGGGTCGCGATGAACGGCGGCAGCTTGCCGTAGGAGATCAGCAGGCCGCTCAGCAGTCCGCTGGCGACACCTGTGGCGACGGACAGCACGACCGCCAGCCACACCGGCAGGCCCGCCGAACTCGCGCCCCAGGCGAGCACCGTCGCGGACAGCGCCGCGACCGATCCGACCGACAGGTCGATGCCCGCCGCGACGATCACAAAGGTGGAGCCGAAGGCGAGGATCGCCACGACGGCCGCCTGGACGCCGACATTGAGCAGGTTCTGCGTGGACAGGAAGTCGCCCGACAGGAACGACAGGGCCACGAGCAGGACCACCAGGGCGCTGAGCGCGCCGTTGTTGAGGAGCACACGGCGTGCCGCGGCGACGCCGCCCGTGTCCGTACTGCTTTTGAGCGTGTCAGTGGCCACGGGAGCCCTCCACATCCTTCGTTGCTGTTGCGCTGCCGCCGTCGGCGGGCGCCGCACTGACGGCCAGGGCCATGACGGAGTCCTGGGTCGCCTCGTGCGCGGGGAGTTCACCGGCGATCCGGCCCTGGGACATCACCAGGACGCGGTCGCTCATGCCCAGCACCTCGGGGAGGTCGCTGGAGATCATCAGCACCGCGTGGCCGGAAGCCGTGAGTTGGTTGATGAGTTGGTAGATCTCGACCTTGGCGCCGACGTCGATGCCGCGGGTCGGCTCGTCGAGGATGAGCACCTTGGTGTCGGCCAGCAGCCACTTGCCGATGACGATCTTCTGCTGGTTGCCGCCCGACAGAGTGCGCACGTGCTGGTGCAGCCCGGCCATGCGGACCTTGAGCTGCCCGGAGATCCGATCGGCGTCCTTGCGCTGCCCGGCCCGGTCGACGAAGCCGGCGCGGGTGGCCCGGCCGAGGGTGACCAGGCCCAGGTTCTCCTGGATGGTGGCGTCCAGCACCAGGCCCTGGCCCTTGCGGTCCTCCGGCACGAGTCCGATGCCCGCGTCCATGGCGGCGTTGACGTCGTGGCGGCGCAGCCGCCTGCCGAGCACCTCGACCGTCCCGGAGTCGTACGGGTCGGCGCCGAAGACCGCGCGGACGACCTCGGTGCGCCCGGCGCCGACGAGTCCGGCCAGGCCCACGACCTCGCCGGCCCGCACCTCGAAGCTCACGTCGTGGAAGACGCCGCCCCGGGTGAGCCCCTCGACCCGCAGCAGGGGCGCGCCCGCCTCGGCGCGCTCGCGCGGGTACTGCTGCTCGATGCTGCGTCCCACCATGAGGCGGACCAGCTCGTTCTCGGGAGTGCGCGCCGGCACCTGGGCGACGCTGCGGCCGTCGCGCAGGACGGTGACGCGGTCGCCGAGGGCGGCGATCTCCTCCAAGTGGTGGGTGATGAAGACGATGCCCACGCCGTCCTCGCGCAGCTTGCGCACGATCCGGAAGAGCTTGTCGACCTCCTCGCTGGTGAGGACCGCGGTCGGCTCGTCCATGATCAGGACGCGGGTCTCCAGGCTGAGCGCCTTGGCGATCTCCACCATCTGCAGGCGGGCGATGCCCAGTTCGGAGACCGGGGTGCGGGGGTCGACGTCCACGCCGACCCTGGCCAGCAGGGTGGCCGCGTCCGCGTTCATCTGCCTGCGGTTCACCAGGCCGAGGCGGCGGGGCTGGCGGCCCAGGAAGATGTTCTCGGCGACGCTCAGCGCCGGGACGAGGTTGAACTCCTGGTAGATGGTGGCGATGCCCAGCTTCTCGGCGTCCTGCGCTCCATGGATGCGCGCTTCCCGGCCGTCGACGAGGATGCGGCCCCCGTCGGGGCGGTTGGCGCCGGAGAGCATCTTGATGAGGGTGCTCTTGCCCGCGCCGTTCTCGCCGAGAAGGACGTGCACCTCGCCCTCGCGCAGATCGAAGTCGACGCCGTCGAGGGCCACCACACCGGGGAAGACCTTGCGGACGCCCTCCATGCGGAGGAGCTCGGGGCTGCTCGTGCTCAACGGGGACTCCCTTCGGACGCGCCGCAGGAACGGCGGACAACGAGACGGGCGGACACGGTGACCGACGGCGCCGGCCTGCCCTCCACCCGGTCGATCAGCGAGCGCACGGCCGCGCGGCCGAGTTCGCCCGTGGGCTGCGCGATCGCGGTGATCGGCGGATCGGTGTGGAGGAACCACGGGATGTCGTCGAAGGCGGCGAGCGCGATGTCTTCGGGCACGCGCAGGCCGCGGGCGCGGATCTCGTCCATGGCGCCGAGCGCCATCAGGTTGTCCGCGGCGAAGACCACGTCCGGGGGGACGGGCAGTTCCAGGAAGCGCGCCATGGCCCGGCGACCGCTGTCCGCCTGGAAGTCGCCCTGGCCGACGTACTCGTCCGGCAGCGGCAGACCGAAGGCGGCCAGCGCCTTGCGGAAGGCCTCCACGCGCTCGCGGCCCGTGGTGGTCGCGGCGGGGCCGGCGATGATCGCCAGCCGGCGGTGGCCCAGGCGGTGCAGATGTGCGACCAGGTCGCGGACGGCGTCGCAGCCGTCCGTGCGGACGACCGGCACGTCGTTGCCGATCCCGGGTATCCAGCGGTCGACGAAGACCATGGGGGTGCCGGAGAGCACCGCGTCCAGGATCAGCGGGGAGCCGCCGTCGGTGGGACTGACCAGCAGTCCGTCGATGCGGCGGTCCAGCAGCGTGCGGATGTGGTGGTCCTGCTGCTCCGGCCGCTCGTCGGCGTTGCCGATGATCACGCTGTAGCCCAGCGCCCTGGCCTCGTCCTCCACGGAGCGGGCGAGCTCGGTGAAGAAGGGGTTCAGCACGTCGCTGATGACCAGGCCGAGTGTCCGGGTCTGGTCGGTGCGCAGGGAGCGCGCCACCGCGTTGGGTCGGTAGCCGAGCTCGGCCACGGCCTCCAGCACCCGTGTACGGGTGTCGGGGCGGACCGCCGGGTGGTCGTTGAGCACGCGGGAGACCGTCGCGACGGAGACACCGGCTCGTGATGCCACGTCCTTGATGCTCGCCACCCGTCCCACCTCCTCGTGGAATCGATTACAAAGAGGATTGGAATCGATTACATGCTCCGAGGCAAGAGCACGAAACCGGATCGTTACATTCCGAGACCTTGTCGAGAGGGTGTTGTCCACAGGCTTCCGCGGCCTGTCGGGGCCGGGCGGTACCGTCGGATCACATCGCACATCCGGGGAGGTGGCCCGCGCCGTGGGGGAGTTGAGACTGGCCGTCGTCGAGGGCGTCCTCGAGCGGATCACATACGCCAACGAGGAGAACGGGTACACGGTCGCCCGCGTCGACACCGGCCGGGGCGGCGGCGACCTGCTCACCGTCGTCGGCTCGCTGCTGGGCGCCCAGCCGGGCGAGTCGCTGCGCATGGAGGGCCGTTGGGGCTCCCATCCGCAGTACGGCAAGCAGTTCACCGTGGAGAACTACACGACCGTCCTCCCGGCCACGATCCAGGGCATACGCCGGTATCTGGGCTCCGGGCTGATCAAGGGCATCGGCCCGCGGATCGCCGAGCGGATCGTCGAGCACTTCGGCACCGAGACCCTGGACGTCATCGAGCGCGAGCCCGGTCGGCTGGTGGAGGTCCCGGGCCTGGGGCCCAAGCGCACCAAGCTGATCGGCGCCGCCTGGGAGGAGCAGAAGGCCATCAAGGAGGTCATGGTCTTCCTCCAGGGCGTCGGCGTGTCCACGTCGATCGCGGTGCGGATCTACAAGCAGTACGGCGACTCGTCGATCTCCGTGGTGAGGAACCAGCCGTACCGGCTGGCCGCCGACGTCTGGGGCATCGGCTTCCTCACCGCGGACCGGATCGCGCGGGCCGTCGGCATCCCGCACGACAGTCCCGAGCGGGTCAAGGCCGGGCTCCAGTACGCGCTGTCCCAGGCGACCGACAACGGCAACTGCTTCCTGCCCGAGGAGCAGCTGCTGTCGGACGCCGTGAAGCTGCTCCAGGTGGACACCGGGCTGGTCATCGACTGCCTGGCGGAACTGGCCGGCGAGGAGGGCGTGGTCGTCGAGCCCGTCCCCGCCCCGGACGGGGGCGGGGATCCGGTGCGCGCGGTCTATCTGGTGCCCTTCCACCGGGCGGAGATCTCCCTGGCCGGATCGCTGCTGCGGCTGCTGCGCGGCCCGGAGGACCGGATGCCCGCCTTCCGGGACGTGGACTGGGACAAGGCCCTGACCTGGCTCGCCGAGCGGACGGGCGCCGACCTCGCCCCCGAGCAGCAGCAGGCGGTGCGGCTGGCGCTCACCGAGAAGGTCGCCGTGCTCACCGGGGGGCCTGGCTGCGGCAAGTCCTTCACGGTCAAGTCCGTGGTGGCCTTGGCCAGGGCCAAGAAGGCCAAGGTCGTCCTTGCCGCGCCGACCGGCCGGGCGGCCAAACGGCTGGCCGAGCTGACCGGCGCCGAGGCCTCCACCGTGCACCGGCTGCTGGAGCTCAAGCCGGGCGGAGACGCCGCGTACGACCGGGACCGGCCCCTCGACGCCGATCTGGTGGTCGTCGACGAGGCGTCCATGCTCGATCTGCTGCTGGCCAACAAGCTGGTCAAGGCGGTGCCGCCGGGCGCCCACCTGCTCTTCGTCGGCGACGTCGACCAGCTGCCCAGCGTGGGCGCGGGCGAGGTGCTGCGCGATCTGCTGGCCGACAGCGGGCCGGTCCCGTCGGTCCGGCTGACCCGGATCTTCCGCCAGGCCCAGCAGTCGGGCGTGGTGACCAACGCGCACCGGATCAACTCGGGAACCCCGCCGCTCACCCAGGGGCTCGACGACTTCTTCCTCTTCGTGGAGGAGGACGGCGAGGAGACCGCCCGGCTCACGGTCGACGTGGCCGCCCACCGGATTCCGCGCAGATTCGGCCTCGACCCGCGCCGCGACGTCCAGGTGCTCGCCCCCATGCACCGCGGCCCCGCGGGCGCGGGCGTCCTGAACGGGCTGCTGCAGCAGGCGGTCACCCCGGCCCGCCCGGACCTTCCCGAGCGGCGCTTCGGCGGTCGCACCTTCCGGGTGGGCGACAAGGTCACCCAGATCAGGAACAACTACGAGAAAGGCGCCAATGGCGTCTTCAACGGAACGGTGGGGGTCGTGACCTCCCTGGACACCGTGGAGCAGCGGCTCACCGTACTGACCGACGAGGACGAGGAGATTCCCTACGACTTCGACGAGCTGGACGAGCTGGCGCACGCCTACGCGGTGACGATCCACCGGTCGCAGGGCAGCGAATATCCCGCCGTGGTGATCCCTGTCACCACCGGGGCGTGGATGATGCTCCAGCGGAACCTGCTGTATACGGCCGTTACCCGGGCAAAGAGGCTGGTCGTGCTCGTGGGCTCCCGCAGGGCGATCGGTCAGGCCGTCCGGACGGTCTCCGCAGGCAGACGCTTCACGGCACTCGACCACCGGCTGGCCAGGGCGGCAAGATAGGCACTGGGTGCCACCATTCGGCCCCCTGCTCGACCCCGAGTGCACGTGGTCACGCCAAATGGGGGACAGTAGGGGTAGTCAGGGCACCTACAAACCTCGAAGAAGAGGCACGACGTCGGTGAGGGAATGACGTGAGCGACAACTCTGTAGTACTGCGGTACGGGGACAGCGAGTACAGCTACCCGTTGATCGAGGGCACCGTTGGGGACAACGGCTTCGACATCGGGAAGCTGCGCGCCGACACCGGCCTGGTCACCCTGGACAGCGGCTACGGCAACACCGCGGCCTACAAGTCCGCGATCACCTACCTCGACGGCGAGCAGGGAATTCTCCGCTACCGCGGCTACCCCATCGAGCAGATCGCCGAGCGCGGCACCTTCCTGGAGACCGCGTACCTTCTCATCAACGGTGAGCTCCCCACCGTCGACGAGCTCGCCGCCTTCCGCGGCGACATCACCCAGCACACGCTCCTCCACGAGGACGTCAAGCGGTTCTTCCAGGGCTTCCCGCGGGACGCCCACCCGATGGCGATGCTGTCCTCGGTGGTCAGCGCGCTGTCGACCTTCTACCAGGACAGCCACAACCCGTTCGACGAGAAGCAGCGCTACCTGTCGACGATCCGGCTGATCGCCAAGCTGCCGACGATCGCCGCGTACGCCTACAAGAAGTCGGTCGGCCACCCCTTCGTCTACCCGCGCAACGACCTCGGCTACGTCGAGAACTTCCTGCGGATGACGTTCGCCGTGCCCGCCGAGGAGTACGAGCTCAACCCGGTCGTCGTCGACGCCCTGGACAAGCTGCTCATCCTGCACGCGGACCACGAGCAGAACTGCTCGACCTCCACCGTGCGCCTGGTGGGCTCCTCGCAGGCCAACCTCTTCGCGTCGATCTCCGCGGGCATCAACGCCCTGTGGGGCCCGCTGCACGGCGGCGCCAACCAGAGCGTGCTGGAGATGCTGGAGGCCATCCAGGCCGACGGCGGCGACGTCGACGCCTTCATCCGCAAGGTGAAGAACAAGGAGGACGGCGTCCGCCTGATGGGCTTCGGCCACCGGGTGTACAAGAGCTTCGACCCCCGGGCGAAGATCATCAAGGCCGCCGCGCACGACGTCCTGTCCGCTCTCGGCAAGTCCGACGAGCTGCTGGACATCGCGCTGAAGCTGGAGGAGCACGCTCTCAGCGACGACTACTTCGTCTCGCGCAACCTCTACCCGAACGTCGACTTCTACACCGGCCTGATCTACCGGGCCATGGGCTTCCCGACCACGATGTTCACGGTGCTCTTCGCGCTCGGCCGGCTCCCCGGCTGGATCGCCCAGTGGCACGAGATGATCACCGAGCCGGGTTCCCGGATCGGTCGTCCGCGCCAGGTCTACACCGGCATCGTCGAGCGGGACTTCGTCCCGGTCGAGGCCCGCTGACGCGAGCGCCCCGCGCACAGAGAAACGCCCCGCGCCGAATCCCCCCACGGGTTCGGCACGGGGCGCTCCCGTTTCCCGGAGCGGATCCCCCCACGGGTCCGTACCGGGCGTTCTTTGGGTGCGTTCGCTCAGCCGGGACCAAACCACCCGGGAGGGCCGCTCAAAGCTCCCCAGGCGGTTCGCCCCGGCATGGCGACCGGGCTGTCCCCCAAAGACAACCCGCTCATCATCTCACCGAGTCCGCCGGGAGCCCGGTGTCTTCGCTCGGTTAGACCCCCTCGTAAACCAAAAGGTTACGTTCCAGCCAGTGTGATGTCGGTCTCGGCTACGCATCTTCTACGCCATCCGCATCATGGCAGACCCCCGTGTCGGCCGCGCGGCCGCCGTCCCGTAACGTGCTGTCCCTCCTGGAGGGGCGGAGCGTGATGTCGCAGAACGCAAGTGTGGGCCGGCACGTCGTGGTGACCGGCGGGGGAACGGGCATCGGCCGGTCGGTGGCCACCCTCTTCGCCGAGGCCGGCGACCATGTGACCATCGTCGGCCGGCGCCGCGAGGTGCTGAGCGCCACCGCCGACGAGCTGCGCACCGAACACGGCTACGACGTCACCCCCGTCGCCTGCGACCTGGCCGACCCCGACGACGTGGAGGCGGCCCTCGAGCGGCTGCCGCGGCGCATCGACGTCCTGGTCAACAACGCGGGCAGCCGGGAGCTCGCCATCGGCGCCGGTCCGCACGGCGTGCTGGCCCGCTGGCGCGGGGACTTCGAGCGCAACGTCCTCACCACCGTGCTGGTGACCGAATCCGTGCGCGACCGGCTCCCCGAGGGCGGGAGGGTCATCACCGTCACCTCGGTGGCCGCCCTGCGCGGCGGGGGCTCCTACGGGGCCTCCAAGGCCGCCCTGCACGCCTGGAACCACTCCCTGGCCGCCCAGCTCGGCCCGCGCGGCGTGACCTGCAACATCGTGGCCCCTGGCACCGTGGCGGGCACCGAGTTCTTCGGCGCCCGGCTCGACGCCGCCGAGCTGACCCGCAGAGCCGGCCGGACCCTGGTCGGCAGGGTCGGACGGCCGGATGACGTCGCCTCTGCCGTGGTCTTCCTCGCCTCCCCGGAGGCCGGATTCATCACCGGGGAGATCCTGCAGTGCAACGGCGGCGAACTGCTCGGCCGCTGAGCCGCCGGACGCCCGGGCGGCGGGGAGTACGCCGTGCGTACTCCCCGCGCCACAGCCGGACCCGCCGGCCCCGTACCTGAGGATGAGGCGGCCCCGGGAAAACCCTGGGAATGCCCCGATCCCGGTGAAATCGCCTTGCCCCGTCCGTCGCGGCGCTGCGAGCGTTGAGGCCTGGGACGGGACACGGGGGACGGGCCGGGGCGGGAAGAGGGGCGGCCGCATGGACGTTGGACGGATCGTGTCGGCCCTGGACTTCACCGCGGGCCTCGAGGGGTATCTGCGGGACGGCCACGTGGTCTGGGCGTACGCGGTGCTCGCCGCCACCACGGCGCCCCCTCTGGTGCCCAACGCGGCCCTCCTGGTGACGGGCGGCGTGCTCGCGGCCCAGGGGCGGCTGAGCATCGCGGCGGTCCTGCTGGTCGTCGCGGGCAGCGCCCTGGCGGGGGACCTGCTGATCCACCGTACGGGCCGTGCGGTGAGCGGCCGCGTCCTGACCCGGCTCTACCGGCGGCCGCGTCGCCGCGCCCTGCTGGAGTGGGCCAGCGTCCGGATACAGCGGCACGGCGTGCCCTTCGTCATCGCCGTCCGCTTCCTGCCCAGCGGGCGGGTGGTCGGCGGCCTGGCGGCGGGCATCGTGCGCTATCCCGCCCGCCGCTACCTGATCGGCGCGGGCGTGGCCGAGGCGGTCTGGGCGACGTACTCGGTGGGCCTGGGCTACTTCGGCGGCCGCGCCGTTTCCAACTCGCTGTACGCCGTCGTCCTGGGCCTCGGCGTCTCCCTGGTGGTGGCCGGAATCGGAAGCGTGGCGCAGACGGTGTCCGGACGCCGCTCCGTCTCGGCGCCCGGGGGGCGCGTGGTGGCGTCCGGGGGCGCCGCGCCACCGGAACCGCGGCGCGGCGCGGAGGGGACGGAGGAAGCGGACGCCCAGGACACGGGGGCGTCCGGCAGGGCCCTCCGAGGCTGAGGCGGCCGCCGGGGGAGCCCAGGGGTGCCGGGGTCAGGGAGCGCCGACGGCGGGGACCTCGCTTATGGCGACGGCGCCGGTGCCGACATGCGGGGCGAGGTAGCCGTAGAGCGCGGCCTTGACCTCGGCGATGTACGCGTCCCGCTCGGGGCCTTCGTGGGCCAGGACGAGGGCCAGGCCCGCCTTGAACAACCCGAACGCCATGGCTGCCACACGGGCCCGCTCCTCGGCCGACAGGGCGGGTGCGCGCAGGCCCATCAGCGTCTCCACGCGCTCCAGCAGGGAACTGTGCAGCGCGTCGTGCTCCACGACGACCATGCCGGGGATGTCGCTGTCGTGGACCAGGGCGAGGAAGGCGGGGTTCTGGCAGTTGAACTCGATCATCGGGTCGACGATGACGTCGAGCATCTCGCGCAGCGGAAGAGCGGCGTTCTCGGGGGTGAACAGCTCCCCGTGCCCCTCCCGCATCCGGTGGTTGAGGATGCCGCCGAGCTCGATGGCGATGGCCTCCTTGTTCGGGAAGAACTGGTAGAGCGTGCCCGGGGACACGCCCGCCTCGCGGGCGATCGCGTTCGTGGTGGCAGCGGTGTAGCCCACCTTGCAGAACACGTCGGCCGCCGCCTCCAGCAGCTGTGCCACGCGCCGTTCGCCGCGGGCCTGCCGGCGTCGAGGCTGCTTCTGCTCCTCAGGCACGTGTAATCCCCAATCACTTTTGACAAACGCGAGTGGTCGCTCGCATTCTGAGTAAACGCGAGCGATCGCTCGTGTTCGCCAGTTTACGGCGGTTCCTCAGGGGGAGGGGACACCTCTGCCATGTCAGATGTCAACCGTGAGCACCCGCCGGGAGGCTGGACCCGGGCGATGACCGCCCGTCCTCGCCTCACGCTGCTGCTGGCCCTGCTGTTCACCGCGCTCGCCGTGGTCGCGGGCAGCGGTGTCGCGGACCGGCTGCGCGGCGGTGGATGGGAAGCCCCCGGCTCCGAGTCCGCCTACGCGGCCGAAGCGCTGGAGAAGCACTTCCCGGATTCGCAGCCGAATCTGATCCTCCTCGTCGGCGGCCGCGGCGCCGGTGTGGACTCGCCGGAGGTGGCGGCCGAGGGGCGGGAGCTCGGCCGCCGGCTCGCCGCGGACGAGGATGTCACCGGCGTCACTTCGTACTGGACCACCGGGGCGTCCACGCTGCGGGCCGAGGACGGCCGCGAGGCCATGATCGTCGCCCGGATCGGGGGCGACGACGACGCCGTCGCCGCGGCCGTCGAGCGCATCGCCCCCGAGTACCGGGGCCGGCACGGCGCGGTCGAGGTCAAGGTCGGCGGCATGGCCGCCTTCCGGCACGAACTGCAGACGACGATCCAGGAGGACCTGGCCCGGGCCGAGGTCATCGCACTGCCCATCACCCTCCTGCTGCTGGTCATGGTGTTCGGCAGCGCCGTCGCGGCCCTGCTGCCGCTGGGCATCGGCATCGTCGCCATCCTGGGCACGAACGCCGCGCTGCGGGGCATCACGACGTTCGCCGACGTCTCGATCTTCGCGCAGAACCTCACCACGGCCCTCGGCCTCGGACTCGCGATCGACTACGCCCTGTTCGTCGTGCGGCGCTTCCGGGAGGAGCTGGACACCGGCGCCGATCCGCTGACCGCCGTGGGGGCCACGCTGCGCACGGCCGGCCGTACGGTGCTCTTCTCGGCTCTCACCGTGGCCGCCGCGCTCTCCGCGATGTTCCTCTTCCCGCAGTACTTCCTGCGCTCGTTCGCCTACGCCGGCATCGCCGTGGTGCTGCTGGCGGCCGCCGCCGCGCTGGTGATCCTGCCCGCCGCCCTGGTGCTGCTCGGACACCGGGTCAACGCCCTCGACCTGCGCCGCGTCCTGCCTCAGCGGCGGAACAGGCGGGAGCCCGGTGCGGGATACGCGCGGCTCGCCCGACTGGTGATGCGCCGTGCCCCGCTGTTCGCGATCGGCACGGTCGCCGGGCTGCTCCTGCTCGGGCTGCCCTTCCTGCAAGTGCAGTTCGGCACCGCCGACGACCGCCAGCTCCCGGCCACAGCCGAGGCCCATGTCGTTCAGCAGCACATACGCGACGGGTTCCCCGGCAACCCGGGCGGCGAGATCACCGTGCTCGCCGAGGGCCGCCCCACTGCGGCCCAGCTCGGCGCCTACAGCAGCAGGCTCTCCGCGCTGCCCGGCGTGGTCCTCGTCGACGGCCCCGCCGGCCAGTACGCGCAAGGCCGGCGGACCGCGGCGCCCGGCCCCGCCGAGGAGGCCAGGACCGCCGACGGCGTCGCCTACCTGACGGTGCTGCCCAAGGCGGAGGCCGTGGACGAGGTGAGCCAGGACCTGGTGGGCGAGATCAGGGCGGTCGACGCCCCCTTCAAGGCCTCGGCCACCGGGACCGCCGCCCAACTGGTCGACACCAAGGACGTCATATCCGACCGTCTGCCGTGGGCGGCCGCCCTGATCGTCGCGGTGACGCTCCTACTGGTCTTCCTGCTCACCGGAAGCGCGGTCATCCCGGTGCTGGCCGTGGTGCTCAACGCGCTGAGCCTCACCGCCATGTTCGGTGCGGTGGTGTGGGTGTTCCAGGACGGGCACCTGTCCGGCCTGCTCGACTTCACCGCGACGGGAAGCATCGAGACCACGCTGCCGGTGCTGATGTTCTGCGTCGCGTTCGGCCTCTCGATGGACTACGGCGTCTTCCTCCTGTCCCGCGTCAAGGAGGAGTACGACCGCACCGGTGACCACCAGGCGGCGGTCGTCTTCGGAGTCCGCCGCACCGGCGGCCTCATCACGGCGGCGGCCGTGATCCTGGCGGTGGTGATGGTGGCCATCGGCACCTCTCGGATCGCCAACACCAAGATGCTGGGGCTGGGGATCGCGCTCGCGGTCCTGATGGACGCGATGGTGGTGCGCACCCTGCTCGTGCCTGCCGTGATGAGGCTGACCGGGCGGGCCACCTGGTGGGCCCCGCGGCCGCTCAAGGCGCTGCACAGCCGGTTCGGGCTGAGCGAGGGCGAGGGCCCCGGCCGGGCCCCGCTGAGGGAGGAGCCCGTACCCGACCGGGAGCCCGCCCACTCGGGCTGAGCGGAGGCCGGACCGTCAGCCGAGTTCCCGGCGTCCCCGGTTCCCGGGACGCCGGGAACTCCACAGACGGATGCTGTCCGCGTACCAGAACGGCTTGCCGCCCTCCACGACATCGGGGGGCGGCAAGTGCCCGTGCTTGCGGTACGAGCGCACGGTGTCGACCTGCACCCGGATGTGAGCGGCGATCTCGGCGTACGACCAGAGGGTCCGGTCCGTCATCTCCCACGCACCTCCCATGCGCCGGCCTCTCGGGGGGTGGCCGGCCTCGCCGGGACAACGACACTCGATGAGGGGTGGCAGGGCCTGTTGATCATCTGTGACGCGAAGCCCGCGTAACGGTGACAAATGTCGCGGAGGCATGACCGGCCTCCCCTCTTATAGGCCTTGTCCCACCGGGCGTGAAGGGGACAGGCGGCCGCGAAAGCACGCCGGTGACCCGGGCGGTACGCCGAGAACCTCGCCCGCGGCGGTCTCCGCGGTGCGCTGCGGCACCGGCCGACGGGGTCCGGTCGCCGCGTGCCCCCGGCTGCCCGGGACGCCCGGTCTCCACCCGGGCATCCCCATCCCGGAGCGGGCCGCCGCCGGGCCGCGGGCGCCGGGCGTAGGGTCGGACGGGTGACCTCGACGAATCCCTTCCTCAGCCCGAGCACCCTCCCGTACGAGCTGCCGCCGTTCGCGGACATCCGGGAGGAGCACTATCTCCCCGCCTTCGAACAGGGGATGGCCGAGCAGCTCGCCGAGACGGCGGCGATCGCCGCGGACCCCGAGCCTGCGGGCTTCGAGAACACGATCGTCGCCCTGGAGCGCTCCGGCGACCTGCTCAACCGTGTGTCCAACGTCTTCTTCAACCGCACCGGCTCCGACACCGGCCCGGGAATCCAGGCGATCGAGGCCAGGATCAACCCCGCCCTCGCCGCCCACGCCGACGCCGTCCACCTCGACCCCGCCCTCTTCGCCCGCGTGAAGGCGCTCTACGAGGCCCGCGGGGAACTCGGCCTGGACGCGGAGTCGCTGCGGCTGCTGGAGCGGTACCACACCCGTTTCGTGCGCGCGGGCGCCGAGCTCACCGAGGAGGGCCGCGAGCGCCTGCGGGCGCTCAACGCGCAGATCGCGGAGGCCTCCACCGCCTTCGAGCAGAACCTGTTCGCCGACACCAAGGCCGCGGCCCTCGTCCTGGACAGCGCCGACGACCTGGCAGGGCTCTCCGCGGACGCGGTCGCCGCCGCGGCCGCCAACGCCACCGCCCTCGGCCACGACGGGAAGTACGTCCTCAGCCTCAAGAACTTCTCCAACCAGTCCGAGCTGGCCTCGCTCGACGACCGTGCCCTGCGCAGGCGCCTGCTGGAGGCCTCCCTCGGCCGCGGCCTGGTCTCCAACCGCGAACTGGTCGTCAGGCTCGCCCGGCTGCGCGGCGAACGCGCCGCTCTGCTCGGCTACGAGAACCACGCCGCCTACGCCGTCGCCGACCAGACCGCGGGCACGCCCGAGGCCGTCACCGCCCTGCTCGCCCGCCTCGTCCCGCCCGCCGTCGCCAACGCCGAGCGCGAGGCCGCCGCCCTGGCCGCCGCCTCGGGCCTGACGGACTTCGCGGCCTGGGACTGGACGTACTGGTCGGAGAAGGTCCGCAAGGCGGAGTACGACATCGACACCGCCGCCATGCGTCCCTACTTCGAGCTGGACCGGGTCCTGAGGGACGGCGTCTTCCACGCCGCCGGCCAGGTCTACGGACTGAGTTTCACCGAGCGCACCGATCTGATCGGCTACCACCCCGACGTCAGGGTCTTCGAGGTCTTCAACGCCGACGGCTCGCCCCTCGGCCTCTACCTCGGCGACTTCTTCGCCCGCGCCTCCAAGCGCGGCGGTGCCTGGATGAACAGCCTGGTCGACCAGTCCGCGCTCTTCGGCCGCAAGCCGGTCGTGGTCAACAACCTCAACATCGCCAAGCCCGCCGCCGGCGAGCCCGCGCTCCTCACCTACGACGAGGTCAACACCCTCTTCCACGAGTTCGGCCACGCTCTGCACGGCCTGTTCTCCGACGTCCGGCACCCCTTCTTCTCCGGTACGGCCGTCCCGCGCGATTTCGTCGAATACCCCTCGCAGGTCAACGAGATGTGGGTGACCTGGCCGCAGGTGCTCGCCCACTACGCCCGCCATCACGAGACCGGCGAGCCCATGCCCGCCGACCTGGTGGCGCGGATGGAGGCCGCGGAGCGCTTCGGGCAGGGCTTCCGCACGGTCGAGTACCTGGCCGCCGCCGTGCTCGACTGGGCCTGGCACACCATCCCGGCCGGGCACGACCCCGGCGACGCCGAGGAGTTCGAGGCCGCCGCCCTCAAGGAGGCCGGGCTCGCGCTGCCCGCGATCCCGCCGCGCTACCGCAGCACCTACTTCGCGCACATCTTCGCCCACGGTTACAGCGCGGGGTACTACTCGTACATCTGGAGCGAGGTGCTCGACGCCGACACCGTCGAGTGGTTCAAGGAGAACGGCGGCATGCGGCGGGAGAACGGCGACACCTTCCGCCGCGAACTGCTCTCCCGCGGCGGAAGCGTGGATCCGATGCGGGCGTTCGAGGGCTTCCGCGGCCGCGCGCCGCGGATCGAGCCGCTGCTGACGCGACGCGGTCTGGCCGGCTGAGCCGCGGCCGCGGAAGCCGCCGCCGAGGCTGAGGCCGGCACCGCCGCCGTCGCCGGGCGGCGGGGGCGCGCCCGGTCAGGCCCGCGGCCGCGCCCCTGCCGAGCCGGTGGCCCTTCTCGCGGGCGGCGGCCCCGGCGCGTCAGCGCGGTTCCGTGCGGCGGGCCCGCTCGCGCACGCGGTCGCGCAGCGCCCGCAAGCGGTCGGCCGGGGCGCCGAGGCCGTTCAGTTGCAGGCGCGCGGCCTCGGTGCGGTCGTCCGCGTTGGCGGTGAAGGCCAGGTTGAGGGCCTGACGCACCATCCAGTGGTCGTAGGTGACCAGCCGTACCGCCTCGTCGCGGAGCTCGGCGAGGTCGCCGTCGACGGGAAGCTCCCCCAGCCGCAGGGCGATCCGCTGCAGCGCTGCCGCCTGCCGGCTGCCCTCACGGGCCAGTACGCCGGGCACCGGTTGGGGCTCCCCGCACGCCGCCACCACCCGGTCGGCCTCGGGCTGCGCCGCGACGGCCTGGTCCAGGAGCGCGGCCAGCGCGGCCAGTTGCTCGTACGCGGCCATGGCTCCTCCCGGGTGGGACGCGATCACGGAATCCCATGATGCGCCCCGGGCGGTCCGGTCGGGTCATTGGCGCAGACCTATCAGGAATGATCTGTACCGGATCGGTCACGGCCACATTACAGACAGCTCTTGTCTCTGCGCGCATGGTGAAGCTCTGTCACGGTGTCTTCACATCCGAGCCTCAGGGGGTTCACCATGTCTCAGCCGTCGCACGCCTCACCACCGGGTCAGTACCCGCCGCCACATGAGCCGGACTGGGGCCGGCCGCCGAAGAAGTCGGGCGCCGGGAAGATTCTCGGCTTCGGGGTCGTCGCCATCGTTGTCGTGATCGGCGGAAGCGTCGCCTTCGCCATGACGACCGGGGACGACAAGGACAGTTCCGGAGGTGACTCCTCGGCGGTGAGCGCCTCCCCGGCGGGGGACAGCGACGGGAAGCCGGCCCCGGACGACGCGGACGTCACCTCCTGCGGGCTCGGGGACTTCACCAAGTGGCCCAGCGCCGAGGTGAAGGTCACCAACCACAGCTCCGAGGAGTCCGACTACCAGGTGCGCATCGACTTCGTCGACGCCTCCGGAAACCGCATCGCCCAGGCCGTCGCGACCACGACCGGTCTGGCCGCGGGGGATTCGACGCAGGCGAGCGCCCAGGGCTCCGAGCCGGTCGCGGACGACATCAAGTGCAAGATCACCGAGGTGCTGCGCAAGGC
The DNA here is from genome assembly GCF_040638135.1 of Streptomyces sp. NPDC026673. Taxonomy (NCBI): domain Bacteria; kingdom Bacillati; phylum Actinomycetota; class Actinomycetes; order Kitasatosporales; family Streptomycetaceae; genus Streptomyces; species Streptomyces sp. NPDC026673. The sequence continues at coordinate 105,324 of NZ_JBEZXR010000011.1, read as the reverse complement.
GAGCTGACCTCTCGCCCTGCCCTGCCCTGCTCGCGGAAGGCGGAGGGGCGGCGTTCTCCGCCGCTCCTCCCGTCGTCATCGCCGACGAGGGGGAAGCCCCGCGCTCTTGTGTGTCTCCGCCGTGCGCCTCCACAGCGCGCCTCCACCGCTCCCCCTCACCGTGTGCCGTCACCCCGCGCTCCAACCGGGCGCCTTTACCGCGCGCCTTTGTCGCGCCCCTGCCCCGAACGGCCGGGGAACCGGCCGCCGAAGAGGTTTCCGCATCCCGTCGCGGCGTCTTGCGAGTCCGCGCCGCGTGGCGCAAAGCCGTCACCTCCGGGCCCGGTCACGGGTCTTGCCCTGCACTGCCGACGGCCCCGGCCCGGCCCCGGTCCGGCGCGGTGCCACGGGGCGCCGTGGCCGTGCGCGACGATCGGCCGCGGGCCACCCGGGCCGTGCGGAGTGTCACCGTTGCCCCGATCGCGATCACCTTGCGTGGACCTGCACGTCTCGTTTGGCGGCCCTGCTCCTCGGCTTCGCCGTGGACGTGGGCCTGCTCGGGCACGTCCGGCACGCCCGCGACCAGCAGGTGGACTACGCGGCCCTGCGCGGCGACCTCGCCGACGGGATCGCCCCGGTGGGCGGCTCGGGGGAGGGCGTCAAGCCGCTCACCTCCGGGTCCCCGGGCTCGGGCTGCGCGAGGTCGTCGGCGAGGGCACCACCTCGGAGGTGCTGACCCGCGGCCCGGGCCACCGCCGGGACACCCCGCTCCCGGGCCAGTCCGGCATCAGCGTCATCATGGGACGCCAGGCCACCTACGGGGGCCCTTTCCGGCATCTCGACGGACTGCACCCCGGCGAGCAGTTCACGGTGACCACCGGTCTCCGGCGGTCAGCAGCAGCGACTCTGCATCGCGCGCTCGCCGGCTGTGCGCCCCAAGGTGCTGCTTATGGACGAGCCTTGCTCGGCCCTCGACCCCACCTCCACCCGGCGCATCGAGGAGACCATCCGCGAACTCGCCCACGAGGTCACGATCGTGATCGTCACCCACAATATGCAGCAGACCGCCCGCGTTTCGGACCAGTGCGCCTTCTTCCCCGCCGAACAGGGCACCCCCGGCGGCATCGTGGAGCACGGACCCACCACCGTGATGTTTGGCAACCCCACCGATCCGCGTACCGCCGACTACATGGAGGGCCGATTCGGGTAGGGGCAGGTCATGCCTCCTCAACCGCCGCCACCCCCGCACGCCCGGCCCGTTCGCGGGGTCCTCGCCGTCGTCGGCTCGGCCGCCGACGGCGTCGAGACCCTGCGCGAGGGCCTCGTCCTCCCCGCCATCGCCCGCGGCTGGCGCGTCGCTGTGACCCTCACCCCGACCGCCGCGCGCTGGCTGGACGCGCGGGGCGAGATCGGACGGCTGGGCGACGTGACCGGACTCCCGGTCCGCGACCGGCCGCGGCTCCCCGGCGACCCCCGGCCCCATCCGGTCGCCGACTGCTGCGTGCTGGCCCCGGCCAGCGCGGACACCCTGGCCAAACTCGCCCTCGGTATCGCCGACAACCAGGCCCTCACCCTGCTCGCGGAGGTCTTGGGCACGCCGGGGGTGCCGCTGGTGGCCGTTCCGGCCGTCAACGCCGCCCACACCCGGCACCCGGCCTGGCCCCGCCATCTCGCCGCCCTGCGCGAGGCCGGCGTACATCTCCTCCACGACCCGGACGCGCGGCTCCCCGAACCGGGCGAGGCACCGGACGGGCGCGCCCTGCCCTGGCCCGAGGTCCTGGACGCCGTCGACCGCGCGATGGCGTGAGGGCGTGAAGGGGGGCGGGAGCAGGACGACGGCGTTCCCCGGGGCCAGGGGGCGTGGACGGAGAACGGACGGGTCCGGGGCATCGGCCACACCCTTACCGGTCGTACGGACCACCGCGGAGACGGCGACCGGAAGGCCGTCACACTGCTCGGACGCGGTCCGGACACGGTCCGGATGTGGGGCGGATGCGGGGCGGAAGGGTGCCCGACGGATGGCGCATGACACCCGTTTGCAGGAGCACGGGCCCGAGCACGAGGCCCATCGGGGCCGACTCGTCGTGGCGCCGGTCGGCCGCGCGGACACCCGGATCCCCCAAGGTCTCCATGCGGCGGTCACGTCTGCCGTGAGCTGCGAAAACCCATCCCGGCGGCTCGTTCTCGCGCCCTCTTTCTTTTGACTCCGGGCTCCACCCGTGTCACGGTCATGGTCACGGCGTTTGCGCCTTTGCATCGCGGCGTCCTTGCCCTGTGAGCCATAACCTCGTGGGTCGCGTGCCCCTCGTCCTACCGGCTCCGGACGCACGAAGCCGGTTCGACGGCGGTTGGCAGATGACACGGCCGTCGTCCAGCAATTTTCACCTCCAAAGGAGATTGAAATGCGCGCAAAGATCACCGTCCGTCAGGCTGTCGCCGCGGCGCTCGCGGTGCCAGTGATCGCCCTCGTCGGGGCGAGTGCCGCCGACGCGGCCCCGCAGACCACTGCCTCCGCTGTCCACCAGTCAGTCCAGGGCGGCGGTGGCGGCTTCGGCCCCTACGCCCCCATCGGCGGCTACGGCATCTACGGCGGCTACGGCCTCTACGGTGGCTACGGCTACTACGGCGGCTTCGCCCCCACCTACGTGCCGATCGGTGGCTTCGGCACCTTCTACCCCTACTTCCGCCCGCTGGGCTAGGGGCTCCTGCCGCCGGTGAAGCAGCACTGAACCGGCTGGAAGACCCGTGACCTGACGCGAAGGTCCGCGGGTCTTCCAGCCGCCGGTCCTGCCGGCGGCGATTCCCGACACGACTACGACCTCGGCGAATCGGCCCGGTGGAACGCCGACTTATGCCCGTGATTCCCGTGATTCCCGTGGTTCCGATGTGGGCTTTCCTACAGCGACATGCCGCAGTACAGGCGTCGCCGCGGCCCGGCGTCGCGGGCGAGTTCGCCGAGGCGTCCCAGGAAGTCGGCCATGAGCTCCGGGTCCGCCCCACCACCGTCCTCCGTGTGGGTCCACGCGGTGGCGGCTTCCAGCAGGCGCTCCGGGGTGGCCGCCGCGAGGGCGTCACGGAGGGTGTCGGTCAGCGAGACGAGCCAGGGCCCCTCGTGCTCGGCGTCGTTGAGCTGTTCGCAGAAGCGTGGGTCGGCTTCCACCTGGTCCGTGGGTACTCCCGTCAGGTGGGCCTCGACGGTTCCGAGGATCAGGTAGGGGTCTGCCCCTTTGAGGCCGAGGGTGCCGAAGGGGTCGGCCATGCGGTCGTCTTCGAACAGCGCGAGAGCTTGCGTGTCGTCGGTGGCCGCGTAGTAGTCGTAGACGTTTCCCATCGCTGGATTGTGGCAGCCCGGGGGAGCGTCGTTCGGGGGCGCTGTCGGATCGGATCAGGTGATGTGCCACCGCGGGTCCCACTTCGCGTTCCGGGCCTCCCCGGTGGCCGCGCGCCTTAGCGCTGCGAGCGGCGGGAGCACCTTGATGACGAGAGAACGTCCTACCGCGCACGCTCTTCCCCGACGTCTCGCCGGTTGCCCTCGGCCACCGGGAAGGCGACGGCGGACGGCGCGTACCGCTACGACTTCGCGAGCACGAGCCTGACCCGGGCCACGACCGGCTCGGCCGACTTCGTCGACGTGAAGCGAGCTCCGGACCGGTGAAGTGGCCGTCCGCCGCGACCGGTACCGCGGCGGACGGTCATCGGGACCAGGCCCGGTCTTTCACCGCGGAACAACGCCGCACGCGTACGGCTCGCTCCTGGTCGCTTCCGGGGTTCGGCCGCAGTGGGCTCAACGCGTTCTGAGGCGCGCACAGACCACGATTCCGCGCGCTGGGGACCAGTTGACCTGAGGTCGTACGTCGCTCTTGCGTCCCGAACCTCACCACCAAGCGCATCCGTCCGGGAGGGGCCTCGTGCCCAGAGCAACGGCGATCGTCAACGCGAGGGTCTTCGACGGCACCCGGCTGCGGCACTGGACGTCGGTCCGGTTCGCCGACGGCGTCATCACCGACTGCGCCACCGGCCCCACTGCCCAGGACGGCGACGAGGTGGTCGACGCGGAAGGCGGCACCCTCCTGCCGGGGCTGATCGACTCGCACATCCACCTGGTGCCCGGCGCCCTGGCGCAGGGGCTCACCTTCGGTGTGACCACCGCACTGGACATGTTCAGCCAGGCCGACGTGATGGCCGCGGCCAAACAACAGGCCGCCGCTCGGTCGGATGTGTCCGACGTGCGTTCCGCGGGAATCGGTGCCACTGCCCCGGGCGGGCATCCCTCGATGATGTACGACCCGTTCCCGACCGTGACCGGTCCGGAGCAGGCCGAGCAGTTCGTCGCGGACAGGGTCGCCGAGGGCTCGGACCATGTGAAGATCTTCGGCCCTTCGGGCAGAGCGGGTCCGTGGGCAATGCCGTCTTTGGACCTGGACACGATCACCGCCTTGACCGAGGCGGCGCATCGTCGCGGACTCGTGGTCGTCGCGCACGTCAACTCCGTGGCCGGGGTGGGTGACGTCGTGTCCGCGGGCATCGACGTCATCGCGCATGTGCCCGTGGACGGCGAACTGGACAGAGCCCTGGCCGAGCGGATCGCCGAGGCGGGAATCGCGGTCGGCCCGACGCTGGCCACCGTCGAGAACGTCCTGGGCGAAGCGGGCGGGGCCGCCGTGGCCGCCGATCCGCGACTCGCCGGGCCGCTTGGGGACGCACAGGTGCGGCGGCTGACCTCTGGCGGCACATCAGGGCGGCATGGGCAGCGAATGCCGCCCTATTCCCGTGCCGAGGAGAACGTCGGCCGCCTGGTCGACGCGGGCGTCACGATCCTGGCCGGCACCGACGCCCCGAACCCGGGAACCGTGTTCGGGGCAAGTCTGCACCGCGAGCTGGAACTGCTCGGCCGCTGCGGCCTCACGCCCGCTCAGGCGCTGAACGCCGCGACCGCCGCCCCGGCACGAGTGTTCGGCCTCGCTGACCGCGGGAACCTCGCACCCGGTCGGCGCGCGGACCTCATGCTCGTCTCCGGCGACCCCTTGGCCGACATCACCGCGACCCGAGCCATCGAACGGATCTGGCGGGCAGGCGTCCCATGCGACCGGCGTGCGTTCGTGGCCAATCCGGCCGAGGCGGCGGAACTCGACGCCTTCGACGCCCGGGTCGCCAAGGTCGTGGCGGCCGTCCGCGATCGCCGGTACGGCCTCGACCCGAAGAAGGCCGAGTGATACCGGACTGACGGAGCCTCGCGCCGGCTCGGGCCTGGGCCGGTCCTCAGCAGGTCTGCCAAGTGCGCCTTGCAGCCGGGGAATCGGCCGGGGTGGACCGACTTCCGCCGTGATCTTTCGGCCCGTTACGATCGCGGCTCGCCCGCGGATCAGGAGGTGCCGTGAGAGAGGGGCACTCTGTCGAGTGGGGCGCGGTCACGCTCCGGCCCTACGCGCGCGCAGCCCGCGGCTGCGCGGCTGCCCTCGTTTTCACCTTTGCCGCATTCGTGGTGTTCTTCAGTTTCCTGGGGACCGTCGAGATGGAGTCGTTTCCCGGGCTGCGGGAGAACATGGCGCCGATAGCCGTGTACATGTTGGGGTTCGCAGCCTTGGTGGCCGTCGGCGGACTGGCGCTCTCCGGATGGCGGTCCTATGGCGGATGGGCTGCCGTCGCCTGCCTCGGCGTCCTCATGGCACTGCGGATGTGGACGCTCGCGCCCATGCTGCACTGCTGGTCCTACGACAGCGTGGGGCGCAATGACGACGGCTCGTACAACTGCGTGAACCGGGGCGACATGCTTCCCTGAGGCCCCGGAAGCGCCCGAGGGACTGTCGCTCCGGCGATGTGGACTGCACGTGGCGCTGCCGGTCGGGAGCCGGAGGCATCCGGACTCACCGCGGATGACCTGGGTCGTTGCCATGCGCTGAGGCTGGTGGGCGTGGACGGTTCCGAACCGCCGACCGGTACCGGGGGCCGGTCTCCCACCCGTGCTGCTGCTCCACACCCCCAGCCTGAGGTGGGGAAGCGGTGGACGGACACCGGCAAGGTCGATGAGATGGGCGGGCTGAAGGGCAGGGGCAAGGACGACACCCGCGTCGTGCCGTGCCGTCCGGCGCTGACCCGCATCCTGCAGGAGCACGTGAAGGCCGAGGGCTTGAGGCCCGGGGAGCTGCTCTTCCCGGGGGAGCACGGGGACACCCGCGAGGGGTCGGTTTTCCGCCGCGTCTGGCGCACTGCCCGGAAGCAGGTTCCCGCGCCGGCGGAGTTCGCCTCGCCGCTCGGCAAGCGCGTCCATGACCTGCGGCATACGTCTGAGACCTCGTGGCTCAGCGCGATTGTCCCGCCGGCGCAGGCTGCCGAGTGGGCGGGCCGCGGCGCCCGCGTCCTGCGTGCCACCTACGCGCGTTGTAGCCCCGGTCGGCCAAGAGATCGCCGGAGGCGGATCGAGGCCGGGGGAGACCTCTCCGAGCCGGACGAAGTGCGCCGAACCGGTCCCCGGAACTTCGACACGTATGCGACGGAGCCGCCCGCGCGAACCCGGTGACAGCCGGACGGCGCCGGAGCACTCCCGTAATCACCCGCGGGCGGTCCGGGCGCTGCCGTACTCCGGATGGCAAGGCTCTGAACAGCAAAAAAGCCCCTCCATAGGGAGGGGCGCAGTGGGTGCCCCCGGTAGGACTCGAACCTGCGGCCAAGCGCTTAGAAGAGAGATGAGCGCTTTCGGGCAAGTGCGCCGCTGACCCGCACGCTTGCCGTGCAGGGCGTGGCCGGACGCCCGGCATGGCCACGTATTTGCCGGAGGGTGTCATTCCGGCTGTTCCGCGGAGTGCCACGGGGCCGCTGGCTCATGTGCCCGACATGCTTCTTGTCCCCCTCCGTTCAGGTGCTCTGCGGGCGTGTGGGCGTGTCCGGCTTTGAGGTAGCTCACCCCCGCCTGCGCGGGGAGGACGTGATGAAGTCCACGACCGCGCGCTCGAAGGGCGGCTCACCCCCGCCTGCGCGGGGAGGACTTACGGATCAGGTCTTCCGTCGTCTTGAGGGGCGACTCACCCCCGCCTGGGCGGGGAGGAATCGATACGAACTGAGGCCCCCGTGGCGACACGCGGCTCACCCCCGCCTGCGCGGGGAGGACGCACTCAATGCCGGGCCGCGACGGCTCACCTTCGGCTCACCCCCGCCTGCGCGGGGAGGACTCCGGGCCCATCGACAGGCGCTCCCGCTCGGCTGGCTCACCCCCGCCTTCGCGGGGAGGACAGGGTGAGGGCTAGCGTCACGGTGGTGTCCTCCGGCTCACCCCCGCCTGCGCGGGGAGGACGTGGTTCTCGACCATCCGCCGGTTCTCGGCGGCGGCTCACCCCCGCCTGCGCGGGGAGGACGCTTCGGTTCTGGTACCAGCGGACCAGGTCCTCGGCTCACCCCCGCCTGCGCGGGGAGGACACCTGAGCGTCCTTGGGAAGTCCACCCCACACCGGCTCACCCCCGCCTGCGCGGGGAGGACGGGAGCTTGGCGACCTTGCCGTGCATGTCGTACGGCTCACCCCCGCCTGCGCGGGGAGGACACGACGGCGCCGATCACCATGAGCCCGGCAACCGGCTCACCCCCGCCTGCGCGGGGAGGACGAGGACGGTCTCAAGTTCTCCACCGAGCCGGACGGCTCACCCCCGCCTGCGCGGGGAGGACTCACGCTCATTGAGCATCGGCATCTCCAGGTACGGCTCACCCCCGCCTGCGCGGGGAGGACACGCTAGTCCCATGCTCGTATCTGTGGATCGTCGGCTCACCCCCGCCTGCGCGGGGAGGACGAGACGACTCGGGCGGCGGGAACGCCCTTCGGCGGCTCACCCCCGCCTGCGCGGGGAGGACCGGCGCTGCAACGGCGGACTGCACACCGTCCGCGGCTCACCCCCGCCTGCGCGGGGAGGACGCCGTCGGCGCGCCCGGCGTGTAGTGCACGTGCGGCTCACCCCCGCCTGCGCGGGGAGGACTCCCGGGTCGTCATGCTGCGCCGCTCGCGGGCCGGCTCACCCCCGCCTGCGCGGGGAGGACAGGTTCCGGACCATTCCGGAGAACGTGTTGAGCGGCTCACCCCCGCCTGCGCGGGGAGGACATACTCACCACCGAGGACTTGGGACCAGCACCCGGCTCACCCCCGCCTGCGCGGGGAGGACGATGTCCGCGGTCACCGGACCACCCCTATCGACGGCTCACCCCCGCCTGCGCGGGGAGGACGGTGTAGGTGCCGGCGACCGAGTACAGGGTGCCGGCTCACCCCCGCCTGCGCGGGGAGGACATCTGGACCAGGCCCATGATTCCGGACACGTACGGCTCACCCCCGCCTGCGCGGGGAGGACGACTCCCGTCAGTGGGAGGACGCGGGTACGGACGGCTCACCCCCGCCTGCGCGGGGAGGACATGACGCGGGCGGTCTCCTCGGGGTCCTCGGCCGGCTCACCCCCGCCTGCGCGGGGAGGACGATTTTAGGTCTGAAATATCGACCCCTGAAGACGGCTCACCCCCGCCTGCGCGGGGAGGACGTCCCCGCGGCCACCGGACTGGCCGCGGTGGGGGGCTCACCCCCGCCTGCGCGGGGAGGACACCATCCCGGTGGCCGCGATGATCACCGCCACCGGCTCACCCCCGCCTGCGCGGGGAGGACGTGCTGGGGCTGACCCCGGCGCCGCCGTTCGCCGGCTCACCCCCGCCTGCGCGGGGAGGACTGCCCTTTGATGGCGCGTATCTCGGTCACACCCGGCTCACCCCCGCCTGCGCGGGGAGGACGCCGTCCTGCTGGCCGCCGCCTGACCGCCCATCGGCTCACCCCCGCCTGCGCGGGGAGGACCGCATCACCCCGGTCGGCACCGTCCGCATGGGCGGCTCACCCCCGCCTGCGCGGGGAGGGCCGCCGGCCACTCGCGGCGCTGGTACCGGGCCTCGGCTCACCCCCGCCTGCGCGGGGAGGACGTCGACCCGGCCCTGCCTGATCTCTTCCAGCACGGCTCACCCCCGCCTGCGCGGGGAGGACGCAGCCCGGTCGGCCCGAACGCCTGGCCCGAGCGGCTCACCCCCGCCTGCGCGGGGAGGACTCATCGCTGGTCGCGCTGGTGAGGTTCAGCTGCGGCTCACCCCCGCCTGCGCGGGGAGGACGCCGTCATGCCGGGCAACGTCCCTGGGATCTACGGCTCACCCCCGCCTGCGCGGGGAGGACGCCCGCAACCCGCCCCGCGGCGGCTGGCGGCCCGGCTCACCCCCGCCTGCGCGGGGAGGACGAGGACGGGGTGACGCCGGCCGGGGCGCCTTTCGGCTCACCCCCGCCTGCGCGGGGAGGACTGCCCGCCGGACGAGTAGAACACGGTCCACAACGGCTCACCCCCGCCTGCGCGGGGAGGACCGCGCCGCAATGGGGAAGTGACCATGCGACGCCGGCTCACCCCCGCCTGCGCGGGGAGGACGTCGTGAAGCGTCACACCCCGATGGCCTGGTGCGGCTCACCCCCGCCTGCGCGGGGAGGACCCGAGACGTCACCGACGCAGTCCGCTGGGCCGCGGCTCACCCCCGCCTGCGCGGGGAGGACCCATCACGCCACCGCCCTTGCTGCGGCGAGGCCGGCTCACCCCCGCCTGCGCGGGGAGGACCGTCGCCGGGTGCGAACGACAATTTCGCGTCGCGGCTCACCCCCGCCTGCGCGGGGAGGACCGCACCGGCACCGAACCGGCCGGGTACGGCTACGGCTCACCCCCGCCTGCGCGGGGAGGACGGTGAGGCGGTCGGCGAGTTTGTCGGCGACGGCGGCTCACCCCCGCCTGCGCGGGGAGGACCCTTCCGGACCTGGGGCGTTAGGGGGCCTTTGCCTTTTCTTGACCCAAAGTGTGGTGTTGCACGTTCCCGGTCCTAGGTGATCTGTCGCCGCGATCGAACGCTACGTGGTCGGCGGTCACCGCTTCATGCGTGTCGGTAAGTTTGGGCCTTTCAGGCTGTGTTGTCAGTGCTGGCTGCTATTTCTATGTCCGCGGTGAATGGTGCCGCAGGGGAGATGGGGGTCCGTATGGCGGCGGCTGTGGATGCGCGGTTGTGGGGGAAGAGTAGGGGCTTGCCGGGCTCGTATCCGGTGGTCTGTCATTTGTTGGATACCGCGGCAGTGGCTGGGGCCCTATGGGACGTGACCTTGACCGACGAAGCCCGGGACCGGGTGGCCAGCCAGCTTGGCGCGTCGGTGACGGCCTGTCGGCAATGGCTGTGCTTGTGGGCGGGGTTGCACGACATCGGGAAGATCAGCCCGCCGTTCCAGGCGATGGTGCCTGGCGTATTCAAGGGGTTGGCAGACGATCCGACCTATCAGGGTGCGGCAGGTTCCGAGAAGGAGCGGCTGCGCCATGACGTAGCGGGCCACTGGGCATTGACGCAGATCCTGGCTGAGTGGGGTTATCCGCAGACCCGGACTCCGTCTCGGTCGCCGCATCATCAGGTGGCGCAGCTGCTGGGCGGGCATCATGGCTGCTTTCACCGTGCGTTGGAGCCGAAACACTTGCGCGATCCCGTGGGATGGATGCCGGGGTTGGGCGGTTCTGGTTGGGAGATTCAGCGTCGGGAGCATGCGGACGCCGTGCGGCGGCTGATAGGTGGTGACGAAGCGGTGCCGGTACCGCAGGGGGCGTTGCCGGCCGACGTCGCAGTGCGGCTCCTCGGGTTGATCGTCGTGGCTGACTGGCTGGCGAGCCAGGAGACAGTCATCGAGCGCAGGATGCCAGCCGAGAGCTGGCAAGCCGGAGAGAGCGAGTTGCGGCAGCATTGGGACTTGGCGGTGTCCGAGGCCCGCACCATTGTGGGGTCGGCTCGGCTGGGCGTGGCGCGGTTTCATGAGCGCGGTTTTGACGAGCAGTTTCCGTTCCCGCCCAATGACCTCCAAGCCAGCCTCGCGGATGAGCTGACGCACCTAACTGCTGGCGGTGGCGGTGGTCTACTGCTGGTGACTGCGCCAACGGGGGATGGGAAGACAGAGGCGGCATTGCACGCGGCGTCGGTGATGGCCCGGGTGTCGGGCGCGAGCGGGTTGTTCTTCGCGCTGCCGACGATGGCCACGGCGGATGCCATGTTCGATCGGGTCGCCGACTTCGCCGAGGGCAACGTCGGCGGAGACCGGGCTCTAACGCTGTTGCACAGCATGGCTTGGCTGAGCGACGCCTACGCGCAGGCGGCTGTTCCTGCTGTGGTAGATGGCCTGGGCGCGACGGTCGCAGACGGGCACTCGGGCACGGATGCCGGCCGGTGGCTGCGAGGCGGAAAGCGTGGGCTGCTGGCACCGCTGGGTGCGGGCACGATCGATCAGGCGCTGACGGGCGTGCTGCCGGTCAGGTACAACGTGCTGCGGCTGCTGGGTCTGTCGAACAAGGTGTTCGTGGTGGACGAGGCGCACGCCTACGGGCCGTGGATGCATAGCCTGCTGGTGCGGTTGCTGGAATGGCTCGGGGCGATGGGTACCCCGGTGGTGCTGCTATCGGCGACGCTGGCCGGCCGTGCGGCCACGTCGTTGGTCGATGCCTACCGCCGTGGCTGCGGATTCTGTGACCCGAGTGTGGTGGAATCGGTGTATCCGGGCTGGCTCTACGTCGACGCCGCCACGGGCGATGTTTCCCCGCCAAGGCCGGTAACCAGCGGCCGGTCGCGCACCGTACGGCTCCAGATCGAGAGCGTCAAGTGGGGCACCGGCGGCGGACAAGCCATGGACGGTACCGAACCCGGCACCCGAAATGCCGCGCTGATCAAGCATCTGGAACCCGTGGTGTCGGACGGTGGCTGTGCCCTGGTGTGCTGCACCACGGTGGCAGAGGCGCAACAAACGTACAGGCTGCTGCAGACCCGGTTCCCCGAGCTGGCGGGCGAGCCGAACGGCTTGTCGCTGTTGCACTCGCGGTATCCGGCGCAGCGGCGCAGAGAGATCACCGACGCCTGCGAGGAGGCTTTCGGCAAGCCCCGGCCCGGTGACATGGAGGGGCGGCGTCCGCATCGGGCGATCCTGGTGGCCACGCAGGTGGTGGAGCAGTCCTTGGACTTGGACTTTGACCTGGTGGTGAGCGACCTGGCGCCACTGTCTCAGCTGCTGCAGCGGGCGGGCCGGTGCATGCGTCACGACCGGGGTTCCCGTCCTGGCTGGGTCGGAGAGGACCCGCGACTGGTGATCTTGGAACCTGTCGTGGACGCACGCATCACGGTGCCGCGCACGTGGGGAACCGTCTACGACACCGCGCTGCTGCAGCGCACGTCTGTGTTGCTGCGAGAGTCGCAGCCGACGGGGATCGCGGTTCCCTCCGACGTGCAGCGTCTTGTCGACGCCGTCTACGCGGAGGACTTCGCCGACCGTCTTCCCGAGGCGGCTGCTGCTGAGCTACGCCGATTGGACGCTGCCCGCGAGGCGTCGGGTTTGGCCGAGGAGCAATTGGCCGCCATGACTGCGGTCCCGCCGCCCACTGGTCTTCTGGACTTGTCCCGGCTGAGTGACGCCGGTCTGGGCCTACTGGACGAGGCGCTGGTTACCACCCGGCTAGGCGCGGACTCGGAGCGGGCTGTGTGCATATTCCGGCGACCCGGCGGAGACTTCACGCTCGATCCGGAAGGCCGGATCCCCGTGCCGGGCTCTGGGAGCTCGGGCAACCGCAAGCTGGCCACTGACGAAGTCCGGCTGGTAATGCGGCAGACCGTGCCAGTCCCGGGCCGATGGCTCTCGCAGCGTGGGGCCGATCAGGAACTGCCTGCCGGGTGGGCGGGACATCCGGTGCTGGCCGACTTGGTAGTCCTGCGGATGTCGCCCACGCCTGCCCAACTTCTGGCCGGCGATCCGCCCGGTAGTAGCTGGTCGTGTCAGGTCGGAGACCAAACGCTGACGATGGCTGATATCGGACTGCGACGTTCCTGAGACACCCACCCCACTCTTGTCCTACGTTGAGGCGGCACCTCCTCTGCGCTTGCAGGCAGATCGACCCAACACCCCCGCTCACGCGGGGAATTGAGACACGTTCAGGGCGTCTTCCCACCCCACTCGGCTCACCCCCGCCTGCGCAGGGAACCGAGCGGAGCTTACCCATTCGCTGTTTCGGAGGCCTCATGTCTGTTATGGACTCTTACGATCTGTGGGAGCGGCCTGCAGTACCTGTGCGCTGGGCGGAGCATGCACCCCCCGCTGACCGGCCCGAGGCAGTCGGGTTCAGGGAGCTTCTGACGCGCGCCCACGAGATCGCTGGGATTGCAGTGCCGTTGCCGCCCGCACTGTCGGCTCTCTACCGGATCCTGTACGCATTGGCCGCCCGCGTCACCGACCTGGACTCGCCAGACGGATGGCACGAGCGTCGCTACGAGGTGTTGGACCAGGGCCGGTTCACCGCGGTAGCGGTCGACACCTACGTCGACCGCTACCGCGGGCGACTGGGTCTCTACGACCCGCGGCGCCCGTTTCTGCAGGATCCGCGTTTGGCCGCCGAATGCGACAAGTCGGCCGGCGTGAACAAACTGGTGACTACCAGGCCGTCCGGCTCCAACCACTCCTGGTTCCAACATGCTGTCGACGCGCGGCCCGACCACGTCAGCTCCGCGGATGCGCTTCAGCATCTGCTGGTGTGGCGGTACTACGGCCCGTCGGGACGGTGCTCGGCCCGCAGCGTCGGCGGGAGGAAGGAAGCCAATTCCACGGCCGGACCCCTGCGCACTGCCCTCTCCTACCACCCAGTGGGCCGCACCTTGTTCGAGACGCTCCTCGCGGGAGTGGTCGAGCCCGCCCCCTACGCCCGTCCCGAGCAGGACCTATGCCCGTGGGAGCGCGACGACCTGCCTGACCCGCTCGACATCAAGGACGTGGTGACCGGACAGCTGTCCGGACTGACCGCCCGCTCGCAGCATGCGCTGCTTCTGGTACCTGACGACACCGGCGAACAGGTGAAGGACGCCTACATCACCTGGGCGTTCCGGGACCGCATTCCACGGGACGACGACTTCTTGATCTGGCAGATCAGCCAGGCCGGCAACCCCTACGCCCGGTACGCGGATTCCGGGAGGGCGTTGTGGCGGGACCTGGACGCGCTACTGCTGAAGGAAATGCCGGGCAAGGAGATCCGGCGGCCCCGCGTGTTCGACAGCGCCGTGGCCCTGGGGCTTGAGGACTTGCGCGTACAAGCACTGGGGATCGAGCAGGAGGGGCAGGCCAAAGACACACAACTGGTGTCAGCGTCCACGCCCCCGGTCCTGTCGCTGGCTGAGGAACGCGACCCTGAGACCGCCCGCATGGTCGCAAGTTTGAGGATCAGCGGCGAGGCGGCCGGGTCGCGACTGAACCGGGCCACCAAGCAGGCCTGGGCGGCCTTCAGCAGTATCCGCAAAGCGGAGGAGTGCGCCTGGTCCAGGGACGCTGCGGCACGGTACTGGCCACTCGCGGAGGCCGAATTCTGGAAGCGGCTGGCCGAGCGCCGCTTCGACGGCGCCGCCCGTTCGTTCCGGCAGATCGCCGAAGGCGTCTACGACCACGTCACACAAACCGCAGCCGGCACCCTGCGTGGCGCCAAGGCACGTGAGGGCGCCCGTATCGAACTGTACGGAGGACGACCCAAGAAGGCCGCCGGTCAGTCGGCGCGGCCCCTGACCCCCGCAGCACCCGGCAGCGCCGAGACGGAGACCCCATGACGAACCAGACACAGACGATGCCCAGCCCCGCTCCTCAGACGCCCGCCACTCCGACACCGTCAGCGTGGTTGACGCAGGCGCGCATGTTCGTCGCCCGCATCGAGGGGGTCTGTGCCAGCGATCCCGGCGCGCGCGCCGCCCTCCGCAGCGGCTTGGGCAAGCCCCTCGCTGAAGTGCCCCGCATGCACCGCATCGTCGCCCCGCTACTCCCACCTTCGGCGGGAGACGACGAAACCCAGCGCGCCTTCTACGCCGTGGCGTCGCTGATTGCCGCACAAAAGTCCGAGACACTCCGAGCCGGCCGACACAACCCGGACGGCGATGACACCACTGCTCACGCCGAGGCCAACGCAACCGCTCCGTCCAGCCCCCCCGCGTACGGAACATCGCTGGGCTCCACCTTCGCCATGGCGGTAGCCACCGACAGCCGTAACGGGCTACGCGAGAACGCCGCGGAGACCCGCCTCAACCTCCTCACCCGGCAAAGCACCGCTGGACTCCACCGCCACCTGCCCTCAGCAGTGCGACAGCTCTGCGACAAAAGGACCCCACCGGACTGGGCCCAGCTCCTGGTCCATCTGAGGGCCTGGCCGCGTGACCGCAAGGAGATCAGCCGGCGCTGGCTCCAGGACTTCTACCGAGCCCGACACAAAGCCACCCTCGACGCCGCACGCGAAAGCGCCGACACCATGCCTGACCACCAGCCCTAAACGCGTCACTCAGCCCACCCGACCCAGCACCCGCACTCGTGAAGGAACCGCCATGACCACACAGCCCGCCGCCGGCAGCCTCGGACGCTTCCTGTGCATTCACGTCCTGCAGTCCGTGCCCTACTCCAACCTCAACCGCGACGACACCAACTCCGTCAAGACCGTTCAGTACGGCGACCGCGAACGCACCCGCGTCAGCAGCCAGTGCTGGAAGCGCGCCGTACGCCGCTACTTCCAAAACACCATCGGTCAGCAGGCGCTGCGCACCCGCCGCATCGGCGAGGCCGTGGAAAAGACACTGCGCGACCAGCGGCAGTGGCCAGCCGACCTGGCCCGCCGCGCCGGGCAGCACATCGCGACCGGCAGCAGTATCAAGGCCGACCCCCCGTCCAACGACGACCCGGCTTGGAGCACCAACGCCATGGTCTACGTCCCCGCCACTGCGGTCGATGAACTCGCCGACATCGCCGAGACGCACCGCGCACAACTCGAAGCGGCGCAGGACATGAGGAAGGGCGGCAAGAGCATCCTCCCGACCGCCGACATCGACCAGGTCCTGCGCTCCCGCAACGGCGTCATCAACCTCTTCGGCCGCATGCTGGCCGAAATCGACGACGCCGGTGTCGACGGCGCCGTTCAGGTCGCCCACGCCCTGACCACTCACGGCACCGACGTCGAAATCGACTACTTTGCAGCCGTTGACGACATTACCGACGCCTGGAGCGACACCACCGGCAGCGCCCACATGGGCAGCACCGAATACAGCGCCGGCGTCTTCTACCGCTACGCGACCATCGACCTGCATGACCTGCTGCGCAACATCGGCGGCGACCTGGCAGCGGCCCGGGAGCTTACGGCGGCCTTCATCGAAGCGTTCGTGCTGTCCCTTCCTGAGGCCAAGAAGACGGCGACCGCACCGCACACCATCCCCGACCTGGTCCATCTCACCGTGCGTAGCGACCGTCCGGTCTCCTACGCCGCCGCGTTCGAGCAGCCGGTCACCGCCGACCGCACCGGCGGGTTCGCCGCGCCCTCCCGACACGCCTTGGACGCCTACGCGACTGCCGCGAGCCGTCTGCTCGGCGACCGCGCAATGCTGAACGCTGGGTGGGCCAGCTTGGAAACCAAGGACCTGACTGGCCTGGGCGACCGGGCCGACTCCTACCCCGACCTCATCGAGTCCGCCGTCACCGCCGCGCTCGGAAAGGGCGACCAGGCGTGAACTCCCCCAATGACCCGGGGCACGCCCCTGTCGGTATCCTGCTTCACCTGGCCGGACCGCTGCAGTCCTGGGGCACCCACAGCGCGTTCAACGAGCGCGACACCGCTCGCTTCCCCACCCGCTCGGGGATCATCGGCCTGCTCGCCGCCGCCCTGGGCCGGCGACGCGGCGAGCCAGTAGATGACCTGGCCCGACTGTCCCTGACCACCCGCACCGACCGACCCGGGGTACTGCTGCGGGACCTGCACACCGTCGGCGGCGGTCTACCCGTCAAGGGCACCGTCACCACTGCCGAAGGCAAGAAGCGCCCGCCCGCCCAAGGCACCCTGCTCTCCCACCGCACCTACCTCGCCGATGCGGCCTTCACCGCTGCTCTCACTGGCAGTAACTCCGCGTTGCTGCACGAGTGTGCCGAAGCCCTCCGCAACCCCATCTGGCCCCCCTACCTGGGCCGCAGATCCTGTCCACCACAAGGCCCTCTGCTCATCGGCCTCCTGCAAAACCCCCTCCAACACCTCGTCCACCTCCCGCTGGCACGGCGTGCCCGCGACCGAGCTGGGGACGGCAGCGCTAACCGTGCCGAGCCAGTTCCGACGGACAGCGCGACCTTCCACGGCGACGCCCCCCTGGACCGCCTGCCGATCCCCGCCGCCGGTGCCATGCCAGGTCCCCTCGACGGCGGCGCACCCGTCAGCGAACTGACTGACGACCCCATCGACCTGTCCCCACGGCGCCGCACCTACCGGGCCCGCCCGCTCTACCGCCGCACCGTTCACCTGCCCGACACCCCGTGCGGCGGTCTCGGTGCCGACTACCTGACCGCGCTGCACACCTACATGAACCGCCAGCCCAGCCCACTGCAAGGAGGCGCGGCATGACGCTGTGGCTCACCCGCATCCAGCCTGACCTCCGCCACCGCGATGCGCGCCGCGACCTCGCCAGCGCAGTTGGCATGCACCACCGGCTGATGATGCTCTTCCCCGACGACCTGGGACCCACCGCCCGCAACAGCATCGGCGTCCTCTTCCGCATTGAAGACGCCGCCAACCCGCACATACTCCTGCAAAGCCGCGAACGCCCCGACCCCGCCAGGCTCCCCGCCGGCTACGGCACGATCGTCACCAAGGACATCACCGCGGTCCTGGAGCTGCTCACCACCGGCCTGGCAGTCCGCTATCGCATCGATGCCAACGCGGTCCGTAAGCCCGGGCACACCACCCGGGCTGCTACCGGAGCCAAGTCCGTCATCCCACTCGCCGGCGCCGACGCCGACGAGTGGTGGACACGCCAGGCGGAAGAACGATCCGGCCTCAAACTCACCAGCATCCACAGCACCCCGCTTGCCGCCGCCCGCGGCGAACGCCGCCAAGACAAGCACCGGATCAGCCATGCCCGCACCCGCTTCGAAGGCACAGCCGTTGTCGCCGACCACACCGCCCTGCGCCAACGCATCCTCGACGGCATCGGCCGCGGCAAGTCCTACGGCTGCGGCCTTCTCAGCCTGGCGCCCCTGACCAACTCGGCAAGGTAACGCCATGTCCCCAGCGAACTCGGCGCGGCGCAAACTCGCCGCGCCGACCGTCGCCATGCTTCCACGCGTCGGTGACTCCCTGTCCTTTCTCTACCTGGACATCGTCCGCATTCATCAAGACGACACGGGTGTCTGCGCACAAGTCACCACCGAACAACGCGGCACCGAACTTGTGTATCTACCCACCGCGGCCCTCAGCTGCATACTCCTCGGCCCCGGCACCAGCATCACTGCGCGAGCGCTGGCCACCCTGGCACGCCACGGCACTACCGTCGTCATTACCGGATCCGGCGGCGTTCGTGCCTACGCCGGCATGACACCAGACTCCCTGAGTACCACCTGGCTGGAACACCAGGCGCGCTCGTGGGCCGACGACACCCAGCGCCTTGCCGTCGCCACCCGCATGTACGAGCGTCGATTTGGCCGGAACGCCGCCCCACCCGCCAGCACCCTCGCCCAACTCCGTGGGCTTGAAGGTCAACGGGTCAAGGCCCTCTACAAACTCCTCGCTGCACAGCACCGTATCGGACGCTTCAAACGCGCCTACGACCCCGAAGCGTGGGATACCCAAGACCCGGTCAACCTCGCCCTGTCCTCCGCCAACACGTGTCTGTATGGCATCGTCCACGCCACACTCCTGGCCATGGGCTGCTCACCCGCATTGGGCTTCGTCCACAGCGGCAACCAACAAGCCTTCGTGTACGACATCGCCGACCTCTATAAGGCGGAACTCACCATTCCGCTCGCCTTCTCCCTCCATGCCAGCACTGATCCGGAAGGCGAAGCGCGCCGCCGCTTCCGTGACGGCCTACGCCTGTTCAAACTCATGCCGCGCATCGTGGTCGACGTGCAGCGCCTACTGCAGCCCGAGACCGACGTTGACGAGCCTGACCCACAAGAGCAGCTCGTGGATCTGTGGGATCCCGTCTCAGGCGTACTGCCTGGGGGGACCAACTACGCCGGAGATGCCCAGTGATCCGCCCAGGACGGCCCTACGGGAGAGCGCCATGGCCTCCATGATTGCCCTCACAATGTCGGCAGTCCCCGACCATCTTCGAGGAGCACTGAGCCGCTGGCTTCTTGAAGTGACACCTCAGATGTACGTCGGCACAGTCTCTGCAAAGGTTCGTGACCAGCTGTGGTCGGCAGTTAGCGGCTGCGTAGGAGAGGGCGTCGCTGTCATGGTCTACCCAGCAGCAAACGAACAGGGCTTCGAACTACGCACTGCCGGCCATCACCGCCGCTATCCCATCGACTTCGACGGCCTCACTTTGATCGGGTTCCGTCCTTCTGGCGTCGACAACTCAGGTAAAGAAATGGCAAGCACGCTTTAACGGTGCAGGTCGCGAAGGGTCCTCCCCGCGCAGGCGGGGGTGAGCCGGAATCCGGGCCGGTTACTGCCTGTTCCCACCCGTCCTCCCCGCGCAGGCGGGGGTGAGCCGAACCTCCGGCTCCGGGCCGCCGTCCGGCAACAGTCCTCCCCGCGCAGGCGGGGGTGAGCCGGCTCTGGTCGACATCAGCCAGGAGGTCACGTTGTCCTCCCCGCGCAGGCGGGGGTGAGCCGTCCGTGAACTTCACGGTCAGCCGGTCGAAGCCGTCCTCCCCGCGCAGGCGGGGGTGAGCCGGCGACTTGGAGCAGGCCTGCCGCACCGCCGACGTCCTCCCCGCGCAGGCGGGGGTGAGCCGCGGATGGACTCCATCGTCGGGAGCAGGTTCCGGTCCTCCCCGCGCAGGCGGGGGTGAGCCGGCCGCCGGGGAGTGGGTTGAGGACCCGGAGTTGTCCTCCCCGCGCAGGCGGGGGTGAGCCGCCCTGCCCGGCCTTGCTGCCGGCGTCGTACAGGTCCTCCCCGCGCAGGCGGGGGTGAGCCGGTCGGCGGATACGACCTGTACATCGCCAACGCGTCCTCCCCGCGCAGGCGGGGGTGAGCCGTACCACGGCTGGGGCGAGCGGTCCGTCATCGCGTCCTCCCCGCGCAGGCGGGGGTGAGCCGTTCACCGGGAAGTTCTACACGGTGCAGACGAGGTCCTCCCCGCGCAGGCGGGGGTGAGCCGACTCGCGCGCCTACGTGGAGCAGGCCGCCCACGTCCTCCCCGCGCAGGCGGGGGTGAGCCGCCGCGGCCGCTGCCGTTCGAGCGGGCAATGAAGTCCTCCCCGCGCAGGCGGGGGTGAGCCGTAAGGAGGGCGATAGCCCATGAAGGCGGACAGGTCCTCCCCGCGCAGGCGGGGGTGAGCCGACGACGTTCACCGTGGTGGTGCCACCGCCAGCGTCCTCCCCGCGCAGGCGGGGGTGAGCCGTGTTCGTCATCGGCGGGATCATGACGGTGGCGGTCCTCCCCGCGCAGGCGGGGGTGAGCCGCTCGCGTCTCGGCCCGAGCTCGACAGGCTCCTGTCCTCCCCGCGCAGGCGGGGGTGAGCCGTCCGGAATCGTCAACCTGCTGATAGCGCGGCTGTCCTCCCCGCGCAGGCGGGGGTGAGCCGGAAAACGCCGGCGTCTTGGACTACCGCAACGGGTTCTTCCCGCGCAGGCGGGGGTGAGCCGGCTGCGGTCGCGTGGGCTGTCACACCACGGGTGTTACAGCCCTCTGTAACCGGACAGCCCGGACAGCGGCACTGTGAGGTGTCCGGGCTGTTCACGCAGCTGAGAGGAGCAGCCGGACAGTCGGACAACGCGGACATCACCTGGGTGCGCCACGAAACCCGGACAATCTGTCTGGGTCCTCTCAAGTTCTATGCCGCACGCTGGCCATGGCCAGCGTGCGGCGGGAGTTGAGGTCACCTACCCGTTCCCCGCCAGATAGGTACCGTGAGAGGTGCCCCTACTCAGCAGCGGGAGGCAACACCACATGCGTGGTCTTGGGGATCACCTGAGCATCGGCGAGCGCATCGCGTTCTACCGGAAGCGTCGGGGTTACACGCAAGAGGTGCTGGCTGGCCTGGTTGGCCGGAGCACTGACTGGCTCGCGAAGATCGAGACGGGACGTCGGAATCCACCTCGCATCGATATGCTCGCCGAGCTGGCGCGTACCTTGCGCGTGCCGCTTGGGGATCTGCTCGGTCAAAGCCTGCTGGTGGAAGATGAGCGGCAGCAGGACGATGTCCCGGCCGTGCGAGACGCTCTCATGAGCCCGCGCCGGCTTTCGCGTCTGCTGTTCGGCCCAGAGGCCGAAGCCCAACTTCCGGCACCATCACCGGTAGCTGTTCGGGTGGAGCAGGCATGGGATGACTACCAGGGCGGACGAATTGGCAACGTGATCGCTGCCCTTCCGGCACTGCTCCAGACCGCGCAAGAACTAGAGGACCGCGCGGCACGCCACGCCGAAGACCGCGGCGGCTGCTGGGCAGTGTCGGCCCGGACGCATCACCTTGCGGCCACGACGCTCGCGAAGATAGGTGAGTCCGACGTCTCGTGGCTGGCTGCCGAGCGTGCCATGCGAGCCGCTGACGAGTCGGACAACCCTCTTGTGCTGGCGTCGGCCGCGAGGTCCGGTACACACGCCTTGCTTGCCAATGGGCGCTACGACGACGCCTTGGAGCTTGGCAACACGGCAGCCACCTGGTTGTCCGCTCAGGTGACCGGCAGCGATCCCGTAGCGCTCAGTCTCCTAGGCATGATCCATCTGCGTGCCGCTGTTGCGGCAGCGCGACATCAGGACCGGTCCGCCGCGGCGGCGCTGCTCGATCGCGCCGAGCAGCTAGCAAATGACCTCGGGTCCGATGCGAACTACTGGCAGACCGGATTCGGGCCGACGAACGTACTGCTCCATCGGCTGTCCATCGAGCTGGATCTCGATAACGTCTCGTATGTAGTGGAACACGGACGGATCAACGTGGACCACATGCCAGAAGAGCGCAGCGTCTCGCACCGGATCGACTTCGCACGTGCTCTCTCCCTTGCTGGACAGGGAGACGAGGCTTTCGCCGAGTTGCGTACCGCTGAGCGGACTTCTCCGCAGCTCGTGCGGAACAATCCGAGGGTGCGCGAGACAATGCGGGACCTGATCAAGCAGTCGCCTGTGACTGGTGGCTCGCGTTCGTCTGAGGTGTTCGTGATGGCTCAGCGCTGTAGGGCGGTGCAGTGAGTTCAGGCAGGCGCGGGGTTCTTGGTGTCGTTGGGTCGGCAGCCGGCGGCGTGGAGGCCCTGCGTACCGGCCTCGTGGAGCCCGCGTTGGACCGTGGCTGGCAAGTGGCGGTCACCCTCACACCGACCGCGGGCAAGTGGCTCCGGATGATTGGCGAGGTTGAGCGATTGGAGAAGGCCACGGGCCTGCCAGTACGTTCCGAGCCGCGCCTTCCGGGGGAGGCTCGCCCCCACCCGCCGGTTGACTGCTACGTCGTAGCCCCAGCGTCGGCGAACATGGTTGCCAAGCTCGCGGTGGGCATCATGGACAATCAGGCGCTTACGCAGGTCGGCGAAGCCATCGGCACTATCTCTCTGCCCGTGGTCGTCTTCCCGCGGGTGAATGCGGCGCACGCTCGCCATCCTGCGTGGCAAAGCCATATTGCAGCCCTGCGGTCCGGAGGTGTGCAGGTCGTCGACGGTCCGGACGTCTGGCCGCTGTACGAGCCGCGGGAGGCACCCGCCGGGCGCGAACTTCCGTGGCTTGCCGTGCTGAACGCTCTGGATACGGCTCCCCGATGACGAACGTCAAGCCGCCTGATCCGCACGAAGACCGGACCCGGACAGTCTGTCCGGGTCCTTATCTGTTTCCGGATGCATGCTCGTTGTCATGTCAGGGATCAACGAGCAAAGCGGCGGATTACGGGGGCTGACCCCGACGGAGCTTGCCCTACTTGAAGCGGGCCTGAGCGAGACCAGAGCGCTGGTCGAACGACTGCTCAAGCGCGCGGATGACCTCACGGCGAGGGTTGAGTCCCGTTACCCACGATCCGTTCAAGGCGGTCCAGCCGCTCGCCGAGCAGGCGTAGGGCGTTATGGATCGAGCTGAGTTCTGTTGCCAGAGCTGCGAAGGCGGGACTGCTGCCCGGCTCCGTGCCGAGCGGCAGCGAAGGGTCGCGGACGAATGTGCCACGGCCTTGCTGGGTGAGGACGAGTCCTTCGTCGCGGAGTTGGCCGTACGCGCTCTGCACAGTCATCAGCTGCACGCCAAGATCCTTGGCGAGCTTACGTGCCGCGGGGAGTTGGTCTCCCCGTCCGTACTCGGGGTTCGGGCCCGTGATCTTCCCGCGAAAATCCGCGGCGATCTCCTTGGCCGTGGGTGGCTGCTGGCGCGCTTCTGGGCTCTGCTCCATGGCATCGAGAGTATCTGGACCTAGGTCAATCTCTGCGCCCTCATTTGACCCCCTTGACAGCTAGATTGACATAGGTCAATCTGAAGTCCTCGCGGCGATGGGACTCCCCAGCAAGGTCGCCCGCTGCCGCGGTTCTCCCTGTTCCTGCGACTCAGGAGAGCACTATGCGCACTTACGTCGGCGGTCATCAGGCCGTCAGCGACACCGATTTCGTAGAACTGGCCCTCGGGACTCCGGTTGAGCTGTGGCTCGGGGTGGAGGGCGAGAGCGAGATGGAGCGGGCTGCGCGGCTGGCTGCGGCTCGCGACATCCTCGCCGACCACCCGGATCTGCCGGACCTCGTGAGCCAGGTCGCCGCGGAGGCGATCGAGGCATACGCGCCGGAGTTGCTGAACGTTGTCCCGCTATCCCGTCCGGTGCGTCGTCGCCGGCCGCGCGGTAAGGGGGCGGCGGCATGATGGCTGCGACTGAGACGGCCCGGCCGGCGGTACCACCGCTGACCAAGCCGGAGAATGTGCTGCTGGGTACGGTTGCGTTCCTCGCTGCCGGAGTGGGCGCGTTAGGGCTCGCGTCCTCGTTCGAGGCAGTGTCCGCCGCAGGCGCCCGCTGGGGCTTTGCCTCGCCGTGGATGCTGCCGGTCGGTATCGACATTGCGATCCCCGTGTTCACGGCTGCGTTCCTGCTGCTGATCCGCACGGACATGCCGTTGGGCTGGGTGCGGTTCGTGCCCTGGGCTCTGACAGGAGTGACGTGTTGGCTGAACGTGGCGGCCGGGCATTCACTGTCGGCAAAGCTCGCGCATGGCACGATGCCGCTGCTGTGGGTGGTCCTGTCCGAGGTCGTTGCCCACGTCTACGCCTCCCGGATCGGCGCCGTCACGGGTCGGCGGATGGAGAAGATCCGCCGGTCGCGGTGGCTGCTGGCTCCGCTGTCGACATTCGCGCTGTGGCGTCGGATGACGCTGTGGGAGATCACTTCCTACTCCGTTGCGCTGAGCCGCGAGCGGGAGCGGCAGCTGGCCCGTGCGGAGCTGCGGGAGCGGCACGGCCGACGCTGGCGGTCGAAGACCCCGCGCCGGGAGCGGGTGCTGCTGAAGCTGGGCGAACTCTCCCCGGGAGCCGATGTACCCCTGCCGCAGGCCGATCCGATGCCGTCCGTCCCCCCGGCACCGCCGCAGGAGCGAGCGCCCAAGCAATCGCGGAAGCGTACAGCGAGGAAGCAGGCTCCGAAGGCGCCACGAACCCCGGCGGAGCTGCTGGCCGAGGCCCGCGAGGCCACCACTGAGTGGGCGGATGACGCGATCAATGCGGAAGCGATCCGGACCACGCTGCACTGCTCAGCTGCCAACTCACGCGTGCTGCGTGACCTGCTGCTGACCGAGCGGACCGACGGCCGCCGCCTGCACCCCATCGACGGAGACGAAAGCGACGACGAGGGGGCTGCGGCATGAGCACCCTGATAACGGCCCTTGCTGCCGCTGCTCCACTGGCGTCCGGCTGGAGTCTCCACACGCTGTGGATGCGCCGCCGCCTGAACTCCGCCCGCCGCGATCCGCTCACGGGCCTGCGGACCCGCGAGGGCTTCACCCGCCGTGCCGAGGTGCTGTTGCGGGACCCGCGGGCGGTGGTGGTGCTGGCGGACGTGGATCGCTTCAAGCAGATCAACGACCGCCACGGCCATGCCGCAGGGGACACGCTGCTGAAGGCAACCGCGGCCCGGCTCGCTCACTACGTCGGCAGCTCTGGCGTGGCCGGGCGGCTCGGAGGAGACGAGTTCGCCGCGGTAGTCATCGACGCCCACGGCACCGTGGCCGATCTGCTCGCTGTCTTGCACGGCGTATTGGCCCGGTCGGCTGGAGGTCTGGATGCCGCGGTGCAGACGACGGTGTCGCTGGGCTGGGTGCGGGCCGCGGACTTCCCGGGCGAGGACCTGTCCGCTCTGCTGCGGCGGGCGGATGAGGCCATGTACGCCGCCAAGCAGGCCCGCGCCGGGGTCCGCCGCGCCGGACTGGGCCACCTGTTCGCCACGCTGGCCGGACGCCGGGCTGGACGTCGCGGCGCCCGCGCTGCCGCCGGCCCGCAGGTGGTGGCCTGATGTCCCCAACCTTCGGTAAGTGCTACGACCCCCACGGCGCCCAGTACGGGGTTCCGACCTTCCCTTGGCGATACGCGCCCGTGGGTCTGGCCACCCGCCGGCAGTTGAGGGCCCGGGGCCTGCGGCCGGGGGGACAGCCGATTGCCGCGCAGGTGATGCGTCGCAACCGCCGTGCGGGCGGCGTCCAGGTCGCCTACCTCTTCGACATCGCGCGAGCGAAGCCCGTACGGCCCATGACGTCGCGGAAGTGGGGCGCGCTCGCCCTGGCGATGCTCGCCCGCCGCACCTGCTCGTCCTGCCAGACCGACGCCGGATACGTCATCCCGACCTCGCTCGGGATGTGCGTGGCCTGTGCCTATCCCGAGGAACAGCGCGCCGCCTGACCCGTCCACGTGGCCCGGCCGCCCACCTCTCACAGCACACGGCCGGGCCCGCCCTCCCTGACCTTCGGAAGGAAGCACCAGTGAATCACCCCGACGACGACGAACTGTTCAACCGGCTCGAAGCCGAGATGGCCGACGACCGAGGGGATGTGGTCGACCTCGGCAAGGCCCGCGCCGCCCGGAGCGAGTCGGCCGACCCCGCCCCCGACCGGTCGCCCGACTCCCACATCGACTCCCGGCCGACCGAGTCGGCCGATCCTGACACCGACGCGTCGCCCGACTCCCGCGCGGGCTTAGTGGACCGTCCCGGCCCGACCGGGTCGGGCCCGGGGCTCATCGACCGGATCAAGGACTCCAAGCGGCTGGACGTCATCCCCGCATGGATGCGTTCAGTCCCCGAGTTCGCCGACGGTCTGAAATGGCTGGGCGGGCATGTCTGGCACACCCTCGCCTTCCACGCAGTGCGGGTGCCGTTCTTGTACCTGCCCAAGCTGGTCTGGCGTTCCCCGCGCGGTCTGCTCACCGCGCTGGGCCGCATCGGGCGGTGGGGCGTGGACGCCGAAGGCGAGCCGCTGCGGCAGGCCGAGGCCCGCCGGGAGAACTCCGAGCTGTACCTGAAGCTGTCCCGGCAGCGGGACCGCCGGGTACGCCTGCGGATGATCCTGCTCGTCCTCGGAGCCGTGGGCAGCCTGGTCACGGGTCTGTGGCTGGTCTACGGGGCGAGCCTGTCCACGCGGCTCATCACCGCGCTGGTGGCGGTGCTGGTCTTCGGGTGGCTGGGTGCGCCGGCGGATGCGCCACTGGCCACGCGGGCGGTCATCAAGACCGAGGTACAGAAGCTGACCAGCGACATCGTGGTCAAGGCCATGGCGTCCATCGGGATCGGCCAGATCGCGAGCGCGGTGGCCAAGGGTGGCGACGGCATCAAGTTCGTCGCCCCGATCACCCGCGAGGGCCCCGGCTGGCGCGCCGACATCGACCTCCCTCTCGGTGTCACGGTCGCGGACGTGGCCGACCGCCGCGCCCGGCTCGCCTCCGGCCTACGGCGCCCGCTTGGATGTGTGTGGCCGGACGCCGACCCCAACGAGCACGAGGGACGGCTGATCCTATGGGTCGGGGACCGCGACCTGTCCAAGACCGGCATCGTCAAGTGGCAACTGGCCACTGCCCGCCGGCACGACGTGTTCAAGCGCGTGCCGTTCGGACTGGACCCGCGCGGCCGGGCCCAGTCGGTGCCGCTGATCCAGCACAACGTGCTCATCGGCTCCCAGCCCGGCCAGGGCAAGACCGCATCCGTCCGCGTCCTGGCCTGCGGCGCGGCCCTGGACCCGACCGTGGAGCTGTGGCTGCACGAGAACAAGGGCACCGGCGACCTGGACTCCCTCGCCCCGGTTTCTCACCGGTTCGTGTCCGGCATCGATGACGAGTCCATCCAGTACGCGGCCGACTCGCTGAAGCTGCTGCGCGGCGAGGTCATGCGCCGTGCCGCGTCGATCAAGAAGCTGCCGCGGGACCTGTGCCCGGACAAGCGCATCACCCGGCTGATCGCCGACAAGCGCTCGTTGAAGCTGTGGCCGCTGCTCGCCGTGTTCGACGAGTGCCAGAACCTGTTCGCCCACCCCACCTACGGCAAGCAGGCCGGCGAGGACGCCGAGTTCATCATCAAGCTCGGGCGCGCTCTGGGCGTGATCCTCGTCCTGGCCACCCAGCGCCCGGATAAGGACTCGCTGCCGACCGGGATCAGCGGCAACGTCTCCATCCGCTTCTGCCTCCGGGTCGCGGGCCAGGTCGAGAACGACATGATCCTCGGCACCTCCGCCTACAAGAACGGCGTCCGCGCGACCGCGTTCCGGCCGGAGATCGACGCCGGTAACGGCTACCTCGCCGGCGCCGGGCCCCTTCCCAGCGTGGTCCGCACCGCCTACCTGGACGACCCGGCCACCAACGCCATCGCCCAACGCGCCCTCGCGCTGCGCAAGGCCGAAGGCACCCTGTCCGGCTTCGCACTCGGAGACGAGACCCAGACCCCGGCCGGCCCGTCCTACGACCTGCTCGCCGACATCTCCGCCGTCGTCCCGGAGAGCGAAGAGCGGGTGTGGAACGAGCGGATCGCCACCCGCCTGACCGAGCTGCGGCCCGAGGTCTACGCCGGATGGAAGGGGGAGAACGTCACCAGCGCGTTGAAGCCGCACGGCATCCGCACGCGCGACGTCGCCGGCACCACCGACGACGGAACCCGCACCACCCGGCGCGGCATCGTCCGCGCCGACCTCACCAAGGCGATTGCGGAGCGTAACGGAAACCCGGGCGCCGCATAACCCCACAGGGCCGCTACCGGTAGCACCACAACCTGCTACCGGTAGCACCCCCGCTAGCGACCCACACTGCCCCCACCAGCGATCTAGTGCATAGCACCCCACCTGCGGAAACCCCGAAAACCGCCCCGGAGGGACCCTGATGACCCCCATCGTCCTTGCTATCGCCTGCCTGCTCGCCGTCACGCTCGGTTACGCCGCTCTGTGTGCGGGAAGCCCGTTCGGCCGCTGCCGCACCTGCGCCGGGCTCGGCTTCGCGCTCACCCACGACCGCAAAGGACGCCCGAAGCGCGGCAAGGCCTGCCGCCGCTGCAAGGGCACCGGCCACCGCATCCGCGCCGGCCGCTGGCTGTTCAACCGCGCCCAGCGCATCTACCGCGACGGCACCCACTGACCACCCGCCCACCCCCACCGAAAGGAGCCCCCCGGCCGTGGCCGTCACCGTCTCGCTCGTGGCCCTGTTCGGACTCGTCCTGATCTTCCTGCTGCGCTCCAAGTCCCTCAGCTACGGCGCCGCCTTCATCGCCGCCGCCTTCGGGTTCTTCCTCGCCTCCACCGGCGCCGCAGGCCCCATCAACCAGCTCACCCACGCCGTCATCGACGCCATCCCGAACCTGTGAGGAGACCCATCGTGAACGAACAGCTCACCGCCCGGCACTGGCTCCCCGCCACACTGCCCAAGGCCGCACCCGCCGTCGCCACGTCCACCATCCTCATCCTGGCCCGGATCTGGAACGCCAACGGCGCCGAACACTCCCTGGGCAACGCCGTCCTGATGACTGCCCTGTCCCTCGCAGCCGCCGCGGCCGGCGCCCTCGCCGCCCTCGGCCGCTTCGGGGACAGCGTCCTGGCCGGAACCGCCTTCGCCGCCTCCGGCGCCCTGGCTCTGGCAGGCGTTGCCGGATATACCGACGGCCTGCCGCTGCCGCTGCTGCTGTGGGCCCTGGCCACCGCCATCGCCTACGGCCTTGCCGCCCGCTACTGGCGCACCGACCGCCGCGACACCGTCGCCCACCAGCGGCACATGACCGAGCGGCGCGAGGAACACGCCCACATTGAACGCATCGAGACCCTGCGCGCCCACACCCAGATCGAGGTGGCCCGCGAGGGCGCCGCCTACGCCGCCGCACTTGCCGAAGCCATGACCGCCCGCGCCGCACTGCCCGGCTTCAACCCCGAGGCACTGCAGAAGGCCGGACTGCCCGAACTGCCCAACCCTCGCTAGCAACGCCGCGGCGGCGGGACTCCCCAGCAAGGTCGCCCGCCGCCGCGGTTCTCCCTGCCCGTCCGAAGACAGAACAGGAGAACCCCCAGAATGCCGCACCTAGTCGGCTCTGCCCACCTCACCGCCGCGCTTGCCGCAGCGGCGCGTGACTGGCGTGTCTTCCCCCTCGTCCCCGACGACAAGCGCCCGGCCATCTCCAATTGGGAGAACCGCGCGACTACTGACCCGGACCGCATCACCTGCGCATGGTCCGTCGCGGCCTTCAACGTCGGCATCGCCACCGGTCCGTCCGGCCTGGTCGTCATCGACCTGGACAAGCCCAAGCACCCTGGCGATACCCCGCCGGCCTCATGGGCTGAGCACGGTGTCGCTGACGGAGCCGACGTGCTTGCCGCGCTCTGCGAACGCCACGGCCAGCCCTTCCCCACCGACACCTACACGGTGCGCACGTGGAGCGGCGGCACCCACCTGTACTTCCTCGCGCCCGAAGGCGAGGAACTGCGCAACACCGCCGGGGGCAGCGCTCGCGGACTGGGCTGGAAGGTGGACACCCGCGCTGTTGGCGGACTCGTGGCCGGTGGGGGCAGCACCATTGCCGGACGCCCCTACACCGTCACCCACGACGTGCCCGTCGCGGCACTGCCGGAATGGCTGGCCAACCTCCTGTGCCCGGCGCCACTACCCCCACAGACCCCCGTCACAGTTTCCCTCGCTGGCCGCGGACGCCGCGCTGCCTTCCTTCGATCCGCGGTCAACGGGGAAGTGGAGCGCGTCACCGGCTCCGGCCCGCACGCGCACAACAACGCGCTCTACATCGCCGCCGTCGCCCTCGGACAGCTCGTTGCCGGAGGCGAACTGAACGCCTCCGACGTCACCAGCTGGCTCCTCACCGCCGCGCTCCAAGTCGGCCAGGACGAGCGCGAGGCGCAGCGCACCATCACCTCCGGGCTCAGGGCCGGAGCGCGGCGCCCCAGGACGGTCGCCGCATGACCACCAACCCCATCCCGCCCCTGCACCTGTACTCCGTCCCCAGCGACCCTCCGCCGGCACCCACCGATCCACCGAAGCGGGAGCGCCCGCGTACCGCGTGGACCGCGGATCAGCTCATGGCCGCGCACTTCCCCGAGCCGAAATGGGCTGTACCCGGCATCCTCGCCGAAGGCGTCAGCCTGCTCGCCGGACCACCCAAGGTCGGCAAATCCTGGCTCTCTCTGGGCCTCGGCCTCGCCGTAGCGGCCGGCGGCCGGGCTTTCGACTCGGTGCCCGTTGAGGGCGGCCCGGTGCTCTACCTCGCTCTGGAGGACACCCCGCGCCGTCTCCAGACGCGCATGGGCAAGATCCTCGGCGGCCAGCACGCGCCCGCGGGTCTGACCCTGGTCACCGAATGCCCGCCCTTCCCCCAGGGCGGGACGGAGGCCATCGCCCGGTGGCTGGACCGCAACCCCGACGCGCGCATGGTCGTCATCGACGTGTTCGCCAAGATGCGCGGCCAGGCTCCGCAGGGCGTGTCCGCCTACGACGCCGATTACGTCTCCGTCGGCTACGCCAAGCGGCTCGCGGACCACTACGGCATCGCCGTCGTCCTGGTCCACCACGTCCGCAAAGCAGGCTCCGAAGACTTCTTGACCGAGGTGTCCGGGACCAACGGCATCGCCGGAGCTGCTGATGCCACCCTCGTGCTCAAACGGGCCCGCGGCCAGGCAGACGGCATCCTCCACGTCACCGGCCGCGATGTCGACGAAGCCGAGTACGCCCTTAGCTTCCAAGCCGCATCCGGTGCCTGGCACTTGCTGGACGGGCCAGCCTCCGACCACACCGTCAGCGACACACGCGCCACGATTCTTCGCTACGTCCGCGCCCACCCTGGCACTAAGCCCAAGGACATGGCCAGCGAGCTGCCCCACGTCGACATCGACACGATCCGCCGGACCTGCAACCGCATGGCGGACGCCGGGCAGCTCAGCAAAGACCCCAGTGGCCGGTACTACCCGGACTCCGAGGCCCGGACGAAGGGCGCCCCCGAGGTGTCCGCACTGTCCGGCTGTCCGGTTAGCCCTTCCGACCAGTGCGAACAACCCGGACAGCCGGAACTCGGGCTGTCCGGCCTGTCCGGCTCGAACCACGAAGGGAGGGCGCGGTGACGACGGCCTTGTCCAAGTCACGAGACGACAAGCTCACACTCGCCGAGCTCTGCAAGGACCTTAAGATCTCGCGGTCCACCTTCTACGACTGGCGTGCGAAGGGACGGGCCCCACGCTGCATCAAGCTGCCCAACGGGGATCTGCGAATCCGGCGCAGCGACTACGAGCACTGGCTGAACGGCCGGGAGGACTGTGCCTGATGGACACGACGTACAACGTCAAGATCTGGAGCATCAGGATCTACCGGGGCAAGCACAAGACGTCTTACAGCGTTCGCTGGGCGCTGGAGGGACGCGAGTGGCGCGCGCCGTTCGACACGCGGGCACTTGCAGACGCATTCCGCTCTGAACTGGTGAGTGCCACCCGTCGTGGGGAGGCGTTCAGCGTCACCACCGGGCGACCCGTCTCGCACCAGTCCGGAGCGAACACGGTGAGCTGGTACAGCTTCGCCGTCCAGTTCGCCGACGCTCAGTGGCACCGCACCGCGGGCAACAGCCGGAAGAACACGGCCAAGGCCTTGATGACGGCGACCGCCGCCCTCTTGCGCACGCCACCGACCGCATTCAAGCCAGTCGACGTGCGCACAGCCCTGCGAGAGTTCGCGTTCAATGCGCGGCGACGCGAGCAGGCCCCGCCTGAAGTGGCAGTGATCCTGCGTTGGGTGGAACGGAACACGCCCTCCATGGCCACGTGGGAGGACCCGGTCAAGGTCGACCAGGTCCTGCACGCCTTGGGTGAGAAGTTGGACGGCACCCGCGCGGCCGCCAGCTCCGTGAAGCGCAATCGGCGCATCCTGAACGTGGCTATGGAGTACGCGGTCAAGCACAGGATCCTTCGCACGAATCCCCTGCCGAAGGGCAGGGGATCGGTGCCCAAGACGTCATCCGCAGTCGACAAACGGTCGCTCCTCAACCCCGACCAGGCAGCCCGGCTGCTCGACTGGGTGCGTCGCCGTCCCCGCGGGGGCAAACGGCTGCACGCGTTCTTTGCAACCCTCTACTACGCCGGCCCCCGCCCAGAGGAGGTGGTGGCGATGAGGGTGGGAGACGTGCGGTTACCGGCGGAGAGTGCTGAGGATCAGTGGTGCGAACTGTTGTTCCATACGGCTCAGCCAGAGGTCGGCAAGAACTGGACCGACGATGGGGAGATCCACGAAGAACGGGGGCTGAAAGGGCGAGCTGTCGACGACATCCGTGTCGTTCCCGGGCACCCTTCCCTCGCGAAAATCCTCCGCGAGCACATCCAGGCGGAGAGCCTCAAACCCGGAGACTTGCTCTTCAGTGGCGAGAGGGGCGACATGCTCGCAGGCTCTGTCATTCGCCGGGCATGGCGAAGTGCCCGCAAGGTTGTCCTCACGCCGGAGGAGTTCGCGTCGCCTCTCGGTAGGCGGGTCTACGACCTGCGGCACACCTGTCTGACGAACTGGCTGAACGACGGTATTCCGCCGGCACAGGTCGCCGAGTGGGGAGGCAACAGCGTCCCCGTGCTGCTGGCCACGTACGCGCGCTGCATCTCCGGGCACCTACAAGATCTCAAGCAGCGGATCCTGGCCCGTGGGGACCTGCCGGACGTCCGCGAGGGCACTTGACGAAGCCAGACCACTTCGCCACGCATTTGCCATAGCCACCCGCAGTAACCCGGTGACAGCCGGACAGCGTCGGACCCTCTCCGTATGCCACGGGAAGGGCTCGGCGCTGTTCTGTCAGGAGCCACATTGGTCCTGAGCAGCAAAAAGCCCCTCCGCGGGGGAGGGGCGCAGTGGGTGCCCCCGGCAGGACTCGAACCTGCGGCCAAGCGCTTAGAAGGCGCCTGCTCTATCCACTGAGCTACGGGGGCCGGACGTTGGCCGCGACCGAACCCGCCCCTTGTGTCGACGGTTCCGTGACCTTGCCGGGGACAAGGATAGGGCGCGGCTGATGTGCGGCCGGTTGCTTCGCCTTCATGACACGTTGTGTAGGTTCGGTGAAGCGGTCTGATAATCGCAGGCAGGTGCGAATGTCGCACCAGTTTTGTCGCCTCAGTCGACGGCTGTTGTGCACTCGTTATGCCGGTGTCTCTTCCGGCTCTTGTGTCCCGTTCCGGCGTTCTTGCGGGCCGAAAGGCGTGAACTGGGCGAAATGCGCTTCAAAAACCCATCAAAATGGGGCATTCTGCCACTGTGGCGATCTTGGATGTACGGCCCGAACTCCTCGACGCGCTGTCCGCGCTGCGCGACCGCGTCGAGGACGCGCGCTTTCCCCTTCCCCTTCCCGGAGCCGAGCGGGCCCGCCGCACACGCCAGGAACTGCTGACACAGCTCGACGACTATCTGGTGCCCCGGTTGCGGGCGCCCGAAGCGCCGCTGCTGGCGGTGGTGGGCGGGTCGACCGGAGCGGGGAAGTCCACGCTGGTGAACTCGCTGATCGGGCGGCGGGTGAGCGACGCGGGCGTGCTGCGCCCCACGACGCGCACACCGGTGCTGGTGTGCCATCCCCAGGACCGGGCGTGGTTCGCCGATCCGCGGGTGCTGCCGGGCCTCGCCCGGGCGTGGGCGCCGCGGCCCCGGACGGCGGCCGACGCGGACGGGGTGGAGGGGGCGGACGAGAACGACGAGGAGTGTGAGGCGGAGGACACGCGGCTGTGGCTGCGGCTCGAGACCGACGACACGCTGCCGCGCGGACTCGCCCTGCTGGACGCGCCCGACATCGACTCCCTCGTCTCCCGCAACCGCGAACTCGCCGCCGAGCTGCTCTGCGCGGCCGACATCTGGATCCTGGTCACGACCGCGGCCCGCTACGCCGACGCCGTGCCCTGGCATCTGCTGCGTACGGCCAAGGAGTACGACGTCACCCTGGCGACCGTCCTCGACCGGGTGCCGCACCAGATCGCAGACGACGTCTCGCAGCACTACGCGGCCCTGCTCACCCGGGCCGGCCTGGGGGACGTGCCGCGTTTCACGGTGCCGGAACTGCCCGAGTCCGCGGGCGCCGGCGGGCTGCTGCCGCACACCGCGGTCGCGGCGCTGGGCAGCTGGCTCGCGCACTGCGCCGAGGATCCGGCCGCGCGGCACCAGGCGGCACGGCGTACCGCGTCGGGGGTGCTGGGCTCCCTCGGCAACCGTCTCCCGGAGCTGGCCGGCGCCTCTGCGGCGCAGCACGCCGCCGCGGTGCGTCTGACCCGGCAGGCGGACGACGCCTACGACGAGGCCGAGACGCGGGTGCACGAGGCCGTCGGGGCGGGGGCGCTGCTCGCCGGGGACGCACTGGCCAGCTGGCGCGGCTACCCGGACTGCGGCCCGGAGGCGCTGCAGGCCGCGCTCGCCGAGAGCCTGGCGGCCCTGCTGCGCACCGAGGTCGCGAAGGCGGACGAGCAGACCCTGGAAGCGTGGCGCCGGGACGGGGCGGGCGCCGTCCTGCTGGAGGACGCCGAGGAGCGGTCGACGGCGGCCGACGACGCCGAGGAGCGGATCGAGGACGCCGTCGACGCGTGGCGGTGGACGTTGGCCCGCCTCGCGAAGGAGGCGGTGCGGGCCACCGCGGAGGGCGCCGACCCCGAACACGCCGCGGCGCTGCTCGCGGTCGCCGTGCTGGGCGGCCGCAAGGGCTCGGGCGCGGGCGAGCTGCTCGCCTCCCTCGTGGGCGCGTACTCGGCGCTGAGGGCGGGCGACCGGGCACGCGAGGAACTGGAGAGCCTGGTCGGGGACGTGCTGGACGCCGAGCGGGAACGGCGGGTCCTCCCGGTGGACGCGCTGGATGTGACGGCCCGCCAGCAGGCGTCGTTGATCGCGGAGCTTTCGGTCGTGCAGAAGTCGTACGGACTGTGGGAGAGGTGACCAGGTGCTCACGGAGCGGGTGGACGCGCTGTCGGAACTGCTGGGGCTGTCGCGCACCCGCGTGAGCCACGAGGCGCTCGACGGGGCGGGGGAACTGCTGGAAAGGGTCGGCGACCGGCGCCGGCTCTCGGCGGACCACACGGTGGTGGCGCTGGCCGGGGCGACGGGCAGCGGGAAGTCGTCCCTGTTCAACGCGCTGACCGGACTGGAGCTGTCGCGCATCGGGGTGCGCCGCCCGACGACCTCGGCGCCGGTCGCCTGCGCCTGGGACCCCCGCGGCGCCTCCGGGCTGCTGGACCGGCTCGGCATCGTGCCGAAGGCGCGATTCGCCCGCCACAGTGTGCTGGACCAGGGGGCGGAGCAGGCGGACGACGGGCCGGCCGGCCTGGTCCTGCTCGACCTGCCGGACCACGACTCGGCGGCGACCGGGCACCGCGACCAGGTGGACCGCGTGCTCAAGCTCGTCGACGTGATCGTGTGGGTGCTCGACCCGGAGAAGTACGCGGACGCCGCCCTGCACGAACGGTATCTGCGGCCGCTGGCCGGGCACGCGGACGTGACGATCGTCGTCCTCAACCAGATCGACCGGCTGCCCGAGGAGGCCGTCGAGCAGGTCCTGGACGACCTGCGGCGGCTCCTCGACGACGACGGGCTCGCCGTCGGCGAGCACGGCGAGGACGGCGCCATGGTGCTGGCTGTCTCGGCACTGAACGGCGACGGCGTGCCGGAACTGAAGGCGGCGATCGGCCAGGTCGTGGCCGAGCGCGCCGCCGCGAGCCGACGCCTGTCCGCGGACGTGGACGGGCTCGCCGAGCGGCTGCGCCCGCTGTACGTCGCCGAAGGCGCGACCGGTCTCACCGACCGGGCCCGCGAGGACTTCACGGCGAGCCTCGCGCACGCCGTCGGCGCCGCGGCGGCGGGCCGGGCGGCGGAGCGCGACTGGGCCAGGGCCGCCGACGAGGCGTGCGGCACACCATGGCGGCGGCTGCGCCGCGTCCGCGGCGACCGTCCGCGCGGCAGCTCCCTCGGCGGTCGCCGGCCCGCGCTCACGGCGTCCCGCGCGGCGGTCGACGAGGCGGTGCGCGCGGTCGCGGCGGACGCGGTGGTGGGCCTGCCCGCTCCCTGGGCGCAGGCGGTGCGCGAGGCCGCCCGTCGCGGTGGCCGGACGCTCCCCGAGGCACTGGACGCGGCGTTGGAGCGGACGGCGCCGGACGAGCCGCAGCGCCCCAGGTGGTGGTCGGCGATCGGCACGGCGCAGTGGCTGCTGGCGCTGCTCGCGGCGGCGGCGGTGGTGTGCGGCATCGCGACGGCGGCGGGCGGGCTGCGGCTGCCGTGGTGGCCGGCGCCCGCTCTGCTGGTCGTCGGCGGCCTGAGCGGTCCGCTGCTCACGCGGGTGAGCCGGTTCGCGGCCCGCGGCCCGGCACGCCGGCACGGGCAGGCCGTGGAGCGCCGGATGGGCGACGCGGCGGCGGACTGCGGACGGGCGCGGGTGCTGGAGCCGCTCGCGGCGGAATTGCTGCGGTACCGGGAGGTGCGGGAGCAGTACGGAGTACTCGCCGGAACGCACTTCCGGGTGACGGAGTTGTCCACAACCAGCCAGTAATCCACAGGTTGAATCCGATTTCTCCACGGGGGGCGCGGCGGGCGCACCATGGATCCATCGCGGGGACGGCGGCATGGGGCCGCCGTCCGGCGAGGGCAGACGGGGGAGTATCGGCGATGAACGAGACAGTGGTCACCGTCGTGGGGAATGTCGCCACGAGGCCGGAATTCCGGAAGACGCCCACGGGCGTCGCGGTCGCCAGGTTCCGGCTGGCGACCACCGCGCGCCGCTGGGACCGGGAGCGCGGCGGCTGGTCGGACGGGCACACCAGCTTCTACACGGTATGGGCCTGGCGGCAGCTCGGCGAGAACGTGGTGGCCTCGGTCGGGGTCGGCGAACCCGTCGTCGTCCAAGGGCGCCTGAGGGTCCGTGAGGAGGAGCGCGACGGGCAGCGCTGGATCTCCGCCGACGTCGACGCGATCGCCTGCGGCCACGATCTGACGCGCGGCACCTCCGCGTTCCGGCGGGTGTCCGCGACCCCTCCGGAACTCATGGTTCCGAATTCCGTCCCGGCCGCCGGGGGCGCGCCGGCCGGTGATCCCATGGCCGCACTGTCGGGATAAGACGGACAGCTGCGCATTCGGCCGGCGTCAAAACGTCGATGATTTATCGACAATTGCACGTTCATGCCTACGCGCGGGTAACGATTGCGATTCGAATTCCTGGGCGGCCGTGAATCCTGATGGCCTTGGTGCGGTTGGTTCCTAGGATTCAGCGGTACCCCCGGCTTTCCGCGGGGATCCACAGCTGTCGGCGAGGCCTGCCCCCACGACCAGCCTCGCCCGGAGGGGAAATTCATGTTCACTGTACGGAGGCGGGGAGCTGCCCGTCTTGCCGTCGCGATGGTGGCCTCCGGGCTCCTCGCGGCAGGTTCCATAGCCGTTGCCGGGTCCGCCATCGCGGACGACGCGACCCCCACCGCGCCCGGTGCCTCGGCTACGCTCGGCGGACTGAAGACGTTCGACAAGGCCGTCATCAACGAGGGCGGCAAGACGAAGAACGTCCTCGCCGGTCTCTTCGAGATGTCGGTGGACGGCGGCGGCACGATCCAGACGTACTGCATCGACCTGCACAACCCGACCCAGGGCAAGGCCGCCTACAAGGAGGTCTCCTGGGACGAGTCGAGCCTCCACGACAACAAGGATGCCGGCAAGATCAACTGGATCCTGCAGAACTCCTACCCGCAGGTGAACGACCTCGCGGCGCTGCAGAAGACCGCGGAGTTGTCCGGCAAGCTCACCGAGAAGCTCGCCGCCGCCGGCACCCAGGTGGCCATCTGGCGCTTCTCCGACAAGGCCGACGTGACGGCCGCCGACCCGGTCGCGGAGCAGCTCGCGGACTGGCTGCAGGAGCACGCCGAGAACCTCGAGGAGCCCGCGGCGTCGCTGACCCTCGACCCGCCGGCCGTCTCCGGCAAGGCCGGTGACCTGCTCGGCCCGATCACCGTCCACACCAACGCCTCCAGCGTCCAGGTGAACCTCGCGCCCGGCGCCCCCGCCAACGTCAAGATCACCAACAAGGACGGCGGCGTCCTGCCCGCCGACGGTGTCAAGGACGGCGCGACGCTCTACTTCGACGTGCCCGTCGGCACCCCCGACGGCACGACCTCGCTGACGGCCAGCGCCAACACCAAGCTTCCGGTCGGCCGCGCCTTCACGGGTGTCGACAGCACCACTCAGGTCCAGATCCTGGCCGGCTCCAGCGACAGCTCCGTCTCCGCCACGGCGACCGGCACCTGGGCCGCCAAGGGCCCGATCCCGGCGGTCTCCGCCGAGGTGAACTGCGCCAAGAACGGTCTGGACGTCACGGCGGCCAACGAGGGTGACCAGCCCTTCACCTTCACGCTGGCCGACAAGGAGTACACCGTCGAGGCCGGCAAGTCCGAGACGATCACCGTGCCGGTCGCCGAGGACCAGCACTACAAGGTCACCATCACGGGCCCCGAGGGCTTCACGAAGACCTTCGAGGGCGTCCTCGACTGCCAGACCGCCGGCGACGGCGGCAGCACCCCGTCCTCCTCGCCCAGCCCCGCCACGGCCGGCGGTTCCTCCGAGGGCACCGGTGACACCGGTTCCACCGGCGGCGACCTCGCCGAGACCGGTTCGAGCAGCGCCACCCCGGTGATCGCCGGCATCGCGATCGCCCTGGTCGTCGTCGGTGGCGGCGCGGTCTTCCTCCTCCGCAAGAAGAAGGCGGCCCCGTCCGCCGAGTGAGCTGACGCGCACTGATCGCTCCTGAGTGAAGGGGGCGGAGGTCCTGGACCTCCGCCCCCTTCACCGTTCGCCGTTCGCCGTTCGCCGTTGGCCCGGCCGAGAGCCACCGAGGTCTCCGCAGGAACGGCTCCGGGGGCGTCGCCAGGCTGTCAGCCGCAGTCCCCAGGGGTCTCCTTCGGGCCGCCGCCGGCGGCTGCGGCGAGGCGGATGCCGAGGAGGCGCCCGGCGTCGTCGACGGTCACCTGGAGCGACGTCACGGCCGGCATGCGGTCGTCGCGATAGGGATAGGTGACGGTCCACGTCTCCCCGGGGCCGTCGTCGGCACGGTCCGCCACCGGCCGCTTCGCGTCGGCGGTGGGGTAGTGCGCGCCCACGTACCCGCCGGCGGCCCGCTCGGCCGCCGCGGCGTCGTGGACCGGCCCGGAAGAGCCGGGGATGGGGTGCCCGGCCGGACCGCCCCGGGCCTGGGGCCCCACCGACAGGTTGATCTGGAGGCGGTCCCGGCCGGGCCAGCTCATGGAGGCGATTCCGCTCGGCTTCAGAACGGCCCACACCTCCTCGTTCACGCCGTCCACGCCGCACGGCGTGTTGTCCATGGCGTGATCGACCCTGAAGCCGGCTCCCAGCGCCTGGCGGACCGCCTGCCCGAGCACCGCCCGCTGTTCCGCGGAGGCCGGCCTGCTCGGCTCGGCGTGGTCGACGACCCGTACGTCGACGACCGTGGCCGGCAAGCAGGCGACGGCAGCGAATCCCGCCCCGGTCGCCACCGTGAACCAGCGACGCCGCGCGGGCCAGGGCGCCAGCCGCGCACTCGTGAGGCGAAGGGAAGGGACACCGAGGGCCACACCCGCGGCGGCGCCCACGACGTTGGTGGTCAGGTCGGCGGTGTCGCAGTAGCGGCCGATCACGGGGAGGACGGCCTGGAGACTCTCGATCCCGCATGCCAGGAGGACGGACAGCAGCAGAGGAGGCACCGGGCGCCGGGCCGCGCGCACGCCGAAGAAGCCGATCGACACGAAGAGGGCGACGTTCATCCAGCCCTGAGTCGTGCCGAACGGCTCCCACACGTCCCGGCTCACCGTGCACCCCACCACTCCCGTGCCGACGGGTCTGAGCCAGAGCGTCAGGAACAGCGCGGCGGTCGTCGTGGCCGCCCAGGCCGCGTAGGCCCAGGGCCGGTCGGAGCGGCCACGGAGGGCGGAGGCGACGCCACCCAGCACCGCCGCCGAGATGAGGGCGACGAGGGCGACGTACAGCAGGTGCCCTCCGAAGACGAGAGTCAGCAATGCCATGCCTTTCGACAGCGCGAGGGGGTCGGTCGACGGCGCGGGGGATCAGCGCGCCGGGCATCACCCTGGCGCTCGCACGTCTTGGCCTCTGGCTCA
This sequence comes from Streptomyces sp. NPDC026673, assembly GCF_040638135.1. Classification (NCBI taxonomy): domain Bacteria; kingdom Bacillati; phylum Actinomycetota; class Actinomycetes; order Kitasatosporales; family Streptomycetaceae; genus Streptomyces; species Streptomyces sp. NPDC026673. The sequence continues at coordinate 64,826 of NZ_JBEZXR010000011.1, read as the reverse complement.
CCGCATGACCAAGTCGTAACGGCCGGTCGCCGCGGATGGCCCACGGCTTCGTGATCGCGCGCCGCTTGCCGGTACGCGAAGCCCTCCGGAACGCGGACAGCGGCCTCCGGGCGTCCCCGCGGCCCGCCGGATCACCCCGGGTCGGCCGGCGGCGATCCATGACTGCGGGACGCGCACGGCCCCGGCCCAGGTCAGCGGCGTGCGCGGGGTCGCCCGGGTACTCGTTTCCGCCGAGGGGTGGCGGTACGGCAAGATGGGGTGTATCTGCCCACACATCGATTGCCGGACGGTTTCTCTTGGCTGAGTTCATCTACACCATGCGCAAGACGCGCAAGGCGCACGGCGACAAGGTGATCCTCGACGACGTCACCCTGAGCTTCCTCCCCGGAGCGAAGATCGGTGTCGTGGGGCCGAACGGCGCGGGTAAGTCCACCGTGCTCAAGATCATGGCGGGGCTGGAGCAGCCGTCCAACGGCGATGCCTTCCTCTCGCCCGGCTACAGCGTCGGCATCCTGCTGCAGGAGCCCCCGCTCGACGAGTCCAAGACCGTGCTGGAGAACGTCCAGGACGGCGTGGGCCCGATCAAGGGCAAGCTCGACCGCTTCAACGAGATCGCCGAGCTGATGGCGACCGACTACTCCGACGCGCTGCTCGACGAGATGGGCAAGCTGCAGGAGGAGCTGGACCACGCCAACGCCTGGGACCTGGACGCCCAGCTGGAGCAGGCGATGGACGCCCTCGGCTGCCCGCCCGGCGACTGGGCGGTGACCAACCTCTCCGGTGGCGAGAAGCGCCGCGTCGCGCTCTGCAAGCTGCTGCTGGAGGCCCCCGACCTGCTGCTGCTCGACGAGCCCACCAACCACCTGGACGCCGAGTCCGTCCAGTGGCTGGAGCAGCACCTGGCCAAGTACGCGGGCACCGTCGTGGCGATCACCCACGACCGGTACTTCCTGGACAACGTCGCCGAGTGGATCCTCGAGCTCGACCGCGGCCGCGCCTACCCGTACGAGGGCAACTACTCCACGTACCTGGAGACGAAGCAGTCCCGTCTCAAGGTCGAGGGCGCCAAGGACGCCAAGCGCGCCAAGCGGCTCAAGGAAGAGCTGGAGTGGGTCCGCTCCAACGCCAAGGGCCGCCAGGCCAAGTCCAAGGCCCGCCTCGCGCGTTACGAGGAGATGGCCGCCGAAGCCGAGAAGATGCGCAAGCTCGACTTCGAGGAGATCCAGATCCCGCCGGGCCCGCGTCTGGGCAGCATCGTGGTCGAGGTCAACAACCTCTCCAAGGCGTTCGGCGACAAGGTCCTCATCGACGACCTGTCCTTCACCCTGCCGCGCAACGGCATCGTGGGCATCATCGGCCCCAACGGCGCCGGCAAGACCACGCTGTTCAAGATGATCCAGGGCCTGGAGGCGCCGGACGCCGGCACGATCAAGGTCGGCGAGACCGTCAAGATCTCCTACGTCGACCAGAACCGCGCCAACATCGACCCCAAGAAGACCCTCTGGGCGGTCGTGTCGGACGAGCTGGACTACATCAACGTCGGCCAGGTCGAGATGCCGTCCCGCGCGTACGTCAGCGCCTTCGGCTTCAAGGGCCCGGACCAGCAGAAGCCGGCCGGCATCCTGTCCGGCGGCGAGCGCAACCGCCTGAACCTGGCGCTCACCCTCAAGCAGGGCGGCAACCTGCTGCTCCTCGACGAGCCGACCAACGACCTCGACGTCGAGACGCTGTCCTCGCTGGAGAACGCGCTGCTGGACTTCCCCGGCTGCGCCGTGGTCGTCTCCCACGACCGCTGGTTCCTGGACCGGGTGGCCACCCACATCCTCGCCTACGAGGGCGAGTCCAAGTGGTTCTGGTTCGAGGGCAACTTCGAGTCCTACGAGAAGAACAAGATCGAGCGGCTCGGCGCCGACGCGGCCCGGCCGCACCGCGCCACCTACAAGAAGCTCACCCGGGGCTGATCGGCAGATGGCGCGTCACATCTACCGCTGCCCGCTGCGCTGGTCGGACATGGACGCCTTCGGGCACGTCAACAACGTGGTCTTCCTCCGCTACCTGGAGGAGGCCCGCATCGACTTCATGTTCCGGCTGGCGCCCGGGGAGGGCAGCGAGTCGTTCACCGGCGGGTCGGTCGTCGCCCGTCACGAGATCGACTATCTGCGTCCGCTGGTGCACCGGCACGAGCCGGTGACCGTCGAGACGTGGGTGACCAAGGTGGGGGCCGCCTCGCTGACCGTCGCGTACGAGGTCAAGGACGCGGAGACGGTGTACGTGCGCGCCTCCACGATCGTGGTGCCGTACGACCTCGAGAAGGGCCGGCCGCGCCGGATCACCGCGGAGGAGCGGTCGTTCCTGGAGGCGTACCGCGACGACGGCGCGGGTGCCCCGGCCGGTGCCGGCAAGGAGGCCGTCGCCGCATGACGGCGCCCCTGCGACTCGCCGATGCCAGGGAGGCGGACGGTTTCGCCGCCTTCCTGGCCCGGCTGCTCCGCTGGGACAAGGCCGCCGTCGTCCGGCTGCGGGCCTCGGACACGGTGCTCGCCGTGTTCGGGCAGCCGCCGTTCGGCGGCGGGGTCCTGGCCGTCCGCACCGCGGAGCTCGAAGCGTCCGCGGGCGACCTGGACGCGACCGTCTCCGCCGGGCAACTGCTCGACGGGATCGACGAGACGGCGGGTACGGTCACCGTGCCCGCGGCCGTCACCGGGCCGGCCTGGGCCGGACTGCTCCCGCCGCGCGGCGGCTGGGAGCGGGTGGAGGGCCTGCCGCCCGCGGAGGACGTGCGCGCGGTGGCGGCCGCCGCGGTGACCGAGTTCCGGCACCGCAGCGAGGCGCTGGTGCCCGAGCTCCGCACCCGTGCGGAGCTGGACGCCATCGCCGACGACATCTGGTCGCGGCGGCTCGGCGCCACCGGCCTGCCGCTGCGGGCGGTGCACGCCGCCCACGCGCTGGGCTTCCTGCATCCGGTGCGCGCCACCGTTCCGGCACCGCGTGCGGCCGAGCAGCCCGCCGTACTGCTGCTGGCGGCGGGGCCGTGGCTGCGGCTGCGCACACCGTACGGCTCGGTCGCCGTCCGGCGCGGCGGCCCCGGGCTGTCGGTCAGCCCCGTCTGACCCGCGCCCTGGCCGGCCCGGCGGGCCCGGGCCGGCCGCGGCTCATCCCGCGGTGTTGACCATCGACGCGGCCGCGTAGACCAGGTAGTCCCACAGCTGCCGTTCGTGGTCGGGCTCCAGCTCCAGTTCGTCCACGGCGGTACGCATACGGGCCAGCCACGCGTCGTGGGCGGCCTGGTCGACCCGGAAGGGCGCGTGGCGCATCCGCAGCCGGGGGTGGCCGCGGTTCTCGCTGTACGTTCGGGGGCCGCCCCAGTACTGCATGAGGAAGAGCCTCATGCGCTCCTCGGCGGGGCCGAGGTCCTCTTCCGGGTACATGGGGCGCAGGATCGGATCCTCGGCGACGCCGTCGTAGAAGCGGCGGACGAGCCGCCGGAAGGTCGGCTCGCCGCCGACCGCCTCGAAGAACGTCTGCTGCTCAAGGGTGTCCCGCGGGATCTCATTCACGTCCCCCATGGTCTCAGACGGTCCGCGTTGTCCGGAGGGGGTCACCGTCGCAGAGTGGTCATATGACGGAAGGTGACCGGTACGCGACGGCGGCGCTCCCGCTGCGGGCCCGGCTGGTGCGCCGTATCGCCGCGGCCGGGGGGCTGGCGGACCCGAGGTGGCGATCCGCGTTCGACGACGTCCCGCGCCATCTGTTCGTCCCCGTCTACCACCGGCCCCGGTCGGGCGGCGGGTTCACCCGGTTGTCGGTCGACGATCCCGATCCGCGCGCCCGGGCCCGCTGGCTGTCGGGCGCCTATGCCGACGTGCCGCTGGTCACGCTGGTCCGGGACGGGGAGCCGGTCTCCTCCAGCAGCCAGCCCTCGCTGATGGCCGCGATGCTGGAGGCACTGCGCGTCGAGGACGGGCAGCGGGCGCTGGAGATCGGCGCGGGGACCGGGTACAACGCCGCGCTGCTCGCCCGCCGCCTCGGCCCCGAGGCGGTGACCACCGTCGACCTCGACGCGGAGATCACCGGCGCCGCCCGCGCGCACCTGGACGCCGTCGGCTGCCCGGTCGCGGTGGTGACCGGCGACGGGGCACTGGGCTGTCCGGAGCGGGCGCCCTACGACCGGATCGTGGCCACCTGCGAGCTCCCCTCCGTGCCCGAGGCGTGGCCGCGCCAGTGCCGGCGCGGCGGGCTGATCCTGGCGCCCTTCGCGGCCGGGCTGATCGCGCTGCGTGTGACGGGCCCCGAGCGGGCCGAGGGGCGCTTCCTGCACACCCCGGCGTACTTCGTGTCGCTGCGGGGTACCGGTGCCGCCCCGCGCCGTGACGGCTCCGGGGCGCCGGACGGCACCGGCACCGGTGGGCGCAGCCGTGCGAGCGACACCCCGCCGCGGGTGCTGGAGAGCGAGCTGTTCCGCTTCCTGCTCGGGTTGTACGCCGGGGACGCCGACGTCCGCTGGACGCCCGGCGGCCCCACCGTGACCGCGGCCGACGGCTCCGCCGCGCACGCCGTCCGCGAGGGCACGGTCCTGCTCACCGGGCCGCGGGATCTGTGGTCGGCCGTGGAGGAGGCGTACGCCCTGTGGTGCAGCGAGGGGCAGCCGCCCCGGGACCGCTTCGGCATGAGCGTCGAGGACGGCCGCCAGTGGACCTGGCTGGACCACCCGGACGGGCCGCATCGCTGGGAGGTGCGGCCCGCGCCGGGAGCGGCCGGGGTCAGTCGCGGACGATCGTGATCGTCGTCCAGGCGCCGACGTGGACCCGGTCGCCGTCCTTCAGCGGGATGGGCACGAAGGGGTCGACCGGGTCCTCGCCGCCGTTGACGGTGGTGCCGTTGGTGGAGCCCTGGTCCACCACCGACCAGCTGCCGTCCGGCTGCTGCACCAGGACGGCGTGCTGGTGGGAGACGCCCGGGTCCTCGGGCGCCCGGGACAGGTCGATGTCGGGGGCCTCGCGCGTGCTGTGCCGGCGCCGTCCGATGGTCACCTGGGGGCCGGTCAGCGGCATCCGCTGCTCGGGGGAGTAGGACGGGAAGTACAGCCCGCGCGCCTCCGGGCCGCTGCGGGCCATCATGCCGGTGAAGTAGTCGCGGTCGGCGACGATGACGGCGGTCCAGGTGGCCGGGCCCGCCGGTACGGGATCGGGCTCGGGCGCGGACGGCGGAGTGAGCAGGAAGTCGCCCGAGCCGGAGGTCACCGACTCCGGGGCCAGCGGCTCCGCGGGGCGGTTGATCTGCGACGGCCGGGACCGCTGCGACTCGTAGCGCTGGTACGGGGGCCCGTCCGGCGGGAAGCCGGGGGAGCCGGGCGGCGCCGGCGGGACGAAGGTCGTCCCGGCGTGGGTGACGAAGTTGTAGCGGCACTCCTCGCAGAACTGGGCGTAGCCCTCCCGCGGTGTGCCGCAGTTGGGGCACGGCTCGGCGGCCGCGGTGGCGTCCGGGTCGTAGCCGATCCCGCCCTGGCCCTGGCCGTACCCGGGGTCGTAGCCGAGGCCGGGGTCGTACGCCGGGTCGTAGGCGGGCTCGTAACCCGGCGTGTGGCCCGGGGAGTAGCCGCCGGAGTACGGGGGCGGCGGGGGCGGTGGCGGCCCGGGCGCCGTGTAGGTGGAGGGCGGGGCGGGGACGGAGGGGGACGGTGGCGCGGACATGCGCATCCCGCACACCTCGCACCAGTCGTCCGTCGCGGACTGGTGACCGTTCGGACAAGTCGACATGTCGCTCTCTCCCCCTCTGCCCCTCTGGGTCCCGCTGCTCTATTTCTTCACACGGACGGTCTTCGTCGAACGTGTCTCGAGCGTCATCTCGTCGGCGTCGGCCACCCGGGCCTTCAGCCGCACAGTACCCGTGGCCGCGTCCACCACGTCCACCACCTTCGCCAGCAGCTTGGCGGTGTCGTCGTTGCCGGAGGCGCTCGCCAGCTGTACGGCGCGGCCGAGTTTGGCGGTGGCGGAGTCGAAGTCGCCCTGCTTGCGGGCCTCCAGGCCCTGCTGGATGACCTGGGCCAGCTCCGCCTGTCCGGTGTAGTGGGCGACCTGGGGGTTGATCCGCGTGGAGGCCGCCATGTCGTCGGTCCAGACCGCCCGCACCAGGCCCTGGCCCAGCACCCGCGGGGTGCCGTCGGGCTGGGGCAGGACGAGGGAGATCCGCGCGGCCAGCATCTCCTGGCCGATGCCGGCCATCGGCACCAGCACGTTGACGTGGTAGTCGCGCGACTCGTCGCCCCAAGAGCCCGTCGGGTAGTCGCCGGCGCGGGGTCCGGCCTCGGTACGGCGGGCGGTGAGGTTCTCGACGGTGGGCGCGACCTGCTTGACGTACTGGATCTCCGCGCCCTGCGGGGTCCACACGCGCAGGGCGACGTCGGCGACCTCCTTGCCCATCGCGTTCTCCATCATCCGCCGGAAGTCCGCCTCCAGGCCGGAGGGGTCGGCGACGATGTCGACCGTGCCGAGCAGCGCGGAGGCGATCCCGGTCAGCTCCTTGACCTCCCAGTCGGTGCCGACCCCGCGCGCGTCGCAGGTGAAGCGGCCCGCGCAGGCGTCCAGCGCGGCGCGCAGGGTCTCCGGCTTCTCGTGCTCGTTGCGGCCGTCGGTGAGCAGGATGCCGTGCCGTATCGCCGCGTCGGACGTGGCCAGCAGCCGGTCGGCCAGCTTCAGCCAGGTGCCGATCGCGGTGCCGCCGCCCGAACTGAGCCGGCGCAGCGCCTCCTTGGCCTGGTGCCGGGTGGCCGGGTCGGCGACGGCGAGGCCGCCGTCGGCCGGGTAGATCTCCTTGGCCTGGTGCGTGCCGGCGACCACGGCGAAGGCGACGCCGTCGCGGAGGGTGTCGATGGCGGCGGCGGTCGCCTCGCGGGCGCTGCGCATCTTGGTCGACGGGTAGTCCATGGAGCCCGAGCAGTCCACCATGATCACCACGGCGGCGCCCGGTCCGGTGCCCGGTCCGGTGCCCGGCACATCTCCGGGCGCGCGCGTGGCCAGCGGCAGTCCGCCGGTGGTGCCGCCCCCGGTCGAGGTCACGGTGACGATCGCGTTGACCTCGCGCCCGCCCTCCGGCAGGAACTCGTTCTGGTAGACGTCGACGGAGAACTGCGGCACGTTCGACTTCGAGAAGTTGGCCATCGGGTGCGCTCCTTGCGCTTGTTCAGCCATCGGAAGAGAGCATCAGGGAGGGATCACGCGGCAGGGAACGGCAGCACGGCGACGGTGATGTTGTCGTGGCCGCCGCCGTCGATGGCGACCCCGACCAGGGTCCGCGCGCAGTGCAGCGGCCGGGTGCGGGCGTCCGCGGGCACCACGGAGGCGAGCTCCGCGGCCGACTCCGCGTAGTTCCACAGTCCGTCGGTGCACACCACCACCACACCCGGTTCGTCCGGTTCGAAGGAGGCGGTGTGCGGGTCCAGTTCGACGGCGTCCGCGCCGAGCCACCCGGTGATGGCATGGGCCCGCTCGTCCGCGTACGCCTCGGCCTGCGTCATCAGGCCCAGCGCCACCATGCGTTCGGCCCAGGAGTCGTCCTCGGTCAGCCGGGAGGCGGGCACCGAGCGGTCGTCGGGGACCCAGTAGGCACGGCTGTCCCCGATCCAGCCCACGGTGAAGCTCTTGCCGGAGGTGATCGCGCTCACGCAGGTGCAGGCCGGTGCGTTGTGGTGCCGCCGCGCCTCCTCCTCGGTGGTCTCGGCCGCCAGGTCGGTCACCGCCTGGGCGGCCACCAGCAGCGCGTCGCGCATCGCCTCCTCGGGGTGCGCGCCGCGGGCCAGGGCATGCGCCAGGGCCTTGCTCGCGGTGCCCGCGGCCGCCTCGGAGGCGTCGTCGGGCCGGTACGCGGAGGACACGCCGTCGCACACCACCGCGACGACGGCGGGCGTGCCGTCGGGCAGCGCGGTCGTCGCCAGCGCGAAGGCGTCCTCGTTGCGGTGGTGCCGCAGTCCGCGGTCGGTCACGGCGGCCACGCCGTCGTACTCCTGCTCCTGGTGGTCGCGCGGCCGGGGCTGCGCGTGCCCGCAGTGCTCGCAGTAGCCGTCCGGGTCGACGTCGCCCACGCCGCAGGCGACGCAGCGCGGAGCGGCGGTCGACAGCCCGCCCGGCGACGGGTCGAGCCGCGGGTCGGTGATCCGCGTCCGGGGCAGGTCGGCGGTGCCCAGGCCGAAGGCGAGGGTGTCCGTGTCCCCGCCCGGCGGGGCCAGTTCGTACGACTCCGGCTCACCGCCCGGCGGTGGCGGGGCGGCCGCGGGGTCGGGCGGCGCCAGTTCGTAGGCGTCCGGCTCCCGCGGGGCGGACAGGTCGGCGCCGCAGACGCCGCAGAACTTGTCATCGGGTTCCAGAGGCTCGCTGCACTCCGGGCAAACGGTCTGGTGCGGCATGGCGGTTACACCCACGTCCGGGGGCGGAGGCGGTTGGCCCGCTCCACCAGTTCGATCCTTGTGCGGCCCTGGTCGGCGAGCCGGGCCAGTACCCGGTACGAGTGTTCCAGGCCGAAGCGCAGCCCTCGCTCGTCCAGCACCCGGCCCAGGAGCCCGGGCGTGGCGGATCCGGCGGCTTGGCCGCCCGACGCGCCCTGCCGCCCGGCCAGTACCCAGTCCAGCGCGCCGCCCAGCACCTCGGTGGACAACTGCTCGCGCAGCCGTGTGTCGAGACCCAGCCGCTGCAGGTCCTCCACCTGCGCCGCGGCGGCTCTGAGGTCGTCCAGCAGCGCCTCCTGCGGGGCGCGTCCGCGCAGCCGCGCGCGGACGGCCGCCACCCGCGCCGCCGTGTAGTGGATCGAGGACTCCGGGACCGACTCCAGGGCCGCCACCGCCCCGGCCCGGTCGCCCGCGGCGAGGCGGACGCGCGCCAGGCCGAAGGCCGCGCTCACATAGCTCTGGTCGGTGGTCCACACGAGGCGGTAGTACTCGGTGGCGTTGTCCAACTGGCCCAGCAGTTCGGCGCAGACCGCGAGCGCCAGCTTCGGCGCGGGCTCGCCGGGGAAGGCGTCGTAGACCGCGTCGAAGGACAGCGCGGCGGTCTCGTCGTCGCCGGTGACGAGCGCGCCCAGGCCGCGGTGCCACACCACGCGCCAGTCGTCGGGATGCTCCTCCTGCAGCGTCCGCAGCGCCTCGCCTGCCGTGGACGCGTCGCCGTTGTCGAGCCGGGCGCGCACCAGGCGCAGCCTCAGCTCCGGCGATCGCACCGGCGCCGCCTGCAGCGCGGCCACCAGCTCGGACGGCGCGGCGGCGGCGAGTCCCGCCAGGAAGCCGGCGTTGGGGTCGGCCGGGTCGACGTGCGGCACGGGCAGCGCGAGCGCCGCCGCCCGTACGTCGAGGCGCGTCACGGCGGGGCCGGCCCCGGCCGGGGTCGGGGCGGTCCGCTGGGCGGGCACGGTGAACGGGGTGCCCGGCACGGTCGCGCTGTACCCCCCGGGACCCGGCGTGGGGAGCGGCACCGAAGCGGCGGGCAGCGCCGGTGCGGCGGCGGGGGCCGCGGGCAGGGCCGGCCGCGCGCGCCCGCGGCCGCCGTTCGCGCCGCCGGTCACGCGGTCGCCGAGGGCCGAGGCGTCCACGGCGGGGGCCAGCAACTCGGTGTCGACCACCCGCAGTTCCGGACCGAACAGCGTGGACAGCGCGGGCCGCGGCTTTCCGCTGCCGAGCGCCACGACCTCGCGCAGCACGCCGAGCAGCTGCTCGCTCATCTCCTCCGCCGAGGCGAACCGCCGCCCCGGGTCGGGGTCGGTGGCCCGGACCAGGAGCCGGTAGAAGGACTCGTAGCGGGAGAAGACCTCGATGCCGTCCGGATCCGGCAGGCTGTCGGCGAACACGTTCGTGTAGCCCTGGAAGTCGAAGGTGAGCACGGCCAGCGTCCGGGCGACCGTGTACAGGTCCGAGGCGACGGACGGGCCGACCTCCGGCACCTCGGGCGCCTGGTAGCCGACCGTGCCGTAGATCGGGCTGTCCTGGTCGTCCATCCTGCGGACGGCGCCCATGTCGATGAGTTCCAGCCGGTCCTCGGTCTGGATGGCGTTGTCGACCTTGAAGTCGCAGTAGAGCAGGTTGCGGCTGTGCAGGTGGCCGAGCGCGTCCAGCGCCTCGATGGCGTACGCGATGGCCTGGTCGACCGGGAGCGGCTCGCGTCTGCCGTCGGCGGCCCGGCGCTCGTTGGCGATCTCCTTCAGGGACTTGCCGCCGACGTACTCCATGACGATGTAGCCGTCCAGGGTGCCGCCGCGGGGGTCCAGGTGCTCGACGAAGTTGTAGATCCGCACGATGTTGGGGTGCTCGATCTCGGCGAGGAAGCGTCGTTCGGAGACCGCCGCGGCCAGCGCGTCCTCGTCGCCGGTGTCGAGCAGGCCCTTGAGCACCACCCAGCGGTCGCTGACCGCCCGGTCCACCGCCAGGTAGATCCAGCCGAGCCCGCCGTGCGCCAGGCAGCCCACCACCTCGTACTGCCCGTGCACCACGTCCCCCGCCCGCAGCTTGGGCGTGAACGAGTACGGGTGGCCGCACTTGGTGCAGAAGCCCTCGGTGCGCCCGGGACGGTCGCCGCGGCCGCGGCCGACCGGCGCCCCGCAGTCGCCCCGGCTGCAGAACCGCTTCCGCTCGGGGACCTGCGGGTCCTGCAGCACGGCCGCGGCCGGGTCGGGCCGGGGGATGGGCGGCACGGCCACCAGGCCGGCGCCCAGCTTGCCGCGGGTCGGGCCGCTGGAACCGGAGCGCGAACTGCGCACCGAGACGGAGGCGCCGCTCGTACTGCCGCTCAGCGAACGCGACAGCCGCCCGGACACCGAACGGCGTGAGGAGCGGGACGTGCCCGAGGTCCGCGACGAGCGCGAGGACGCGCCGGAACCCGCGCCCGTCCCGGCGGCCCGTGACGGCCGGGACGGCGTGGCAGGGCCCGCGCCCGCGCCCGGCTTCCCCGCCGCCGGCAGCGGCGCGAGCCCGCACGTGTCGCAGAACAGCTCACCGCCGCCGACGTCCTCGATCGTCCCGTCGCAGTCCGGACGCTGGCACTTCATCGCCCATCCCCCTTGTGATCGGCAGGTTCGGCCTGCCCCGGCACCAGCACTTCGGCCACGGCCTGCTGATAGCGCAGCACCGCGTTCCCCGCCGCTCGCAGATCGCAGGGCGCGCTCCACAGAAGCCGCCGCGCGTGGTCGTACCGCTCCATCAGGAACGGGTCCTCCGCCATCCCGTGACGCGCCACCTTCGCCCGGTAGGCGTCGAGCCGGCCGCGCAGTTCGGCGCGGACGGCGAGCGGCGCGGTGACCGCGGTCAGGGACTCGCGGGCGCGCAGCAGCTCGTCGTCCGCCCGCTGCTCGAGGCCGTCGAGCAGCGGCGACAGGCGGTGCCACTGACCGGTCCTGCGGTAGTCGACCGCGGCGGACAGCTGCTCGTGCAGCGCGACCGGCGCACCGCTGACCGCGGGCACCTCCGAGGCCGCGATCTTGGCGAGCACCTCGACCCGCGCGCTGCGCGCCTCGGTGAGGGTGCGGTCGGCGCGCGACAGGACGTCCCGCAGCCGCATCAGCCGGTGGTCGGCGTCGTCCCGGACGTGCAGTACGGCCTCGACCTCGCGCCGTATGTCCTCCAGACTCCGCCCCGCCCGTTCGTAGCGCCCGATGTCGGGCCGGCCGCCGGACCAGAAGGCGAGCGGGTCGGAGACCACCTCGGCGCGCAGCGCCGCCAGCGCGTCCAGCATCTCGGCGAGGTCGCCGCCCGAGGGATGGGTGCCCGGCCGCACGCCGACGGACTCGGCGAGCGAGCGGACCCGTTGCGCCTCGGCGGCCAGCAGGTCGATGCGCGCGGGCAGCGCCGACCACACGGCGTCGGCGGCGGAGACGACCTCCATCACCTGCGCGTACCACCCGTTCATCCGCGCCAGCAGCTCCTCCAGACTGAGCCGTTCGCTCAGCCGGGCCGGCCCGGTCAGACTCCGCGCCGCCTCCGGCAGGGCGCCGCCGGAGACGGTGACGCCGGAACCGCGCAGCAGCTCGGTCAGTTCCCGCAGCTCGTTCTGGGTGGGCCAGCGGCGGCGGGCGCGCAGGGCGCGTGCGGTGGTCAGGGCCTCGGTGTACATGTCGAAGTGCGACCACAGCAGGGCGACGGCCTGTTCGGCGGCCGCCCAGCGCTCCTTGGTGGCACCGCTCAGCTCCGCGCCCTCCAGCAGCCTGCGACCGGAGTGGTCCTGCAGCGCCAGCAGGGACGCCTCGACCGCGTTCCGTTCGTCACCCAGCCGTGCCAGGGCACGGTCGACGTCCTCGCGGCTCATCGCCGGTCCGGATGGTCCCGCGACCGCCATCGCACCCTCTTTCTCTCCCGCCGGTCCCCGTGCTTCCCGTCAGTCCCCGTTGGTCCCCGTCAGTCGCCGTCAGGTCCCGCACGTATCGGCCGGCACCCGCGAGTTCCCGCCGGTCGCTTGCCCGGACGTGCGGCACCTCGCTGTCGCCTCAGTCCTTGTAGAGCGGTTCGGGCGGGCCCTCGATGCCGGGAAGGTCCGCCTCCAGCCAGGTACGGTACGCCTGCATCCACAGACTGTCCGGACCGCCGTCGCGGTACTCCTCCAGCACCTTGTTGACCCGGCGCACCAGGTCGGTGTCCTGCTCGTTCATCGCCACGCCGTAGTACTCGGTGGTGACCGGCTCGCCGATCAGGCGCACCGCCGGGTCCTGGGCGGCCTGGCCCGCGGCGAGCGCGTTGTCGGTGAAGACGGCGTCGGCCTCACCCAGTTGGAGCATCACCAGGCAGTCCAGCTGGTTCGCGACGAGGAGGATGCGGGGCCGCAGCCGCTCCTTCTCCTTCTCGAGCTCCGCCTGTCCGGTGCTCCCCTGGGCGACGCAGATCCGTTTCCCCTTCACGGAGGCGTCGAAGCCCTTGATGGCGGAACCCTGACGGGGGACCAGCAGCTGCTGCCCCGCCTTGAAGTAGGCCGTGGAGAAGGCGATGTGCTTCTCCTTGATCCGTTCGCAGGTGATGCTCACGGTGCGGACCAGCAGGTCCACGTCGCGGTTGTTGACGGCTTCGAAGCGCTTGGCGGTCGGGACCGTCTTGTACAGGATGGCGTTCTCGCTGCCGAGGATGTCCTTGGCGATGGCCTTGGCCAGGTCGATGTCGAAGCCGACGATCTTCCGGGAGACCGGGTCGCGGTAGCTCCACCGGTAGCCGTTCTGATCGACCCCGATGACCAGCTTGCCGCGCTTCTTGATCCGTTCGATCGCGGGGCCGCTCGCGGACGACGGCCGCAGGCTCGCCTCCGGATGGCCCCCGCAGTCGTCGTCGGCCGCGGCCTCCCGCGGTGCGGCGGCGGGGGCCTTCGCCGTCGGCCCGGTCTCGCGGCGATCGCCGTCCGTGCCGTCCCGCAGCGGCAGTACGGCCCCGGCGGCCGCCAGCGCGCACAGTCCGGCCGCCGCCGCGACAGCCGTCCAGCCCCGCACGCGCCGCCCACGCTCCTCGCGCCTCATCGGCTTCCTCCCCCCGTTCACCGGTACTCCGACAGCCGGCGCCCGATGCCGAGCACCGCGCCCACCGCGGCGAGCACCGCCAGCAGCGCGGCGCCCAGCACCAGCCCGTCCAGCGCGCCGCGCCCGTCGGCGGCGGCCTCCTCGAACTCCCGCTGCTCGTGGCCGACGGCCTGTTCGAGGTTCTTGTCGACCTCGTCGAAGCAGAAGCCCGTGTACAACTCGGGCCGTTCGCCGCTCTCGTACACACCGCCGATCGTCTGGGCCACGGCGTCCAGGTAGTTGCCCGCGTCGTCCTTCTCGCGGGCCTCGCCGTGCAGTCCCCACCAGGCCTTGGCGGCCTTCATCGCGGAGGTGATGCTCTTCCGGCCCTGATCGTCGTCGGCGAGGTCCAGCGCCCGCGCCAGCAGGCCCGTCCGCCCGTCGGCGCCCGTGCCCGCCAGGCCCTGCAACTGCTCGTCGTACGCCGAGCTGTAGGCGTCCCCGCCGCCGCGGGCGACCAGGGTGAGATTCTCGTTGCCGCGGGCCTGCAGGGTCTGGATCCGGGCCTGGTTGAGAACCTGCAGCGACTGCGCGCCGTGCGCGTAGGAGTCGTCGAGCTTGGCGCGCGCGACGCCGTGCCCGGCCACCAGCCACAGCAGCACCACGGCGGTGGCCACCGTCCCGGCCACCATGCCCGGGTTGAACACCCGGTGCGTACGGCGGTACGAGCGGTGCTGCGCCCAGCCCAGCGCGCCCAGCGCGACGACGCCCAGCGCCCAGGCGGCCCAGGGCAGCGCCTTGGCGTCCTCGTAGTCCTCGCCCAGCCGTGCGGTCTCGATCGTCCACAGCTGCTTGGCGTCCGGGAGGAGCTCGTCGCTCATCATCTTGTTCGCGCGCCGCAGATACGCCCCGCCGACTGGGAAGCCCTGGCGGTTGTTGGCACGGGCCCGCTCGACCAGGCCGGTGTAGACCGACAGCCGCTGGCTGAGCCGCTCCAGGCGGGCCCGGGCCTGGGCGGAGTCCTCGGAACTGGCCGCCGCCTCGGCGATGTTCCGCGAGGCGACCCGGATGTCCTCCGCGTACCGCTCGCGGTCCTGCGCCGGGTCGTCGCCGCCGGCGAGGAAGCCGCCCGCGGCGGTGGCGTCCGCGTCGGCGAGCGAGCGGTAGATGTCCGCGGCCCGTGCGCTCAGCGGCTCACTGTGGTGGATCACGTCGTCGGCCGCGGCCGAGCGCTCGGTGATCTGCCACGCCGTCACCGTGCCGAACGCGACGACCAGCATGACCAGCGCCGCCCCGATGATCCGCAGCCGGCCGGGTTCCGTGGTGGCCGCGCCGCGCCAGACGCGCAGCTGCTCCACCCATGCCCACGCCCGCGGCCCCCCGCCGCCGGGCGCGGGCGTGCCCGCCCGCGCGGTCGGCAACTCCGTCTCCATCGGCGTCCGTGTCACCTGCCGGCCCTCCCCCCGACCCGTTCGCCCGCGCGTACGCGCGACGAGCCCATGACCAGCAGTATGGCCGTCGTCACCGGCGTTCACCCAGGTATTGGGTGGATCTTGCCGCCCGTGCCACCGGCCTGCCGCCCGTCGGGTCCGCCCCGCGTGCCGCCCCCTCGCAGGTCACCACGCACGGGGGAGGGGGTTCGGTTCCCCCGGCGTGCGCGCCGGTTATGACACGGAGCCCACCGATTCGTAATGCGCCCTCAGCCGGGCGTGGACCTCCGGCCCGGCACCTGTGCGGTCCAGTCCCAGCAGGGCGGCGCCCAGCACCGGCGGCGAGGTGACGACCTTGGGGACGGCCCTGGGCGCCGCGGCGGCCAGCAGGGAGGTCACGGAGTCCATCAGCAGGGGATGACGGGCGGCCAGCACACCGCCGCCGAGGACGACGCCGGTCTCCGTGTCGAGCAGGTCGAGCCGGCGCAGCGCGACCGTGGCCATGACCACGATCTCCTCGGCCTGCCGCTCCACGATCGCCCGCGCGACCGGATCACCGGCCTGTGCGGTCTCGAAGAGGACGGGCGTCAGCTCGTGCTTGCGGGCGAGGGCGATGTGTCCCAGGTGCAGCGCCTCGATCAGGGCGTACATCGAGGTCAGCCCGAAGTGCCCGGGCAGCGTGGCGGCGAGCGCGGTGGCGCCGCCGCGCCCGTCCTCGGCGCGCGCCGCCCACCACAGCGCCTCGTCGGCCAGGCCCGCCCCGCCGCCCCAGTCCCCGGACAGGTGACCGATGGCGGGGAAGCGGGCGGTACGGCCGTCCGGCAGCATGCCCGCGCAGTTGATGCCGGCGCCGCACACCACGGCGACCCCGCGCGGTTCGTCGACGCCCGCGCGCAGGAGGGCGAAGGTGTCGTTGGCGACACGGGTGCCCACCCCCCAGCCCCGGGCGTGGACGGCGCGTTCGAGCTGCTCCTCCTCGACGGGCAGGTCGGCGTTGGCCAGGCACGCGGAGACGTGCCGCACCAGCGGCACGCCGGGCCGCGGGGAGAGACCGGCGGCGTCGGCCGCCCGCTCGACGATGCGCGCGATCACCTCGACCGCCGCCTCGGTGCCGACGATCTGCGGCTGGAACCCGCCGCCGCGGGCGGTGCCGAGCACCGACCCGTCGGCGGCGACGAGCGCGACGTCGGTCTTGCTGTTGCCCGCGTCGACGGCGAGCACGCCGTCGGCGAGGAGAGGGTTCAGGCCCACGCGAGGTGCTCCCGGTTGTGCGCGATCAGACGGTCGGTCAGGGCCTCGGCGTACTCGTACTGGCCGACGAGGGGGTGGGAGAGCAGGGCCTTGAAGACGCGGTCCCGGCCGCCGTGCAGGGCGGCGGTCAGCGCCAGGTCCTCGTAGGCGGTGACATTGGCGACCAGACCGCCGTAGAGCGGGTCCAGGGGCGGGACGGGCAGCGGGTGCGTCCCGTTCGCGTCCACGGTGGCCGGGACCTCGATGACGGCGTCGTCGGGGAGGAAGGGGAGGGTGCCGTTGTTGCGGGTGTTGACGACCTGGACGTCGCCGGTGTCCCGCAGCAGGGAGGAGGCGAGGGCCACGGCGGCCTCGGAGTAGTAGGCCCCGCCGCGCCGGGAGAGCAGCTCCGGCTTCTCGTCGAGGGTCTCGTCCCCGTACATCGCCAGCAGTTCCGCCTCGATGGCGGCCACCTCGGCGGCCCGGGAGGGCTTGGTCCGCATCTCCCGGACGACCTCGTCGTGGGCGTAGTAGTAGCGCAGGTAGTACGAGGGCACCACGCCCAGCCGGTCCAGCACCGCGCGCGGCAGGTGGAGGTCGGCGGCGACGGCGTCGCCGTGCTCGGCGAGCAGCTTCGGGAGCACGTCCTCGCCCCCGGGGCCGCCGATGCGGACGCCCCGTTCCCACGTGAGGTGGTTGAGGCCCACATGGTCCAGGTGGACCTCCTCGGGCGCCACGCCGAGCAGCCCGGCGAACTTCCGCTGGAAGCCGATGGCGACGTTGCACAGGCCGACGGCCTTGTGGCCGGCCTGCAGCAGGGCGCGGGTGACGATGCCGACGGGGTTGGTGAAGTCGATGATCCAGGCGTCGGGGGCGGCCCGGCGGACCCGCTCGGCGATGTCCAGCACCACCGGCACCGTGCGCAGCGCCTTGGCCAGCCCGCCCGCTCCGGTGGTCTCCTGGCCGACGCAGCCGCACTCCAGCGGCCAGGCCTCGTCCTGCGCCCGGGCGGCCTGGCCGCCGACGCGCAGCTGCAGCAGCACGGCGTCGGCCCCGGCCACGCCCGCGTCCAGGTCCGAGGTGGTGGTCACGGTGCCGGGGTGGCCCTGCCGGGCGAAGATCCGCCGGGCGAGCCCGCCGACCAGCCGCAGCCGGTCCTCGGCCGGGTCCACCAGGACCAGCTCCTCGACCGGCAGCGTCTCCCGCAACCGTGCGAATCCGTCGATGAGTTCCGGGGTGTACGTGGATCCGCCGCCCACGACCGCCAGTTTCATCCCTTGACTCCCGTCAACGTCACGCCTTCGATGAAGGCCTTTTGTGCGAAGAAGAAGACGACGATCACGGGTGCCATGACCAGCACCGTCGCGGCCATCGTCAGGTTCCAGTTGGTGTGGTGGGCGCCCTTGAAGGACTCCAGGCCGTAGCTCAGGGTCCAGGCGGCCGGGTTCTCGCTCGCGTAGATCTGCGGGCCGAAGTAGTCGTTCCAGCAGTAGAAGAACTGGAACAGCGCCACCGCGGCGATGGCGGGCTTGGCCATCGGCAGCACCACGCGCAGCATCGTGCGCAGTTCGCCGCAGCCGTCGACCCTGGCCGCGTCCGTGTACTCCTTGGGGATGGTGAGCAGGAACTGCCGGAGCAGGAAGATGGTGAACGCGTCGCCGAAGGCCATCGGGATGATCAGCGGCCACAACGTGCCCGACAGATGCAGCTGCTTCGCCCAGAACAGGTACATGGGCACGATGACGACCTGCGGGGGCAGCATCATGGTGGAGATCACGAGCATCATCGACAGATTGCGCCCGCGGAAGCGGAACTTGGCGAGCGCGTAGGCGACCGGCGTGCTGGAGACGACGGTCAGCACGGTCCCCAGGCCCGCGTACAGCAGGGTGTTGCGCCACCAGGTGAGGAACCCGGGGGTGTCCCAGACGGTGCCGAAGTTGCCCCATTCCCAGGTCCTGGGCCACAGGTCGCGGGTGAGGGCCTGGTTGTCGCTCATCACCGCGGTGAGGAAGACGAAGACGAACGGCAGGACGAAGAAGAGCGCGGCGGCGATGCCGAGGGCGTGCACCGCGATCCAGTGCAGCGCCGCCTTGCGGGCCGCGGTGCGCCGCGCACCGGAGGGGAGGCCGGTGGCGGCGGCCGGGGCGGTGGGGGAGAGGGTCGCGTGGGTCGTCATGGGTGTCAGTCCTCCGCCGTCAGGAAGCCGCTGCGGCGGCGCATCAGGAGCGCGGTGAAGGCCATGGCGAGCGCGAAGAGCACGAGGGCGATCACACAGGCCGAGCCGGTGTCGAAGCGCTGGAAGCCGAGGTTGTAGACCAGTTGCGGCAGGGTCAGCGTGGACTTCTCCGGGTAGCCGGGCTCGAACTGCTGGCCGGAGCCGCCGATGACGCCGCTGGCGACCTTCCCGGCGACCAGGGGCTGTGTGTAGTACTGCATCGTCTGGATCACCCCGGTCACGACGGCGAACATCACGATGGGCGAGATGTTCGGCAGCGTGACGTAGCGGAACCGCGCCCAGGGGCCGGCTCCGTCCAGCTCGGCGGCCTCGTACTGCTCCTTGGGCACGTCGAGGAGCGCGGCCATGAAGATGACCATGAGGTCGCCGATGCCCCACAGTGCCAGCAGGGTGAGGGCGGGTTTGGACCAGGACGGGTCGTTGAACCAGCCCGGCTGCGGCAGCCCGATGCTGCCGAGCAGGTGGTTGACCGGTCCGGTGCCGGGGTTGAGCAGGAAGGCGAAGGCCATGGTCGCGGCCACCGGCGGGGCCAGATAGGGCAGGTAGAAGGCGGTGCGGAACAGCCCCGCGGCCGTCCTGATCTTCGTGATCAGCAGCCCGATCCCGAGCCCGAAGACGACCCGCAGGCTGACCATGACCACGACCAGCCACAGGGTGTTGCGCAGGGCCGGCCAGAAGAACGGGTAGTCGTTGAAGACGTACGACCAGTTCCTGACGCCGTTCCAGGTCGGAGCGGTGAATCCGTCGTACTTCATGAAGGAGAAGTAGACGGTCGAGATCAGCGGGTAGGCGAAGAAGACGCTGAAGCCGATCACCCAGGGCGACATGAAGGCGAGGGTGCGAAGCGCCTCGCGGCGGCGCTTCGCCCTCAGCATCGGGTGGACGGTGCTCATCACTTGGCCTGCGCGATGTCCTTGTCGACCTGCTCGTCGACGCCCTTGAGGCCGGCGGCCAGGTCGGTCTGCTTGCCCGCCTCGAAGGCGTAGCCGAAGTCCTGCAGCGTCAGCTGGTAGGTACCGCCGTTGACACTCGCGGGGGTGGTGGTGCTGTTGGGGTTCTGAGCGATCTCCACGAAGGTGCGGAAGAGGGGATCGGCGTCCAGCTCAGGGGACTTCAGGGCCGCCAGCGTGGAGGGCACGTTGTGGATGGCGTTGGCGAAGCTCACCACCGCGTGGGTGTCGGTGGTCATGTACTTCACCAGCTCCCAGGCGGCGTTCTTCTTGGCGCTGGTGTTGGCGACGCCGATGATCGTGCCCGACAGGTAGCCCTTGCCGTAGGTGTCGGCCTGGTCGTCCGGCACGGGGAAGGGGGCGACGCCGATCTCGAACTTCGTGCCCGCCTCCTTGGCCATGCCGGCCCGCCACTCGCCGTCGATGGCCATGGCCACCTGGCCGGTGTGGAAGGGGTTCTTGGCGCCCCACTCGTCACCGAAGCCCGACCGGTACTTCTCCAGCTTCTTGAAGCCGCCGAGCGCCTTCACCATGTCCTGCTGCCAGGTGAACATGGCCGCGAAACCGGGGTCCTTGGCGACGTTCGACTTTCCGTCGGCGTCGAAGTACTTCGCGCCCCACTGCGCGGCCAGGTGCGTGGTGGTCGACTCGTAGCCGTGGAAGTTCGGCATGAAGCCGAGCTGGGAGTAGGAGTCGCCCTTGTTCTTGGTGAGTTTGACCGCGTCGGCCTTGAACTCCGAGAGCGTCTTCGGCGGGGCGGAGATGCCGGCGGCCTTGAAGGCGTCCTTGTTGTAGTACAGGCCATAGGCGTCGCCGAGCAGCGGCAGCGTGCAGCGCTTCCCCTCGAACTGGGTGTACTCCAGCATCGGCTTGGGGAAGGTGGCCGCCGGGTCGATGCCGGACTTCTTCAGGAACGGGTCGAGGTCGGCGAAGGCGTTGGACGAGCAGAACTTGCCGACGTTGTCGGTGGTGAAGGAGGAGACGACGTCGGGGGCGTTGGGGCCGCCGGCCCGCAGCGCCTGGTTGATCTTGTCGTCGGTGATGTTGCCCTGCACCTTGACGTGGATGTTGGGGTGGGCCTTCTCGAACGCCTTGACGTTGGCGTCGATCGCCTTCACCTCGCTCGGCGCGGACCAGCCGTGCCAGAAGGTGATGGTCACGTCCTTGCTGGGGTCGTCGCCTGCGGTGTTGTTGCTCGAGCCCGTGCACGCGCTCGTCAGCAGGGTTATCGCGGCGGCTGCTGCGACGGCGGCCGCGGCCGTCTTGGTGGAACCGGACACTTCGCTTCCTCCGGGGGACTTCGGGCGGTTCGAGGGTGTGCGAGACCGGCGGAGGGACCCTCGGGGGTCCGTCCGCTGCGTGTGCGGGTGGGCGGGTGTGCGGGTGGGCGGACAGGTGGGGCTGGTGCGTTCAGCGCGAGGTGTCGAACACCTCGTCGCGGGTGGTGGCGAGGGCGCTCTGCAGCGCCCCGGACAGGACGGGGTCGTTCGGTACGCCGCCGAGTACCAGCCGGGGCCGGGGCACGGCCAGTTCGGCCAGTTCGGCCTGGACCAGGGAGCGCAGCGGCTCCCCGCCGGCGGCGATGACGCCGCCGGCCAGGACGATCAGCTCGGGGTCGAGGACGGTCACCAGCGAGGCGAGCCCGACGGCGAGTCCGGTGGCGAAGCGCCGCAGCAGGTCCGCGTGGGCGTCGTCACCGGTACCGGCCGCCGCGCCGAGCAGCGCCGAGGCGCTCTCGGCCTGGGTGCCGCGGGGGACGGCCAGGCCGAGTTCCCGGGCGATGCGCAGTACCGCGTTGCAGCCGGCCAGTTCCTGGAAGCCGCCGGCGTTGGCCTTGGCGACGTGCCGGACCAGGGGGGTGCCCGGCACCGGCATGAAGCCGACCTCGCCGGCGCCGCCGGTCCGGCCGCGGTGCAGCCGGCCGCCGATGACGATGGCCGCGCCGATGCCCTCCTCGTTCCACAGCAGGACGAAGTCGTCGTGGCCGCGGGCCGCGCCGAGCCGCTGCTCGGCGACGGCGGCGAGGTTCACGTCGTTGTCGTACTCCAGGGGGACGGGCAGGGCGGCGGCCAGCTCGTCCAGGAGGGCGGGGGAGTGCCAGCCGGGGAGGTGGCTGGCGTACCGCAGCCGGCCGGTGCTCGGGTCGAAGGCGCCGGGGGTGCCGACGACGATCCGGTGCAGGTCGGTGCGGTGCAGCCCGGCGGCCTTGACCGCGCCGTCGACGGCCTGCACGACCTGTTCGACGGCGCCGCCCTGGCCGCGCCGGGGGCGGCCGGGGGTGGCGAGTTCGAAGGTGCCGGTCACATGGCCGGTGATGTCGGCGACCGCGGCACGGATGTGCTCGGTCGTGACGTCGAGACCGGCGACATGGGCCGCCGCGGGGTTGACCGCGTAGAGCTGTGCGTTGGGTCCCGGGCGTCCTGCGGTCGTGCCGGTGGCGAGTACCAGCCCGGCGGCTTCCAGGCGGGCGAGCAGCTGGGAGGCGGTGGGCTTCGACAGGCCGGTGAGCTTGCCGATCCGGGTGCGGGAGAGGGGGCCGTGTTCGATGAGCAGGTCGAGCGCGGCGCGGTCGTTCATCGCCCGCAGGACGCGCGGTGTTCCGGGGGTGCCAGGCGTGCCTGGGCTTCCGGGGGTACCGGCCACGGTCTCGTCCTCCCTCGTGATGACGGCTCGCGCCGCAGGCTACGGCACGGGGCCGGCGGGCTGGCTGGGGTTGTGGGGCGGGGTGTGCCCGATGTTGGTAGTTAGGAAACTTTCCTGTTGGTGAAAGGCAAGGTAGGCGCCCGTGGCCGGAGCGTCAAGGGCCGGTCCCGGGGTCGGCGCCAAAGCGTTATCCGGCGGGCCGGGGCATGGAAAAGGGGCGCCGGGCGGTGCCCGGCGCCCCTCGTGGGCGGATCCGCTACTTGACCGTGCTCGGCTGCGCCGACGCCGACGGCGTGGCCAGCGGCTGGGCCGCCAGGGCCTGGGGGGAGGCGGGATTGGCCAGCGCGGACGGCGGTGCGACGGCGGCCGCGGGATCGGCGGCCTCGTCCTCCTCGGCCGCCTGCGGGGTGCCGCCGACGATCGCGATGCCGGCTGCGTCGAAGGCCCGCTTGATCCGCCAGCGCAGCTCGCGCGCGACCGCGGCGGCCTTGCCCGGCATGGTCTTGACCTGCGCCTGGATCAGTACGGAGTCCGCCGTCACGGCCTCCAGGCCCAGCACCTCGACCGGCTCCCAGAGCACCTCGTCCCACGGCTGGTCCTTGGCCATCGCGGCGGCGGCCTCCTCGATCACCGTACGGGCCCGGTCCAGGTCCTCCCCGTAGCCGACCTGGACGTCCACCACGGCCGTCGCCCAGCCCTGGCTGAGGTTGCCGATCCGCTTGACCTCGCCGTTGCGGATGTACCAGATCTCGCCGTTGTCGCCGCGCAGCTTGGTCACCCGCAGTCCGACCTCGACCACGGTGCCGCTGGCCACGCCCGCGTCGATGACGTCGCCGACGCCGTACTGGTCCTCCAGGATCATGAAGACGCCGGAGAGGAAGTCCGTCACCAGGTTGCGCGCGCCGAAGCCGATCGCCACACCGGCCACACCGGCGCTGGCCAGCAGCGGAGCCAGGTTGATCTTCAGCACAGACAGCACGGTCAGTGCCGCCGTCCCCATGATCACGAACGAGGCCACGCTGCGCAGCACCGAGCCGATCGCCTCGCTGCGCTGGCGCCGCCGTTCGGCGTTGACCAGCAGCCCGCCGAGCGCGCTGGTCGCGGCGGCCTCGGCACCGCGGTTCATCCGCTCGATGAACTTGGTGATCATGCGGCGGACCACCGACCGCAGCACCAGCGCGATCACCAGGATCAGCAGGATGCGCAGTCCGGCGGCGAGCCAGTCCGCCCAGTTCTGACCGATGTAGTCGGCGGCGTCGGTCGCGCTCTTCTGGGCGTCGTCGATCGTCGTGACGGCGGCCGGCGATGTGGACACGGGCGGAAACCTCCGGGTTGGGCAGGCTTCCCACACTAACGGGGGAGGCGAAGTGTCCCGTTGTGTTGTCCGAGCACGACGTGCGGTGATTCAGGGCATGTAAAGGAGTGTGGTTGAAAACACCCTCGCTCCGTTACCCGGTCATGGTGGCGCCGCGACCGGGCTTCCGGGGAGACTGTGGGCAGATCGTCCCGGCGCGAGCCACGCGCCGCCGGCGTAAAAGGAGGCACCCGTGCCGCATGTCCTGGTCCTCAACGCGTCGTACGAGCCGCTCGGCGTCGTACCGCTCCGCCGCGCGCTCATCCTCGTACTGAACAAGAAGGCCGTGTGCCTCGAGGAATCCGGCGCCTATATGCACAGCGCGACCTGTACTGTCCCCGCTCCGAGTGTCGTCAAGCTCACCAAATTCGTTCGAGTCCCCTTTCGCGGCCCCGTGCCCCTGACCCGGCGGGCGCTGTTCGCCCGGGACGGCGGCCGGTGCGCGTACTGCGGAGCCGTCGCAACCAGCGTCGACCACGTGATCCCGCGCAGCCGCGGAGGCCAGCACACGTGGGACAACGTGGTCGCGGCCTGCCGCCGGTGCAACCATCTCAAGGCCGACCGCCATGTCGCCGAACTCGGCTGGCGGATGCGCCATCAGCCCGCCCCGCCGTCGGGCCTCGCCTGGCGGATCATCGGGACGGGGCATAGGGACCCGCGCTGGCTGCCATACCTGCAGCCATTCGGCGCGGAGGACGCCATGGCCCGGATCGACGGCATATCCGCCTGAGACCGGGCCTTTGTGTTGTCCTGAACCGTCCCGGACCGGGCTCAGGGCCCCGGACCGCACCCCCGTGCCGGTCCGGGGCCCCGTGCCGCGCCCTTCGCGTCGCTACTCGTGGCGCAGCTGCGCCGGGTGGACGGTGCGGCGCAGCAGCGGCAGGGAGGCGGCGGTGGCCAGCAGGGCGGCGGTCAGCAGCCCGGCGGCCGTGAGCAGGGGCTCCAGCACCGGCAGCGGCGCCGAGACGTGCATGTCCGTCGCCGCCCACCAGCTGCCGGTGATCGTCATGGCGCAGGCGCTCGCCAGGACGACGGTGGGCACCAGGGGCAGCGCGGCCTCAAGCAGCGCCGCCCGGACGAGCACCCCGCGGGGCACTCCGGTGGCGGTCAGCGTGGCCAGGGTGCGGCGACGGGTGATCACCGATTCGATCGCCCCGACCACGAGCCCGGCCGCGGTGACGGCCGCGAGGATCGCGATGGCGATCCCGGCGATGGTGAGACCTCCGTGGAGGAAGGCCAGATGGGACCGTGAGTACGGTACGAGCGGGAACGGCCGCGGCGCGGCCAGGTAGTCGAGCATGACCCTGCGGACGCCGGCGAAGCCGACCCCGAGGACCACGGCGAACATCACCGCCGCATGGGAGCGGGCCGCCGCCCAGGGATCGGCCAGCAGCCGCTCCCCGGCGATCAGCAGCTCCGGACGGCCCGAGCGGGCGGCCAGCCGGCCGGTGACCACGGCCAGCCCGGCGGCGCCGAAGAGCAGTCCGGCGGCGAAGAGCGCGACGGCCGCCGCGGTGATGAGTTGGTAGGTGCCGAGCACCGACCCGCGGTGGGAGCCGGAGCCGTCGTAACCGATCACGAAGATGTTCAGCAGCTGCAGCCCCACCGCGGCCACCAGCGCCACCGGCGCCCACACCCACGGCAAGAGCCCGTTCGGTCGCCGTCCGGTCCGCCGGCGGACCCCGGCCGCCACGCCCAGCGGGTGTTCCCCGGCCCGGCGCAGGGTGAACCGCGCCTCCAGCGTCGCCAGTGCCGGCACCACGGCCGTCATCAGCAGCATCGCGGCCCACGGCACCTGCACCTCGGTCGGCCAGGTCAGGAGTCGGACCGGGCCGTCGGGCCAGGAGGTCTCCGGCTGGTCGGTGGCCAGCCAGGCGCGCAGCACCAGGAATCCGCCCAGTCCGGCCAGCGAGCCCAGGGCGCTCACCATGCCCGTCTCCAGCGCGGCGATCCTCCGGACCTGGCCCGGGGTCGCCCCGGCCAGCCGGAGCGCGGCCATCCGTCGTTCGCGTCGTAGTGCGCCGATCCGGGCGCACTGTCCGATGAACGCCAGTACGGGGAGGAGTAGGAGCAGCAGGCTTGCGACCACGCCCGTCCGCTGGCTCGGATAATTGAGAAGGTCGTTGGTGTAGCTGGTGATCCCGCCGCCTCCGTAGCGGGTGCCGATCGCGGTGACGGTCAGCGCCGCCAGCGCGAACACCGTTCCCAGCGCCGCGCCCACCCCCGTCAGTCCGAGCCGCCACCACTCACCGCGTGGGGAGCCGCGCAGCAGTGACACGGTGAGCACGGTGTCCGTCTTCAGGGTCGTCATCGGGCGATCTCCTCGGCGCCGACGACCGCCGGCTCGTTCTCCACGACGCCGTCACGGACGGTGACCTCGCGGTCGGCGTACGCCGCGATCCGGGCGTCGTGGGTGACGAGCAGCACCGCGGTGCCGGTCTCGCGGGCGGCGCGGGTCAGGGCCGTCATGACATGCTCGCCGGCCAGCGAGTCCAGGGCGCCGGTCGGCTCGTCGGCGAAGACCGCCTTCGGCCCGGTGACCATGGCGCGGGCCAGGGCGACGCGCTGCGCCTGGCCGCCGGACATCTCCCCGGGACGCAGTGCGGCCTGCCCGCGCACCCCGAAGCGCTCCAGCCACGCGCCCGCGCTGTCGTGGGCGGCTGAGCGGGACGTTCCGGCCAGGAGCAGCGGCAGGGCGACGTTGTCCAGTGCGGTGAGTTCGCCGACCAGTCCGCCGAACTGGAAGACGACGCCGAAGTCGGTGCGCCGCAGGGTGGAACGGCGGGTCTCCCCGGCCTGGTCCAGCCGTTCCCCGTCGGCGTACCGGACTTCGCCGGAGTCGGGGCGGACGATGCCCGACATGCAGTGCAGCAGCGTGGACTTGCCGCTGCCGCTCGGCCCGCTGACGGCCAGGATCTCGCCGGGGTGCAGGCGCAGCGAGGCGCCGCGCAGCGCTTCGGTCGTTCCGTACCGCTTGACGAGGCCGCGGGCCTCGATCAGGGGTGTGGTCATGCGGAGGTGACCTCCTGGGCCAGGGCGCCGAGGCGCTGCGCGGCGTTGTCCATCCAGCGCAGGTCGGCATCGAGATGGGTGAGGGCGTAGTCGGCGGAGAGCACGGCCGACAGCGGGGCGCCGGGCGCGGTCTTCACGGCGGTGAGCTCGCGCATCCGGGCGAGGTGGGCGGCGCGCTGGAGGCGCAGGAAGCCGGCCGGGTCGCCGAAGCCGGAGGAGATGATGGCCGTGACCTTGGCGAAGATCTCGTTGGCGGCGGTCACCGGGGCGGGTGGCACGGGTTCCTCCAGCCAGCGGCGCAGGATCAGGACGCCGTGCTCGGTCATCCGGTAGGTGGTGCGTTCCGGGCCGCCCTCGTGCTCGGTGGCGTCGACCTCGGCGAGGCCGTCGCGCACCAGTCGCTGGAGGGTCGTGTACACCTGCCCGTAGGCGAGCGGGCGGGCCTGCGGAAAGCGTTCGTCGTGCCGCCGCTTGAGGTCGTAGCCGTGGCCGGGCTCCGCGGCGAGCAGGCTCAGCAGGACGTTGCCGGTGCTCACGCACCCACCTCCTTCTATTCACTCAATACATGTATTGAGTGAATAGTTGCATCGACGGGGCCGCTTGGCAAGCAGCCCAGGGGAACCCGACGCTCAGCCGGTGACGGCGTACGCCTGCATCGAGTACAGCGAATAGCCGTACTTCGTGCCGCGCTCCAGCCCCTGCACGCGGATGAAGCGGGTGTCGGACGGGGCGTCCAGCCGTACGGACTCGGTGCCGCCGCGGCCGTCGGAGACCGCCGCCGCCGTGTGCCAGCTCTGCCCGTCGGCCGAGGTCAGGACCGTGTAACGGGAGGCGTACGCGTCCTGCCAGCGCAGCACCACCCGGCCGATCCTGGCGGCCCGCGGCAGTTCGGCCTGCACCCAGGCGTCGTCCCGTACGGGGGAGGACCAGCGGGTCGCGGGGTCGCCGTCGGTCAGCGCCGAGGCGGGGAAGTCCGCCGTCTCGTCACCGGAGGAGGTGGCCTGGGCGTTCGCGGCGAGGTCGGGGCCGCCGGTGCGCGGATAGGCGTGCACGGTGACCGTCTGCCGCACCGTGCGGCCCTCGGCGCGGAACGCCAGCGGCACTTCGTACAGCCCGGGCACGCCGTCCGCGGGCAGGGACAGCCGCACCGGCACCACGACCCTGCCGCCGCGCGGCAGTTCCACCTCACCGGGCGTCACGGCCTCGACCCCGGCCGGGGCCTCGGCGGTCAGCGACACCCTGGCCGCGGCGGGCGAGGCGTCGGTCAGCTCCGCGGTGACGGTCGCGGGGGCGCCGCCGAGCTCGAGTTCGGTCTCGGTGCGGTCCAGGGTCATCCGGGCCGCGGGCCGGTCCGCGTACCAGGGCACGATCTCGTGGACGACCGGCGGGCGGGCCCCCGCCGAGGGGGTGACCCGCACCGCGTCCGCCCGCAGGTCCCGCGCCGCCAGCTCGGTCCAGCCGCCGCCCAGCGAACCGAGCCGGTGCCAGCCCTGGCCGGGCACGCGCACCTCCACCGAGCCGGCGGCACCCGGTCCGGTGTCGGTGAGCACGGTCAGCGCCTCCAGCGGGCGGGCCGCACCGTACTCCAGGGTCAGCCCTGCGGCGGGCACGCGAACGGTCGTCGTGGCGTCGCCGTCGGAGGCCGCCAGGGAGGCCGGGTCCTCGGTAAAGGCGCCCGAGCCGCGGTCGTCCTCGGTGGTGACGGTGAACTCCCTTACGGTCAGGGCGTTCTCCTGCGCGGCCGTCGCCCGCAGCCGTACGTAGCGCGCCCGGGTGCCCTCGGGCAGCCGGGCGGTGACGGTCCGCTCGCCGTGCACCGTGGTGACGGTCCGCCAACCGGCGGCGTCACCCGCCGAGTACTCCAGCACCGCGTCGCGCAGATAGTCCTTCCGCTCGGGGCCGGGCTGGGCGGCGCCCATCGCGACGCGCACCTCGTGGATGGTGCGGGTGCTGCCGAGGTCGACCCCGAAGGCGTCGTCCTGCTGCGGCGGGGCGTCGCTCGCCCAGGCGGTGGTGTCCTTGCCGTCGGTCATCAGCGACGGATCGGTGGACCGGGCCGAGCCGAGCGTGGCGGTGGCCTTGCGGCCGGCGGTGCGCACACCGGTCCACGCGTCGGCCGTGGCCAGCGCCTTGGTCAGGAACGGATCGAGCACCCCGTGCCCCACGCTCGCCGGGCTGTCGGCGATCCGCCGGCGTGTCCGTTCCAACGCCAGCCGGTCCTGCCACGCCCCGGTGCCGTCCCCGGCGCGCAGCGCCACCAGCATGTCGACGGCGTGCTCGCCCGCCGACCCGTAGCGGGCCAGCTGGCTCAGCCACGGCCGCACCTCGTCGCCGAAGGAGCCGCCCGCCAGTCCGTCCAGCCGCCCCGGGGCGCCGCGCATCGTGGTGAACGCCCCGCGCAACCGGCCGGCCGCCCTCTCCAGCCGTTCGCGGCCGCCGTGCGCGTAGGCGTCGAGGAACTCCCCGATCAGCGGCCGCAGATACGCCGACTCCGAGTAGTCCAGCGCCGAGGAGGCGTCGTTGCCCGCCAGGGCGCGCAACGCGGCGCGGGCCCCGGGATCGTTCCCCGCCAGGTCGTCGATCGCCGCCCGCCAGGACGCCTCGCGGTCGTACGCGCGCGGGTTCCACGCGTAGTCCGCCACCGTGAACAGCGCGATCCGGGAGGCGGAGGGCTGCCTCATGGCGGTCGCCAGCAGTCCCGCGGACGCCGTCGCGACGGCTGGTTCGCGGCCGGTGTAGGGGCCGAGGAAGATCCGGTCGTCGGTGAAGTCGTTGACCGGGTAGTTGTCCATCGTCAGCAGCGGGTGCCCCAGCGCCGCCCGGGCGTCGGCCACCTGCCGGCCGGTGATCTCCCGCGGGACGACCCCGACACCCGTCCACGCCACCTCGACGCCGCGGTCCAGCAGCCGGGCCAGCTCCCGGCGGAAGTCGGTGGCGCCGTCCTGGTAGTACTCCGTCGGCAGCAGCGACAGCGGTACGGCGGCGCCGTGGCGCTCCGCCAGGTGCGCGGCGAGCGCGTTGGCCACGTCGGCCTGCGCCCGGGCCGCCGCCTCGGGGCCGTCGCCGTACGCGTCCGCGTCGGCGTCGCAGTGCCACTCGCTGTAGCTCACGTCCTGGAACTGCAGCTGGAAGGCGCGTACGCCCAGGGCCCACATCGCGTCGGCCTTGCGCAGCAGCGCCTCGCGGTCCTCCCGCGAGGAGAAGCAGAGCGCCTGGCCCGGCGACACCGCCCACGCCAGCGTCACGTGGTTGGCGCGGGCCCGCTCGGCCAGCGCGCGGAACTCCGCGCGGCGCCCCGCGGGGTACGGCTCGCGCCAGCGCTCCCGGCGGTAGGGGTCGTCGCCGGGGGCGTACAGATAGCGGTTCTGCTTCGTACGGCCCAGGAAGTCCAGTTGGGCGAGGCGCTGCTCCTGGGTCCACGGTTCGCCGTAGAAGCTCTCGGCGACGCCCCGCGCGGCGGCCGCGGGCCAGTCGCGCACAATGACGCCGGGCAGTCCGCGGGCGGTCGTCAACTGGCGCAGTGTCTGCGCCGCGTGGAACAGCCCGTCCTCGCCGGTGCCGTCCAGCGCCACGACGCCGCGGCCGCCGCTGCGGCCCACCGCCAGCCGGTAGCCGCCGGAGGGGAGGTCCCCGGTGGGCGCGGCGCCCAGGGCGCGCAGCGCGGAGTCGGCCCGCGGGCCGCCGGCGTACACCGTCAGTCCCCGAGGGGGGCCCGCCTCCTCGTGCAGCGTGGTCACTCCCGCGTCGCGCAGGACGGCGCGCAGGGCGTCCAGGGCGTACGGGTCGGCTCCGGGCCCGGCGACCAGGGTCGCCGTGTCCGGTACGGCGACGGTGCCGCCGCGACTGCGCAACGACTGCGGCCGGGGGTGCACGGCGGGCACGGCGTCCACCGCCGCGGTGCCGACCGGCGTGCCGGGCGTCGTCGCCGGAGTGGCCGCCGGAGCGGCGGGCGGGGTGGCCACGGCGGCCGGCGCGGTCCCGAGCACACCGCCGACGACGGCCGCGACGAGCGCCGCCGTGCGCGCCAAGCCGGTTCTCCTGCCCGCGGTCATGGTCCGACAGCCCATCACCCACACGGAGGGCGTGTCAACGTTCGGACGCGCCCCTTCCGGCCCCCGCCCGCGCCCCCGTACCGCCGGTAGCCCGGCCCGGCCGGGGACACGACCCGCCGGTCGAGGGAAAACCCCCGTCCGCCCGGCCCCTCCCGCGTGCGAGGATGGCCGAAAACCCGACGAAGGAGACGGACACGTGCCCGGCACCAACCTCACACGTGAGGAGGCGCGGCAGCGAGCGCGCCTGCTCACCGTGGACGCGTACGACATCGAGCTCGACCTGAGCGGAGCCCAGGAGGGCGGCACCTTCCGGTCGGTGACCACGGTGCGCTTCGACTCCGCCGAGGCGGGTGCCTCGACCTTCATCGACCTGGTCGCCCCCGAGGTCCACGAGGTGGTGCTCAACGGCACCGCGCTGGACCCGGCCGAGGTCTTCGCGGACAGCCGCATCGCCCTGCCGTCGCTCCAGGCCGGCGCCAACGAGCTGCGGGTCGTCGCGGACGCGGCCTACACCAACACCGGTGAGGGCCTGCACCGCTTCGTCGACCCGGTCGACAAGCAGGCGTACCTCTACACCCAGTTCGAGGTGCCGGACGCCCGCAGGGTCTTCGCCAACTTCGAGCAGCCCGACCTCAAGGCCGCCTTCACCTTCACCGTGAAGGCCCCGGCCGGCTGGACGGTAATCTCCAACTCCCCGACCCCGGAGCCCGTCGACAACGTATGGAGCTTCGCGCCCACCCCGCGCATCTCCACGTACATCACCGCGCTGATCGCCGGCCCCTACTACGCCGTGCACAGCACATGGGAGGGCGAGGGCGGCCGCAGCGTACCGCTGGGCCTGTACTGCCGCCCCTCGCTGACGGAGTTCCTCGACGCCGACGCGATCTTCGCGGTCACCCGGCAGGGCTTCGACTGGTTCGAGGAGAAGTTCGACTTCCCGTACCCCTTCGCGAAGTACGACCAGCTCTTCGTGCCGGAGTTCAATGCCGGCGCCATGGAGAACGCGGGCGCGGTCACCATCCGCGACCAGTACGTCTTCCGCTCCAAGGTGACCGACGCCGCCTACGAGGTGCGCGCCGAGACGATCCTTCACGAGCTGGCCCACATGTGGTTCGGCGACCTGGTCACCATGGAGTGGTGGAACGACCTGTGGCTGAACGAGTCGTTCGCCACCTACACCTCCATCGCCTGCCAGGCGTACGCGCCGGGCAGCAGGTGGCCGCACTCCTGGACGACCTTCGCCAACTCCATGAAGACCTGGGCCTACCGGCAGGACCAGCTGCCGTCCACCCACCCGATCATGGCGGAGATCAACGACCTGCAGGACGTCCAGGTCAACTTCGACGGCATCACCTACGCCAAGGGCGCCTCGGTCCTCAAGCAGCTGGTGGCCTATGTCGGCATGGACGAGTTCTTCACCGGCGTCCAGGCGTACTTCAAGCGCCACGCGTGGAAGAACACCCGGCTGACCGACCTGCTGTCCGCCCTGGAGGAGACCTCCGGCCGCGACCTGAAGACCTGGTCGAAGAAGTGGCTGGAGACCGCGGGCATCAACATCCTCCGCCCGGAGATCGAGACCGCCGCCGACGGCTCCATCACCTCCTTCGCCGTGCGCCAGGAGGCCCCGGCGCTGCCGGCCGGCGCCAAGGGCGAGTCGATCCTGCGGCCGCACCGCATCGCGATCGGCGCGTACGACCTCCAGGACGGGAAGCTCGTCCGCGTGAAGCGCGTCGAGCTGGACGTCGACGGCGAGCTGACCGCGGTGCCGGAGCTGGCCGGCGTGAAGCGTCCGGCGGTCGTGCTGCTCAACGACGACGACCTGTCGTACGCCAAGGTGCGGCTCGACGAGGTCTCGCTGGCCACCGTCCGCGAGCACCTCGGCGACTTCACCGAGTCGCTGCCGCGCGCTCTGGTGTGGGCGTCCGCGTGGGACATGACGCGCGACGGGGAGCTCGCCACCCGCGACTACCTGGAGCTGGTGCTCTCCGGCATCGGCAAGGAGTCCGACATCGGCGTCGTGCAGTCGCTGCACCGCCAGGTGAAGACGGCGCTGGAGCTGTACGCCGCGCCCGAGTGGCGCGAGACCGGTCTGGCCCGCTGGACCGAGGCGACGCTGGAGCACCTGCGCGCGGCCGCCCCCGGCGGCGACCACCAGCTCGCCTGGGCCCGCGCGTTCGCCGCCACGGCCCGCACCAAGGACCAGCTGGACCTGATCGCCGGGCTGCTCGGCGGCACGGAGACGATCGAGGGCCTGGCCGTCGACACCGAGCTGCGCTGGACCCTCCTGGAGCGGCTGGCCGCCACCGGCCGCGCCGACGAGGACGCCATCGCCGCCGAGCTCGGCCGGGACGCCACGGCGGCCGGTGAGCGGCACGCCGCGACCGCGCGCACCGCACGCCCGACGTCCGAGGCGAAGGCCGAGGCGTGGGCCTCGGTGGTCGAGGCGGAGAAGCTCACCAACGCCGTCCAGGAGGCGGTCATCGGCGGCTTCCACGAGCCGGACCAGCGCGAGCTGCTGGCGCCGTACACGCAGCGGTACTTCGCGGCGGTGTCGGACGTCTTCGCGACCCGCAGCCACGAGATGGCCCAGCAGATCATCGTCGGGCTCTACCCGGCGCTCCAGGTCTCCCAGGAGACGCTGGACGCCACCGACGCCTGGCTGGCGGCGGCCGACCCGGCGCCCGCGCTGCGCCGCATGGTGACGGAGTGCCGTGCCGGGGTCGAGCGCGCCCTGAAGGCCCGGGCCGCGGACGCGGCGGCGGCCGGCTGATCCGGCAACACGGCGAAGAGGCCCCCCGCGGCGTACCGCCGTGGGGGGCCTCGTGTCTTCCGTGCTCCGGGTGTGCGGCGGCGCCGCGGAGGCCGCGGCCGTGCGACGTCCCGGCGGCCGCTGCGCCGTTCGGGGGAGCGCTACGCGCCGCCGCGACACCGGCCGCCGGCGGGGCGGATGCCGACGGCGGGGGCGCGACGGGGCGGCCGGACGGGCCGCAACGGCCCGGGGCGCCCGATCACTCCCGATTAGGGTCGGACCGGCACCTCGCGCCGGGAAACGCCTGAACCGGGACGCGCCGACGCGCGTCCCGGCCGGTGGGGCGGTGAGGCGATCAGCCCTGGGTCTTGCGGGACTTGTCGGTCGCCATGACCGCGCCCGCGATGACCAGGAACAGGACGATCGGCAGGGCGACGTACAGGCCCAGCGTCTGGAGCACGCTCAGGCCGGAACCCGGGTCGTCGCCGTCGTCGCGGGTGTTCGCGAACGCGGGGGACGACATCAGCAGCATCAGCGCCGTGCCGGCCGTGACGGCACCGGCGCGCAGGGCGTTCTTGTTGAGCTTGTCCACGCTCTCAAACTAGCGAACGCTCCGGCGGCCCGCGCGTCCGGGGTGGGGTTACGGTACGTCCGGCGCCGCCATCGCGGTCCGCACCTCGTGCGCCAGCGCGTGCAGCCGGGGCGAGGCGGTCAGCTGCTCCAGGGTGAGCGGCCGGCCCTCGGCGTCCGCCACGGGCAGCCGCCAGTTGGGGTACTGGTCCCAGGTCCCCGGCAGGTTCTGCGGACGGCGGTCGCCGACCCCGTCCGGCAGCCAGACGCCCACCATCCGGGCCGGCGTCCGCGCCAGGAAGCGGTGGACGGCCTTGACGACCGCCTCCTCGTCACGGGTCCCCTCCGGCAGCATCCCCAGCCGGCCGAGGAGCGCCAGCCACTCCGCGATCTCCACCGCGTCCTCGGCCTGCTCCACCTCCAGCGGCCGGGTCAGCAGCCCCAGCCGGTGCCGCAGCCCGACGTGCTCGCCGGTCAGCCGGGCCGCCGTCGTCGGCAGATCGTGCGTGGTCACCGTCGCCAGCGCGTCCGTCCGCCATGCCCCGGGCGGCAGCGGCCGGGCGCGCCCCGGACCGCTCGCCGCCGCCCAGTCCCGCTCGAACCAGAGCACGGACGTGCCCAGGATGCCGCGGTCGGCCAGCTCTTCGCGGACGCCCGGCTCCACCGTGCCGAGGTCCTCCCCGATGACGACGGCACCGGTGCGGTGCGCCTCCAGGGCGAGGACGCCGAGCATCGCCTCGGCGTCGTAACGGACGTACGCGCCCCGTGTCGGGGGCTCGCCCTCCGGGACCCACCACAGACGGAAGAGCCCCATCACATGGTCGATGCGCAGGCCCCCCGCGTGCCGCAGCACATTGCGCAGCAGGTCGCGGTAGGGCGCGTACCCCGTGGCGGCCAGGGCGTCCGGCCGCCACGGCGGCAGGCCCCAGTCCTGGCCGTGGGCGTTGAAGGCGTCCGGCGGCGCGCCGACCGACATCCCGCCGGCGAGGGCGTCCTGCAGCGACCAGGCGTCCGAGCCGCAGGGGTGCACCCCGACCGCCAGGTCGTGGACGATGCCGACCGCCATACCCGCGTCCCGTGCCGCACGTTGTGCCGCGCCGAGCTGGGCGTCCGTCAGCCAGGCCAGCCAGCAGTGGAAGTCGACCTGGTCCAGCCGTTCGGCACGGACCCGCGCGACCTGCCCCGAGCGCGGGTCGCGCAGGCCCGCCGGCCAGCCGCGCCAATCCGGGCCGTGCAGCTCGGCCAGCATCGACCAGGTGGCGTGGTCGTCCAGCGACTGCCCCTGCTCGGCCAGGAAGTCGCAGTACGCGGCCCGGCGGCCCGGAGACAGCGGCACCTTGCGGACCAGCGCCAGCGCCTCGCGCTTCAGCTCCCACACCGCGTCACGGTCGATCAGGGCGTCCTTCAGCAGCACCGAGTCGCGCAGCACGGCCGCCTTGCGCAGCAGATCCGCCGCCCGGTCACGGTCGTCGGGGTCGAGGTAGGCGTACTCGGGGATCTCCTCCACCCGTAGGTAGACCGGGTCGGGGAAGCGCCGGGAGGACGGGCGGTAAGGCGACGGGTCCGTCGGATGCCCGGCCACGGCCACGTGCACCGGGTTCACCTGGAGGAACCCCGCGTGCAGCGCCCGGCCCGACCACGCCGCGAGGTCCGCGAGGTCACCGAGATCGCCCATGCCCCAGGACCGCGAGGAGAGCACCGAGTACAGCTGCGCCATGAAGCCGAAGACCCGCTCCGGGGGGCCTGGCAGCCGCTCCGGGGCCACGACCAGCTGCGCCCGCGCGGTGCGCCCGTCGGGGGCTTGCGCGCACAGCACGTGCCGGCCCACCGGGAGCG
Source organism: Streptomyces sp. NPDC026673 (assembly GCF_040638135.1). Lineage (NCBI taxonomy): Bacteria > Bacillati > Actinomycetota > Actinomycetes > Kitasatosporales > Streptomycetaceae > Streptomyces > Streptomyces sp. NPDC026673. Next base: position 29,321 of record NZ_JBEZXR010000011.1, on the reverse strand, counting down.
GCGCGCCGCCGTCCCAGCCGGTCTCGGCGCCGTCCTCCGTCGTGACCCGCAGCGCGGTGCCCTCGGGCAGCGGGTGCCGGAGGGGGCGGCCCGCCCGGAGGGCCACGCTGCGGGGGAGCAGCCGGCGCCCGGCGCGGTGATCGTGCTCCGCCAGGGCGTTCCGTACCGCCGCCGGGGTCGAGGCGTCGACACCCAGCGCCGCCAGCACCGCCACGACCGTCTCGTCCGGCACGCGCACCTCGCGGTCCGGCGACGGGCGGTAGGTGACGTCCACGCCGTGCAGCGCGGCGAGTCTGTCCCGGTCGGCGGCTTCGGTCATGGGGTGCCCTCCCGGGGCGTCATCGCGGGTGCGCTTTCTCCGGACAGCCTCAGCCATACCCACTGCGTGGCGACGCAGTCGCATTCCGTGCACGACGTCACCGCCGCGGAGGGGCGCTCCGGGCCGAATGCGGCGGGGCGGCCGCCGGGGCGCCGACGCCGCGCCGTCCCCGAACGGTGCCCGGCGCGCCGACGCCGCCCCCGGAGCGCGGCGACTCCAGGGTCGGCGTCCACGGTGGGCGGGCGGCCGGGGCGGCAGCGCCGCGCGGACCGCCCGCAACCGGTCCGGTCGATGCCGCGCCGGTGGTCAGGCGGGTTCCCCCGCACGGAACGCGCGGGCCGTGCGGCCGAGCCAGGGGGACGCGGCCTCGACTTGGGCGGCGAGCGCGAGGAGCGGGCCCTCGTCGCCGTGCCGGGCGCCGAGCATCATGCCGATGGGCAGCCCGGTCGCGGACCACTCGAGCGGCAGCGAGACCGCCGGCAGCCCGGCGATGTTCCACGGCGCGGTGAACGGCGTGAACGCCAGCTGCGCCGCGAAGTCCGCCTCCGGATCGGCGTCGTCGCGCAGGGCCCCCACCGGCGCCGGGAGCTGCGCCAGGGTCGGGGTGAGCACCGCGTCGTACGGCTCGACCGCCTCGGCCAGCTTGCGGCCCACCCCCTGCATCACGCCCAGCGTCCGCGCGTACTCCAGGCCGCCCACGTCCTGGCCCTGGGTGCGCAGCCAGCGGGTGAGCGGCAGCAGCTCCCGCTCCCGTTCCGGTGCCACGGGGGTCAGCGCGGCGAGCACGGCCCACACCGGCGTGAACGCGTCGCGGTCGCCGGGCGCGAGCGGTTGCGGCACGTCCACGATCTCGTGCCCGAGCCCGGCCAGCAGCGCCGACGTCCGCTCGTACGCCGCCAGGACCTGCGGATCGACCGCGACACCCGCGACGTCCGGCACGGCCCAGCGGGCGATCCGCAGCCCGCGCGGCTCGTGCTCGCACCACCTCAGGAACGACCGTTCCGGCGCCGGCAGCCGGAAGGGGTCACCGGGCGCGGGCACCGCCATCACGTCGAGCAGGGCGGCGGTGTCCCGGACCGTCCGTGCGATGGGGCCGTTCACGGCCAGTCCGCTGCCGTCGCCCCACGGCGCGGGACTCACCCGGCCCCGGCTGGGCTTCAGGCCCACGACCCCGCAGCAGCTCGCCGGGATGCGGATCGAGCCGCCGCCGTCGCTGCCGTGCGCGGCCGCCGCGAGCCCCGCCGCCACCGCCGCGGCGGCCCCGCCGCTGCTGCCACCCGCGCCGCGCCCGAGGTCGTACGGGGTGCGGGCAGGCGGCCCCACGGCGCCCTCGGTGTAGGCGGGCAGCCCGAACTCGGGGGTGTTGGTCTTGCCGGTCAGCACGGTTCCGGCGTCCCGCAGCAGCCGGACGAGGTGGGCGTCCTGATCGGCGACCCGGTCCGCGAAGACCGCGGACCCGGAGGTGAAGCGCACCCCGGCGACCGGCGTCAGGTCCTTCACCGGCACCGGTACGCCGAGCAGCGGCGGGAGCGCCCCGCCCCCCTTGAGCACGCGTTCGGCGCGGCGCGCGTCCTCCAGGGCCCGTTCCGGCGTGACCGTCAGATAGGCCCCGACGGCGGGGTCGAGCCGCTCGATCCGTTCGAGGTAGTGGGCCGTCAGCTCCACGGGCGACAACTCGCCCGCCCGGACGGCCGCGGCCTGTTCCAGCATCGTCAGTTCATGGGGGGCGGTCACCCGGCCAGGCTAGGCCCTGCCCCGGGGCCTGTCCCGGGAGTCGCCCGGGGGACCGGGGGACCGGGGGACCGGGGGGAACGGTTTCCCCCTCCACCGCGTCAGAGGGGAAACCGCGGACGGGGACGGGTCCGCCTCCCGGGGCGCGCGAGGGGAGAGCGGCACCGGATGACGGGAGTGATGGCCATGGGGAACAGGACGGGACCGGCGGTCACCGCGGCGGCGCTGCTCGCGCTCGCCGCGCTCGCCGGCTGCGGGGCCGGCTCGGGCGAACCCGAGACCGAATCGGTCCGCCTGACCGACGCGGAAGTGCTGGCCTGCACCGAACTCGTCGCCGAGGGAACGGTGTTGCGGGTGACGCCCGCGGAGGGACCGGACCGGGTGTCGGTGCGGATGGAGGTGGACCGCTATCTCAAGGGGGAGCGCGGGGACCGCCGGCTGACCGTCGACGTCGAGCGCGACGAGGAGGGGGAGCCCGAGATGGCCGTCGGGAGCCGCGTGCTCGTCAGGGTCATGCAGCGCCCCAGGGGCAGCACCTTCGTCCACCAGGGCGAGGAGATCGCCTCTGAGCGGGAGTGGGTGGAGCGGGCGCTGCCCCGCTCGCGCACGCTGCGCTGCGGGGAGCTGGAGTACGAGTGGCGGCAGAGCTGAAGAGGCGGGCGCTCCGGGGAGCGCCCGCCCCTTCAGGCGGTGATCAGGCGGTGATCAGGTCACGGCCACGGGTCAGCCCGCGTTGACCTTGTCGATCAGCACGCTACCGGTGCCGGCGGCGGTGCCGTCGGCGTTCAGCAGTTGCACCTCGCCGAAGAACTGACGTCCCTCGGGAGCCGGGGCCGCGACCAGGACGTTCGCCGCGACGTTCGCGGAGGCGCCGTTGGCCAGCGGAAGGGTCGCCGCCTCGTCGACGGTCACCGAGCCGAGCGTCGTCGAGTAGAAGACGTCGCGGTAGTCGTACTCGGTGGTGCCGGCCGGGACCGAGTAGCCGTCCACCTGGATGGTGTACGTGCCGGCCGCCGGGTTGGCGATGCTCACGGCCTCCTCCGAGTCGCCGTCCGCGGCCTGGGCGACCTGCGTGCCGTTGAGGAACACGGTCAGGTCGAGGTCGGCGGAGGCGTCGGAGGTGCCGCCGATGGCGACGTCCAGCCGGGACGCGCCCGCGGGGACGACGACCGTGCTGGTGACGCTGTCACCGTCGGCGATCGACGGGCGCGAGGCCGCACGGGAACCGAGCGCGCCGCCCTTCAGCTTGCCCTGGACGGGGGCGTAGCCGTTGGTGACCTTCCACGAGACCGGGGCGGCGGTGCCGACCGTGGCCTCCTCGACGGTCTGGACCTCGGGGTCGAAGGAGACGCCGAGCGCGGTCGCGGTCAGGTTGTACGGGTTGTTCAGCACCGGAGACGTACGACGCGATTCGACCTCGATCTCCCACACGCCCGGGATCGGGTCGGTGTAGGAGCGCAGGTCGGGACGGCACCCGTTGGTGGTGGTGTAGTTCGGGTAGCAGAACGTCGTGGTGGTCGGGTCGGCGGGGATGCCCCACGGGGTGATCGCGATGAAGCGGGTCTGGCTGCCGGTGGCGAGGCCGCCCATCTTGATCTCGAGCGTCTTGGCGCCCTCGGGGACGGTCACGAAGTAGGACGTGGTGCCGTTGCGCTGCACCGAGCCCGACGCCTTGACCGCGAAGGACGGCTTGGCCTGCGGGGTGGCCACGATCACGGTGTTGAGGATCTGCTGGTCGGTGCCGCGCGTCGCCGGGTCGTCGACCGTCAGGATCGCGCTGTGCAGACCGGCCGAGCCGGGCTTGGCCTTGACGCGCACGGTCACCGGCTTGTTCAGCGGCAGCCACACGTTGTCGTAGTCGGCGAAGCGGAACGTGCCGTCGTTGTTCACCCACTCCAGGTCGTGCCGGATGGACCGGTTCGGACCGGTGGTGCGGGTGATGGTGACGTTGTACGTCTTGGTCTGACCGGCCTTCAGGCCGCCCTCGCGGTCGTAGATGCCGGTGCCGTAGCCGGGCGTGGCGAGCGCGTCCGAGAAGAACGTGTTGACCGGGGCCTTGACCGTGTAGGTGTGGGCGCTCGCGCCCGCCTTGATGAGGCGCCAGGCGTCGACGATGTCGATCAGACCGGAGCCCTGGGCGTACGCCGGGACGTCCTTGATCTTGTTCGCCGTGCTGGTCAGCGCGGTGCGCAGGGTCGCCGGGGACAGCGGGATGCGCGCCTGCTTGGCCGCGGACAGCAGCAGCGCGGAGGCGCCGGCCGCCTGCGGGGAGGCCATCGACGTGCCCTGCAGCATGGCGTAGCCGGGCGGCAGGCTGTAGCCGGCCTCGGCGACCGGGCCACCGGGCTCCCAGGTCGGGATGGTGTTGATGGAGGCACCGGGCGCGGAGATGATCGGCGCGAAGCCGCCGTCCTCACGCGGGCCGCGCGAGGAGAAGGGCATCATGTCGTACGCCTTGGTCACCTGCGAGCCGTAGTTGGCCGCCCAGGTCTCCTTGGAGATGCTGGCGCCGACGCTGAGGACCTTGTCGGCCAGACCCGGGTCGCCGATGGTGTTGGCGCCGGGGCCGCTGTTGCCGGCCGAGATGACCAGCTGCACGCCGTACTCGTCGATCAGGCGGGTGTACGTCTGTGCGCGGGCGTTGTTGCCGTCGTTCAGCGGGGGCAGACCGCCGATGGACATGTTGACGATGTCCACACCGCGGTTGACCACCAGGTCGATCATGCCCTCGGTCAGTGCGACGTTGGTGCAGCCGCCGGACCAGGTGCAGGCGCGCGACGAGACGATCTTCGCGCCCGGCGCGGCGCCGTTCATCTTGCCGCCGAACAGGCCGTTGGCGGCGGTGATGCCCGCCACGTGGGTGCCGTGCTCGGACTCGATGACGCCGATGTTGACGAAGTCCGCCTTCTGCCCGACGTAGGGGCCGCCCAGCGGGTCGAGCGGGACGTCCTTGCGGATCTCGACCACGAACGGGATGCGCTCGGAGATCGCCGTGTTCGGGTCGTCGGTGCCGAAGTAGCCGATCTGGAAGCCGTTCTTGTACGGCTTCATCGACTCGCTGTCGGAGAAGGTGCCGTCGTCGTTGATGTCGACGCGCACGGTCCCGGTCGCGGGGTCGTAGAGCACGCCCCACCAGTCGGTGGTGTCGCCGTCCCGGTTGAGGTCGCCGGCCATGTCGCCGCCGACGGTCGCGCTCTCCAGGATGCGGTTGACGTAGTACGAGCCCGCCGGCGCCGTGTAGGTGCGGTCGCGGTAGGAGAACGTCGGCCCCGAGACCGGGGTCAGCATCGCACGCCAGGTGCCGTCGCCGTCCGTCAGCGGGTCGGTGGAGGTGACCCAGTCGACGATCTTGCGCTCGCCGGTCGTGGTCTTCTGCAGCGCCGGGTGGCCGAGGTCCACGCCCGAGTCGAGGATGCCGATGGTGATGCCGCGGCCGTCGGCCTTCGGGTTGTCCTTGACGAAGTCCACCGCGCCGGTCTCGAACGCCGGCTGGTAGGGGTTCTTCGCCGGGGTCTTCGCGTCGGGACCCGGGTAGGTGGTGGAGCCGTGGCCGTGGCCGTGGCCCTTCGAGGAACCCTTGCCGCCGTCGGCCGACGGGGACGGGTCGTCGAGGACGATCTCCTGCTTGAGGTCGATCGCCTGCACCGAGGAGAGCTTCTGCGCCGCCGCGATCGCCGCGTCCGCCTTGGCCGTCGGCACCGTGGCGCGGACGTAGCCGAGGCCGTCGTAGGTCCGGTCCACCGAGGCGCCCTTGAGGGCGTCGAGCTCGTCCGAGACCTGCTCGGTGGAGCCCTTCTTGGTGGCGATCATGAGGGTGACGTTCTTGTCGCCGCCGGCCTTGGCCCCGGCGAGCAGTTCGGCGTCGGCCGCACCGAGCTTGTCGGGCGCGGTCTTCACCGCCGCGTCCGCGGGGTCGCCGGCCGAGTCGGCGAAAGCGGTGGACGAGGAGACTCCGGTCGCGGTCAGCGCGGCCACCAGGCCGGCCGCGAGCGCGACACGGACCACGCGTCTCTTCCCGCGTATGTGATCGAGAGACATGGGCATCCTGTTCAAGATTTGGGCGCCAGTTGACCGACACATTGCGCCATCTGGGGGGTTGTTGGGGAGTGCCGAAGATGGCGTAAGACCGACATGACGCGAATACGTCAAGGGCCCATCTCGGGTGGCGGCAGGCGAAGCGTCCCGAACCGGATCATTGCGCCCGCCACCCGGAGCCCCGCGGATGCCCGGCGGCCCCGGGCGCCGGGGCGGCCGGTGAACACCGGATGAGCGTCCGGCCACCCGGGGACCTGCCGCCGGTGACCGGCAGGCGGACTGCTGATCCATGTCCGGAGATGGGTGCCCGGCGTTCCGCTTCCGTTGCACGGCAGGCCATCCCCGCTGCCAACGATCCCGGTGAACGACGCACTTCGACGATGTGCCGTCGCAGTCGCCGCCCACCGGGAGGGGAACTCGTCATGCCTGGCCCCGTGTCCGCCGCCTCAGCCTTCAACCGCCGCCGCTTCCTGATCGCCTCGGGAGCCACCGCCGCCGGTACGGGGCTCTCCGTCGCGTTCCTGTCCGGCTCGGGCGACGCGAAGGCGCAGCCGCCCGTCGCCGGGTCCGCCGCGGGGACCGCCACGTCCGCGCCGGCGACACCGGCGACACCGGCGGCGCCGTCCGCCGTGGAGCCGTTCGCCGCCGGCACGACCCTGCACTCCGTCGCGGCCCCGCGAGGCGGCCGGGGCTACCGCCGGCTGGGCGACGGGCCGGGCTGGAAGCGCGTCGTCCGCGCGGAGTTGGCGGCCGCCCGCAAGGACCGGGCCGGGCGCCGTACGACGCTCTCCTGCTTCGTGCAGTTCACCGACCTGCACCTCACCGATGTGCAGAACCCCCAGCGCTACGAGTGCCTGCGCTCCGCCGCCGCGTCCAACTGGCGGCCGCAGGAGGCGCTCACCAACGCCGGTGTGGTCGCACTCGTCGAGCGGGTCAACGCGCTGCGCCACGGGCCCGCCACCGGTGCGCCGATCGACTTCGTCATGACCACGGGCGACAACACCGACAACAACTCGCGCATCGAACTGGACTGGTTCCTCACCGCGATGAGCGGCGGGCGCTTCACGCCGAACACCGGTGACCCGCGCCACTACGAGGGCGTGCAGGACTCGGGTCTCAAGCTCTTCTGGCAGCCGGACGCCGCGCTGCGCGACGCGGACAAGGCGCTCGGCTTCCCCCGGCTGCACGGCTTCCTCGACGCCGCGCTGCGCGAGGTCAACAGCCCCGGCCTGAGCGTGCCCTGGTACTCCACCATCGGCAACCACGACGACCTGTTCGGCGGTTCCTACGCCTCGTCCTCGTTCTTCCACGACCTCGCGGTCGGCTCACGCAAGCTGTACTCCCTGCCGACCGCCGAGGCGGTGGCCGTCAACGACCTCCTCCGCAAGGGCCCCGACCCGCGCGGCGAGCGCTTCCGGGAGGCCTGGAAACGCCACCGGCGCGCCGCCCGCACCGTCACCCCCGACGCCCGCCGGGCGCCCGTCACCCCGCGCGAGTACGTCGCCGCCCACCTGGACCCGGCGCACGCCGGAGCGGGTCCCGTCGGCCACGGCTACACGCGGGACAACCTGGAGTCCGGACGGCTCCACTACACGTTCCGGATCTCCGACGACGTGGTCGGCATCAGCCTCGACACCACCGACCGGGGCGGGGACTACCGCGGTTCCCTCGGTACGGCCCAGTTGGGCTGGCTGGACCGGACGCTCACCGCGCACGCCGACGACATCGTCCTGGTCTTCAGCCACCACCCCAGCTGGTCGATGACCAACACGGTCCGCGACCCCGCCCGCCCCACCGAGCGGCGGCACGGCGGCGACGAGGTGCTCGCCCTGCTCGGACGCCACCGCAACGTGGCCGCCTGGATCACCGGCCACAGCCACAAGAACAAGATCGTTCCCCGCGGCACCTTCTGGGAGGTCTCCACCGCCTCCCACGTCGACCATCCGCAGCTGGCCCGGATCATCGAGCTGACGGACAACCACGACGGCACGCTCTCCCTGCTCTGCACGCTCGTGGAGTCCGCGGCCCCGTACCGCACCGACTTCTCCGACCTGTCGCAGACCGGCCTCGCCGCGCTCTACCGCGAACTCGCCTTCAACTCTCCGGGAGCCCGTCCGCAACTCGCCGGCGAGCCCGGCGACCGCAATGTCGAACTGCTGCTGAAGAAGCGCTGACCGCCGACGGCCGCCGCCGAACGCCGTCCTCACCGCGGCAGGACCACGATCCACGAGGCGGGATCGCGGTCGGCCGCGGCCATCAGGGCCGTGCGGACGACGGTGGCCTGCTGCTCCAGGGACTCCCGGAGCTTGCGCGGCGTGAGGTGCACGACCGAGATGCCGAGGCGCTCCAGGTGCTCGCGCTTGCGGGCGTACTCGGCCCACAGGGCGTCGTCCTCCTGCCGGGGCACACGGGCGTCGAGCTCCACCGCCACCGCGTGCTCCGGCCAGTACGCGTCCACGCCGCCCAGGTGCGGGCCGCCGGGCAGCCGCAGGTCCACGTTCCACAGCGGATCGGGCAGTCCGAAGCAGCGGACCATCGTGTACAGCCTGCTCTCGGCGATCGCGCGGCCCTCGGCCACCAGCGCGTCCACCGCATCCACCACGTGCGGCCGGGACAGCAGGCGCGCCCGGCTCAGCTCCCCGACCAGCGCCGTCGCCTCGCAGTGGCCGCCGCGCACCGCCTCGGTCAGCACCTGGCGCACGGCCTCCGCGTCCTCCAGTTCCTCCACCGCGTCCGCCAGCGCCCGCGGCAGCGGCGCGCACGGCACGCCCCGCACCTCCCGCGGGCGGGGCGGGGTCGGGGTCCGCACGAGCCCCACGTCGCCGACCGCGCGCAGCCGGCGCTGCCGGGCCACCAGCAGGTCGATCCGGTCCAGGCCGACCAGCGGGGGCACCGAGGAGAAGCGGTGCAGCGCCAGCGCCGCCAGGCCGGTGACCATCGCCTCGCGGCCCGCGTACAGCAGTGCGGCCAGCACCCGCTCGTCACCGGTGGGCCGCCCCCGGTGCAGGACGTAGACCCGGGGCAGCACCTCCTGCCACGGCCCACCGGGCCGGCAGCGCTCGGCGAGCGTCTCGGGGGCGACGCCGTGCTCCCGCAATTGGCGGGCGGTCAGCACGGTCGGCCGCGTACGGGAGAGGTGGTCGAGGGGGCGGGGGCTGAGGGGGATGTTGTGGCTCATGGCGGGTCAATTCCCGCATCCCTCGGGGAGCCTAACGGCTGTTACCGTTCCGTCGACAAATGCGGACATCCCCGCACTAAAGTTCAGACGTTCGGTTGCCGACGGGATTTTTTCACCTATTCGGGTGACCGACCGCTCTCCGCCTGCTGCTCGGCCCCGGTGGCGCTGCACGCCACCGGGGCCGGACGGTGTCCGGAGTACGCCATCCGGGTGATCGGTCACCCGTTCGCCTCGCGGCGGGAGCGTCAGACGGCCGCCGCCGCGGCGTCCCGTTCCTGGGCCCGCAGCGCCCGCGCGAGGTCGTCGCGGCACTCGGCGACGAGCCGGCGCAGCGCGGGCGGCGCGTCCGTGTGGCCGGCCAGCCAGGCGTCGGCGGCGTCGAGCGTGGCGGGCCGGTCCTGGTGGTGCGGGAAGAGCCCGCGGACGACGGCCATGCCGATCTCGATGGAGCGTTCCCTCCAGATCCGCTCGATCACCGCGAAGTAGCGGTCCGCGTACGGGGCGAGCAGGTCGCGCTGACCCGGCTGGTCGAAGCCCGCGATGGTGGCCTCGACGAGCGCGTTGGACAGCGCGTCGGACTCCACGACCCCCGCCCAGCACTGCGCCTTGACCGCGGCGGAGGGCCGCGCCGCCAGGCAGCGCACCTGGTGCCGCTTGCCGGAGGCGGTGTCGTCGCGGGCGAGTTCCGCCGCGATGGCGGCCTCGTCGGCGGCGCCCCCGGCGGCCAGCGCCTCCAGGAAGGTCCAGCGCAGCTCCTGGTCCACGTCGAGCCCGTCGATCTTCTCGGTGCCGTCGAGCAGCCCGCGCAGCACCTCCGTCCCGGCGTCCCCGGAGGCGACACCCGCGTAGAAGCGGGCCCAGGCCAGCTGGTGGCCGCTGCCCGGCGCCGCCGCGCGCAGTTCGCGCAGCGCGCCGTCGGCCAGTTCCCGCGCGCCCTGCTCGCGCCACTCGGGTGCGGCGTAGTCGTTCAGGGCCGTACGGGCCTGCAGGTGCAGCCCCTGCAGCACGCCGATGTCGGTCTCGGCGCCGGCGAAGCGCAGCACCAGGCCGAGGTGGTCACGGGCCGGCATGAGGCCGTCGCGGGTCATGTTCCACACCGCGGACCAGGCCAGGGCGCGGGCCATCGGATCGGTGAGCGAGCCCAGGTGCTCCCGGATCGTGGCCAGGGAGTCCTCGTCGAAGCGGATCTTGCAGTAGGTCAGGTCGTCGTCGTTGACCAGCACCAGGTCGGGCCGCTCGGCCCCGGCCAGCTCGCCCACCACCGTGCGCGGCCCGGCCACGTCGGTCTCGGCACGCGCGTAGCGCTCCACGGCGCCCTCCGCGGTGCGCCGGTAGAGCCCCACCGCCACCCGGTGCGGGCGCAGCTCGGGGTGCGAGGCGGCCGCCTCCTGCAGCACGGCGAGCTCCGCGACCCGCCCGTCGCCGTCGTACGTCACCTGCGGGGTCAGCGAGTTGACGCCCGCGGTCTGCAGCCAGGACCGGGACCACTCGCCCATGTCCCGCCCCGAGGTCTCCGCCAGCACGGACAGCAGATCGCCCAGCTCGGTGTTGCCGTAGGCGTGGCGCTGGAAGTAGCGGCGCGCGCCCTCCAGGAAGGCGTCCCGTCCGACGTAGGCGACCAGCTGCTTGAGCACGCTGGCGCCCTTGGCGTAGGTGATGCCGTCGAAGTTGAGCTTGGCGTCCTCCAGGTCGCGGATGTCGGCCGTGACCGGGTGGGTGGAGGGCAACTGGTCGGCGCGGTAGGCCCAGGCCTTGCGGCGGTTGGCGAAGGTGATCCAGCCCTCCTTGTAGCGGGTGGCCTCCACCAGCGAGAAGGCGCCCATGAAGTCGGCGAAGGACTCCTTGAGCCACAGGTCGTCCCACCACCGCATGGTGACCAGGTCGCCGAACCACATGTGCGCCATCTCGTGCAGGATGACGTTCGCCCGGCCCTCGTAGGACGCCTGGGTGACCTTGCCGCGGAAGACGTACTCCTCGCGGAAGGTGACCAGCCCCGGGTTCTCCATCGCGCCGATGTTGTACTCGGGCACAAAGGCCTGGTCGTACTTCCCGAAGGGGTACGGGTAGCCGAAGTGGTCGTGGAAGAAGTCCAGGCCCTGCTTGGTGACGGTGAGGATCTCGTCGGCGTCGAAGTGCCGGGCCAGGCCCTTGCGGCAGAGCGCGCCCAGCGGGATCTCCAGCTCGGAGCCGTCCGGCAGCGTGCGCCGGTAGGTGTCGTGGACCATGTGGTACGGCCCGGCCACGACCGCCGTGATGTAGGTGGAGATCGGGCGGGTCGGCGCGAAGTGGCGCGTCTCGCCGCCGTCGGAGACCCCGGTCACCCGTTCGTTGGCGAGCACCACCCAGGACTCCGGGGCGGTCACGGAGAAGGTGAACGGCGCCTTGAGGTCGGGCTGCTCGAAGTCGGCGAAGACCCGGCGAGCGTCGGCGGGCTCGTACTGGGTGTAGAGGTAGACCTCGCCGTCCTCGGGGTCGGTGAAGCGGTGCATGCCCTCGCCCGTCCGGCTGTAGGCGCACTGCGCGTCCACGACCAGCACGTTCTCGGCTGCCAGGTCGTCCAGTGTGATCCTCGTCCCGTCGAAGACCGCCGCCGGGTCCAGCTCGCGTCCGTTGAGCGTCACCGAGGTGACGGAGGGCGCGATCAGGTCGGCGAAGCTCGACGCCCCCGGCTGCGTGCAGCGGAACCGGATCGTGGTCACGGACCTGAACGTCCGCTCCTCCGGGCGGAGGGCCGACCGCAGGTCGAGCGCCACCTCGTAACCGTCCACGGCCAGCAGCCGTGCCCGCTCTCGGGCCTCGTCACGCGTGAGGTTCTCGCCGGGCACGGAGTCTCCATTCGTCTCGTCTTGTGGACGCCCGCATCTTCGCACGCGGCCTCGCACCCGGGCACGCGGGAATGAGCACGGCGACCGCCGGTGTTCTCCCCCTGATCCGTGCACCGATCAGCCGTTCCGCGAGGAGATTTCCGTGACCGAGACCACAGTCGAGACCCCCGCCGAGAAGACTCCGGTCGACTTCTGGTTCGACCCCGCCTGCCCCTGGGCGTGGATGACGTCCCGCTGGATGCTGGAGGTCGAGAAGGTGCGCCCCGTCGAGGTGCGGTGGCACGTGATGAGCCTCGCGGTGCTCAACGACAACCGTGACGAGCTGCCCGAGGAGTACCGGGAGTTCCTGACCACGGCCTGGGGCCCGGTGCGCGTCTGCATCGCCGCCGAGCAGAAGTACGGCAGCAAGGTGCTCGGCCCCCTCTACACCGCGCTCGGCACCCGTATCCACAACCAGGGCCTCGGCCACAAGGACCACGACGTCATCGTCGCCGCCCTGGAGGAGGCGGGCCTGCCCGCCGACCTCGCCGACTTCGCCCGCAGCGACGCGTACGACGCCGAGCTGCGCGCCTCCCACCAGGAGGGCATCTCCAAGGTCGGCCAGGACGTCGGCACCCCGGTCATCGCGGTCCCCGGCGCCGACGGCGAGCAGATCGCCTTCTTCGGTCCGGTCGTCACCCCGGCGCCCAAGGGCGAGGCCGCGGCCCGCCTGTGGGACGGCACCCTGCTCGTCGCGTCGACCCCGGGCTTCTACGAGATCAAGCGGACCCGCGACCAGGGCCCGATCTTCGACTGAGCCCCCTGCTAGAAGTGCCGGAGCAGTTCGGGGAAGGCCGCCAGCCGCAGCACCCGCTCGTCGGCCGGGTCGAGCTCGGACCGCTCCAGCACCCAGGTGTTCTCGTTCGGGATGAACACCGCGCTCATGCCGGCCTCGCGCGCGGGCAGGATGTCCGACTTCGGGGAGTTCCCGATCATCCAGCTCCTGCCCGGCGCGAAGCCGTACTCCGCCAGCAGGGCCCGGTAGGTGTCCGCGGCCTTCTCCGGCACGATGTGCACCCCGCGGAAGTGGTCCGCCAGCCCGGAGGCCGTCACCTTGCGCGACTGCTCCTCCTGGTCGCCCTTGGTGAGCAGCAGCAGCTCGTGCCGGGTTCCCAGCTCCTCCAGCGTGTTCGCCACGCCGGGCATCAGCTCCACCCGGTGCTCCACGAAGGCCACCGCCAGTTCGTCCACCCGCCGGAGCTCGGCCTCCGTGACAGGCCGCTCCCGCAGCCGCTCCAGGAGCTCGCCGAGGCTGCGCAGGAAGACCTTGCTGCCGTAGCCGTGGACGACCGCGTTCGCCGCCTCGATCTCGTTGAGCAGCTCCCTGATCTGCGCCCGGTCCAGGACGGGATGGTCCACCCAGTCCAGGAAGTCCTCTATGACCCGCTCGAAGACCACGTTGTTCTCCCACAACGTGTCGTCCGCGTCGAAGACCAGTACCTGCCGGGTCAGCCGTGCCTCGTTCATCCCGCGAGCGTATCCAGCGCCCGCCCCCGGCGGCCGCGCATTTTCCGGCGGCGCTACGCGAGCCGCCCGGCGAGCGCCGCGTCCAGCTCGGCGCGGGAGGGCGGATCCGCGCCGACCCGCGTGCAGTTGAGCGCCGCGGCCGTGACGCAGCGCTCCAGCACGGCGGTGAGCCCTTCCGGGGAGGCGGGGACACCCGAGCCGGCGATCGCGTCGAGCAGCGCCGCCTGGAAGGCGTCACCCGCGCCGATGGTGTCGACGACGTCGACCTCCGGCGCCGCCACCCGCACCAGGGCGCCGTCGGTCACCGCGAACGCGCCGTCCGCGCCCAGGGTGACGACCGCGAGCCGGGGCCCCTCGGCGAGCAGCACCCGGGCCGCGTCGGCCGGGTCGAGGCCCGGGAAGAGCCAGTCCAGGTCGGCGTCGCTCGCCTTGACCACGTCCGTGACCGCGGCCAGCCGCAGGCACGCCCCGCGGTAGGCGCTCCGGTCCGGCTGCACGGCCGGCCGCACGTTGAGGTCGGCGACGACGGTGCGCCCCGGCAGGGCGTGCAGGTCGCGGCAGAGTTCCAGCACCCGCGTCGCCCCCGGCTCGACCACCGCGGCGAGCGACCCGGTGTGCAGCACCGCGGTGTCCGCGGGCAGCGGCAGGCGCTCCGGGTCCCACGCCGCCAGGAAGTCGTACGAGGCCGAGCCGTCCCGGTCGAGATAGGCCATCGCCAGGGTGGTGCGCCCCGCCGGGCTCGCGGCCCGTACGACCTCGATGCCCGTCGACTCCAGATGCGCCCGGACCAGCTCGCCGGGCGGGTCGTCGCCCCAGGTGGTGACGAGGGTGGTGGGACGCCCCAGCCGGTGCAGCCCGACCGCCACGTTCGCCGGGCTGCCGCCGGGCAGCGGGGTGACCTGCCGCTCCCCGGAACGCCACAGCAGGTCGACGAGGACCTCACCGACGACGCCGACGCGGGAGGGGGAGGACGGAGCGCTCATGCGGGCAGCATAGGAGGCCGGAATGCGGGCGCCGGAGCGGCGCCTCGTGTCGCCGAGAGCGCCGCTCCGAGGCCGATTGGAGAAACCCCACAGCGGCTCCCGTGACGAAGCTCACGCCCGGCGCCCCTTCCTTGTAGGAAGGCGACCAAGGCTGTGATCAGGCCTTTGTGATCGGCGGACGATGATCGGCGAGGGCCCGGCGGGTTAACGTCACGATGTCCCGAACCGACCCTCACCCTCGCGGAGTCACCCGATGGCCAGCGCATTTCCCGCCGTGCGGACCCACCCGGTCCTCGCCGACCTCATCCCCGCGTCGCGGCTGCGCGACGTGGCCCTCGTGACGGGCGGCGCCGTACTGACCGGCCTGGCCGCGCAGTTGTCGGTGCCGGTACCCGGCTCCCCGGTGCCGGTGACGGGCCAGACCTTCGCCGCCCTGCTGGTGGGCACCGCCCTCGGCGCGCGCCGCGGCTTCCTGGCGCTCGCGCTGTACGCGGTGGCCGGTGTCGCCGGGATGCCGTGGTTCGCGGAGGGCTCCTCCGGGGCCGCGGCGCCGAGCTTCGGGTACATCATCGGCATGATGCTGGCGTCCGCGGTGGTGGGCGCTCTCGCCCGGCGCGGTGCGGACCGCAGCGTGTGGCGGATGGCCGGCGTCATGGTGGTCGGCAGCGCCGTCGTCTACGCGGTGGGCGTCCCCTACCTGGCGCTGGCAGCGCACTGGACCCCGGGCAAGGCCATCGCGTTCGGCCTGACGCCCTACCTGATCGGGGACGCGCTCAAGGCCGCCCTCGCCATGGGCGTGCTGCCCGCCGCCTGGAAGCTGGTCGGCCGCCGCCGCTGACCTTCTCCGACCGTACGCACCCGGGTGGGGGCGGGGCCGCGGCCCCGCCCCCACCCGTTCGTTCTCCGTCAGTGCCGTGGCGCCGGCCCGCGCCGGGTCAGCCACAGGCCCGCGCCACCGGCCGCCAGCAGCAGGCCGCCGGCCAGCACCAGGACGACCGTGCCGTCGGAGGGGCCGGTGTCCGGCAGGGTGCCGGGCGCGGAGGGACTGGCACTCGCGGAGGTGTCGGGACCGAAGGGCACGTTGTCGGTGCCCAGCAGCAGCGGGGTGTCCGGGGCGTTCGGTGTGGGCTTGCCGGTGCCGAACGGGACCGGTCCCTGCTGCCACAGCAGGGTGCCGGAGCCGCCGAGGGTCACGGGCAGGCAGATCTTGCCCTTGCCCTGGAGGTCGTAGGTCGCGGACACGGAGTAGGTCTTGCTCTTTCCCGCCGCCAGTTTCCCGACGGCGCAGCTGAATCCGCTGTTGGAACCCTCGGGGAGCTGTGCCCTGGGAATCGCGGCGCAGCCCTTCACCGCGGTCACCTTCAGGGCGTCGAAACCGACCACGGAGAGCTTGAGTTCCGGGGACTCCGTGTCCCCCTTGTTGACCACCCGGGCCGTGATCGAGGTTTTTTCCGTCGTGTTGTCGACGGAGATCGTGGACGGCAGTTCCGTGCTCACCTTCACCCCTGCCGGTGCGCTCGGCCCCGGCGTACCCCCTTGACTGCTGCCTGGTCCGGGCTCGGCCCCGTACACCGGTCCGGCGAACGCCAGCGCCAGTGCGGCGGCCGCGGCGGCCGCGGCGGCCGCCTTCCGAACATGAATTCGCCGATTGAAAAGGCGCATTGCACTTCCCCCTTCTGCCCCGCATCAGCGGTATCTGAAGAGGTACCACAAGATTCCCGGCAACTATGCTGTCATGGTGGCAAGTTCATACTTCTGTCCCGGTCCCGGCGTGAATTGTGGGCCGCCGGACAGGAATTGATGGGGATGGGGAATTCTTCCCGCAGTGGGGAGTCCGGGCATGGTGGGAAATGCGGGCGGTGGGGTGCGCGGCCGGCTGGTGGCCGATCGCTACCGACTGGGGGAGCCGATCGGCCAGGGCGGCATGGGCCGCGTCTGGCGGGCGGTCGACGAGGTGCTGGACCGGCGGATCGCCATCAAGGAGATGCGGCTGGACGGCATGGAGGCGGAGGACGCCCGGGTCCGTCGCGAGCGCAGCCTGCGGGAGGCGCGCGCCACGGCCCGGATCGACCATCCGAACGTGGTGCGGATCTACGACGTGGTCCAGGAGGAGGACCGGCTCTGGATCGTGATGGAACTGGTCGACTGCCGCTCCCTGGAACAGGTGCTGCTCCAGGACGGTCCCGTGGACGTGGCCGAGGCCGTGCGGATCGGGACGGGGCTCGCCCGCGCCCTGCGCGAGGTGCACGCGGTGGGCGTGCTGCACCGCGACATCAAGCCCGGCAACGTGCTGATCGACACCCGGGGCAGGGTCGTCCTCACCGACTTCGGCATCGCCGCGATCCAGGACGCCACCGCGCTGACCATGGCCGGCATGCTCGTCGGCTCCCCGGACTACATGGCCCCCGAGCGGGTGGAGGGCCGCCGGCAGGGACCGCCGTCCGACCTGTGGTCGCTGGGCGCGACGCTCTGCGCCGCCCTGGAGGGCCGGTCGCCGTTCTCCCGGGCCACCACCCTGGCCACCCTGCACGCGGTGCTCTACGAGGAGCCGCGACTGCCCGAGGGGGCCGGGGCGCTCCGCGCCACCCTGGCCGCGCTGCTGCGCAAGGACCCCGCCGAGCGCATGACGCTGGACGCCCTGGACGAGGCGCTCGCGACGCTCGGCACGCCCTCCGGCGGCCCGACCGTCGTCACCCGGCAGGCACCACCGGCACCGGAGGAGGGGCGTACGCCGACGCTCGCCGTCGGCCGGGCCGCACCGGCGCCGGTCGCCGGGCCCGCTCCCGTCGCCGTTCCGCCGCCGGTTCCGCCGCCGGTTCCGCCGCCTGTACCGGAGCCGGTCCCGGAGCCCGAGGACGCCGTCCCGCCGGGCTGGGAGCGCCGCGCTCCGGCACCGCCCGTCCCGGAACCCGCCCCGGAACCCGCCCCGGAACCCGCCCCGGGGCCGGTCGTGCCCCCGGAGCCGGTGCACCCGCTCCCGTCGCCGCCGCCCTCGCGGGGCCCCTCGCGTGTCCGCCGGGCGGTCCTGCCGGCCGCCGCGGGAGCGGCCGCCGTCGCCGTCACCGTGGTCCTGATCACCGCCCCGCGCACCGGTCACCGCGAGGGCCCCGTCGTCGCCGGCACCAGCCGCCCCCCGGCCACCGGCGGCACGTCGCCCACCGGCACGGACGCCCCCGGGACGCGGGACGAGACCGGCTTCGCCTGGGAGCCGCCGCGGGGCTGGACGCGCAGCGCCAAGAGCCCTTCCAACGTCCACTACCACGCTCCGGACGGACAGCGGGAGATCGCCGCCTCGTACGCACTCGCACGGGGCGGCGATCTCCTGAAGCAGTGGCGCACCTTCGAGGCCGGCTCCCACGACGTGCCCGGCTACCGGAAGACCCGGCTGGAGCGGACGTCCTTCCGCGGCCGTCCCGCCGTCGTCTGGGAGTACTCCTTCACCCAGGCCGGCGCGCCCTGGAAGGCGCGGCAGCTCGGCTTCACCGAGGGAGGCAAGTCGTACCAGCTGAACATCTGGTACGCGGCTGCCGCCGAGTCCGCAGCGCTGGCCGCCTACGACCGGGTCGGGGACTCCTTCCGGCCCTTGTGAAGGACCTGGCGCAGCACCGCCACGGCGACCACGCCGAGCCCCACCGGCACCGGGACGACCACCTGGTCCCGGCCACCGCCGTCGGAGCTCGCATCCCCCTCACCGAATACCCACGGCATGTCGCCCAACGTGGCCGTGCCACACTCGTCCGTATGCGCGTGTACCTCGGTTCCGACCATGCCGGCTTTGAGCTCAAGAACCATCTCGTGGAGTGGCTCAAGGCCAACGGCCACGAGCCCGTGGACTGCGGGCCCCACATCTACGACGCCCAGGACGACTACCCGCCGTTCTGCCTGCGCGCCGCGGAGCGCACCGCCGCCGACCCCGGTGCCCTCGGCATCGTCATCGGCGGCTCCGGCAACGGAGAGGCCATCGCCGCCAACAAGGTCAAGGGCGTGCGGGCCGCGCTCGCGTGGAGCCAGGAGACCGCGACCCTCGGCCGCGAGCACAACAACGCCAACGTCATCAGCGTCGGCGCCCGCATGCACACCACGGACGAGGCCACCAAGTTCGTCGAGGTGTTCCTCGGCACGCCCTACTCGGGTGAGCCGCGCCACACCCGCCGCATCGACATGCTCACCGCGTACGAGACCACCGGCGAGCTGCCCCCGATCCCCGCCCACCACCCGCAGGAGGGCTGATCCGGGCATGCCCGAGGGGCATACGATCCACCGCCTCGCCGCGGACCACGAGGAGCGCTTCGGCGGCCGCGTGGTCCGCGCGAGCAGTCCGCAGGGCAAGTTCTCCGACGGCGCCGCCCTCCTGGACGGCACCGTGATGGAGACCGCGGAGGCCCACGGCAAGCACCTCTTCCTGGGGTTCGGACCGGTCGGCTGGGTCCATGTCCATCTCGGGCTCTACGGCAAGTTCGGCTTCGGCGCCGGGCCGGGCGGGGCCCCCGTCGGGCAGGTCCGGCTGCGCCTGGCCACCGACGAGCACCACGCCGACCTGCGCGGTCCGACCGCCTGCGAGCTGATCACCGAGGCAGAGAAGCAGGCCGTACACGACCGGCTCGGACCGGACCCGCTGCGCCCCGCCGACACCGGGGAGCGCGCCTGGGCCCGCATAGCGCGCAGCCGCACCAGCATCGCCGCGCTGCTGATGGACCAGAAGGTCGTCGCGGGCGTCGGCAACGTCTACCGCGCCGAGGTCCTCTTCCGCCACGGCATCGACCCGTACCTCGCGGGGCGGGACCTGGACCGCGCGCGGTGGGACGCGATCTGGGCCGATCTGGCCGCCCTGATGCGCGAGGGCGTGCGGAACAACCGGATCGACACCGTGCGCCCCGAGCACACCCCCGAGGCCATGGGCCGCCCGCCGCGTGTCGACGACCACGGCGGCGAGGTCTACGTCTACCGCCGCGCCGCCATGCCGTGCCACATATGCGGCGCCGAGGTGCGCACCGCCTCCCTGGTGGCGCGCAACCTCTTCTGGTGCCCCGCCTGCCAGCCCGCCGGGGGCTGATCCCGGGTCACACCACGAGGGCCTGCTCGCTGCCGCAGTGGCGGCACCTGCGGGCCGCGGCGGGCAGATCCTCCGACAGGCACTCGGGGCAGGTCTTCACCGGTCCGGGGTCGTCGAACACCGTGAGGCCGCGCCGGGCCTGGTAGGCCTTGTACGGCAGGATGATCACGAAGTAGACGACGGCCATGAAGATCAGGAAGTAGATCAGCGTGGCGATGAAGGCCCCGATGTCCAGGTAGGTCTCGCCGTTGCCGGGCCTGCCGAGCTGCCAGCCGAGACCGGGGGACGACCCGCCCTGGGCGCGGGCGATGATCGGGTTGATCACGTTGGTGGTGAACGACAGGATCAGCGTGCTGAACGCCAGGGCGACGATCAGGCCCACCGCCACGATGATGACGTCGCCGCGCAGCAGGAAGTTCTTGAAACCCTTGAGCATGGCGATTCCTCCGCGCCGCTCGACCGGACACCTCGGCGGGGCCGGGCCGCGGTGGTCCGTCCCGCATCTCCCCAGACCAGCCGGTGGGGAGCGGGGCCGCAAGCGCTGCGGGGCCGGCCGGGGGACCCCCGCGTGCGGGAGCACCCCGGCCGGGGGAGGGGCGTCGGAGCGGGTCTAGAAGCCGTGCGGCAGCCAGGGGGCGACATCGCCGCCGAAGGCCACCGCGGCCTCCCGCAGGACGCCCTGGCGCAGCTCCCGCACCCGGCCGGCCCGGGCCAGCGCGGTGAGCGAGACGTCGCCCAGGTAGGCGGCGCCCAGCTCGCGTGCCGACAGGGCCAGGTCCGCGGCGTCGGTCGTCCGCTCGCACGAGGCGCCCTTGGCGTCGCCGGCCAGCCGCCAGCGACCCTCGTTCCACGGGCAGAAGGGGTCCGAGACCTCCAGCA
Source organism: Streptomyces sp. NPDC026673 (assembly GCF_040638135.1). Lineage (NCBI taxonomy): Bacteria > Bacillati > Actinomycetota > Actinomycetes > Kitasatosporales > Streptomycetaceae > Streptomyces > Streptomyces sp. NPDC026673. Next base: position 8,812 of record NZ_JBEZXR010000011.1, on the reverse strand, counting down.
CCACGTCCAGCGGAGCCGCGTAGGTACGGGCCGACAGGGCCGCGCCCACCTCGACCGGGCGCAGCAGCAGGCCTTCCCTGACGCGCATGCCGCAGCGGCGCACGTCGTCGACCAGGTGCAGGACCGGATCGTCGGCGGGACGGTTGCGCGCGGTGATGCGGCAGGTGAGGTCGATTCCGAACAGGTAGCGCCACAGCGCGGCATATGTGTCCGGATCCAGTGCCTCCAGGTCGCGCAGCACCACCGTTCCGTCCGGTCCGGCCGCGTTCCAGGCGGACTTCACCGCGTACCGCGTGTAGCCCCGCACCTCTCCGTCGCGCTCGGCGACCACGCAGAGCAGTTTCGACGCGCCGTCCCGGAACGCCTCCGGGTCGAGTACGCCCTTGCGCTCCCAGTTCGGCCGCCGCTCCAGCATGCCCGGCCGGGTGGGTACCCGCCGCGCGTAGACCTCCTCGCAGGCCGCCAGGGCCTTCTCCGGGTCGGCGAAGCGCAGCGTGACCGCGTCGGCGCCCGCGGGGACGGTGAGGCCGGCCCGCAGGGTGTCGACCTCCAGCGTCGTCTGGCGGGTGGCGACCTCGTAGCCGTAGCGGCCGTAGATGGCCGGCTCGGACGCGGTGAGCACCGCAAGGGGCTCGCCCAGTTCGTGCACCTCGTCCAGCTGCCGCCGCATCATCGAGGTCAGCAGCCCGCGCCGGCGGTGCGTCGAGGCGACGCTGACCATGGTGACGCCCGCCGCCGGGACCACGGCGCCGCCCGGCACCGCCATGCGGAAGGAGAACGCCCCGGCGGTGCCGACGACCTCCGTGCCGTCCCAGGCCGCGATCGACCGGGAGAACTCGGTCACCCCGCGGTCGAACTCCCGCTCCTCCGCCGGCCAGACCGCGCTGCCGAACGCGCGTTCCAGCGTGCTGAACCACTCGTCCCACTGTTCGGACTCGAGAACCCGCAACTCCACCGTCATGTGCCCTGCCTACCAGCCGCCCCGGGGGCGGGCGAGCGGTTTTCGCCGGTCGCGGCGGCGAATCGGCGCACCATGAGGGGCACCTCCCATGCGGAGAACGGGTGAGGGTGGATAGGGTCGCCGGGAACATGGCACGACGCCCGGTAGGAGACGGATTCGGGGCCCGGTGGCGCAGGACGGTCCACCGGGCCCGCGTGAGCCTGCGCAAATCCGCCGTGGACTACTTCCGCGGCGACGCCGCCGACTGGCTCGCCCTGGCCGTCCTGACGCTCAGCGTGCCGCTGATCGCCTGGGGCACGGTCCTGGCGCCGCAATGGTGCCCGCCCACCACCCTGGTGCTGCCCGTCCTCGTCGGCGGCCTGCTGCTGCGCCCCTCCAGCCTCCTGCTGCTGTACGGCGCCAGCGCCGCCGCGATGGTCGTGGAGTCCGCCGTCCTCGGCCCGTACGGCGGGGGCGTGGGCCGGGTCACCCCCGGCACCGTGCTCGTGGTGGCGGCGGTGGCCCTGGCCGGCCTGATCGTCGCGCAGTTCCGCGCCCGGGTCGGCGTGCCCTGGATGCGCGGCGGCACGATGCTCTTCGACCTGCGCGAACGCATCCGCGTGCAGAGCCGGATCCCGCGGCTGCCGGACGGCTGGCACGCGGAGATGGCGCTGCGGCCGGCCGGCGGCCAGTCCTTCTCCGGCGACTTCGTGGTGGCCACCCGCACCTCGGGCGGTCGGATCCTGGAAGCCGTCCTCACCGATGTGTCGGGCAAGGGCATGGACGCCGGTTCCCGCGCCCTGCTGCTGTCCGGCGCCTTCGGCGGCCTGCTCGGCTCGCTGCCGCCGCACGCCTTCCTCACCGCCGCCAACGGCTACCTGCTGCGGCAGAACTGGGACGAGGGCTTCGCCACCTCCGTCCACCTGGTGCTGGATCTGGAGACCGGCGACTACGAACTGCTCTCGGCGGGCCACCTGCCGGGCATGCAGCTCAGCGCGGGTACCGGCCGCTGGGAGGAGAAGGCGGCCGAGGGACCGCTGCTCGGGGTGTACGACGGCGCCGAGTTCAACAGCGTCAAGGGGACCCTGCGCTCCGGTGACGTGATGCTCCTCTTCACCGACGGCCTGGTCGAGGCCGCCGGCCGCGACCTCACGGAGGGCATCGACCGGCTCATCGGCGAGGCCGACCGCTATGTGCCGCACGGCTTCCGGGGCGCGGCCTGGCAGCTGATCGAGGCGGTCGCCAAGGACGTCAACGACGACCGCGCCCTGCTCATCGTGTGCCGGGACTAGCCACCGGCCGGAACGCCCAGGGCATCCTCGGCTCCATTGCGAAGCGAAACGCCCTCTGCACCGGCGTCGAGCAGAGCGCGGTGATCACCACGACGGCGATCGCGGTCACCGCGACCTGGCCCAGCGGGGTGTGGATCCAGTCGTGGTCGTACCAGTCGCCGAAGCGCGAGCCCTTGGCGAGGAAGCCGTGCAGCAGGTAGCCGTAGAGCGTGCCGGCGCCCAGGGCCGTGAACCACATGCGGCGGCGCGGCACCCAGGCGAAGAAGCACACCGACAGCGCGACGGCGCAGCAGAACAGCGCCAGCGTCATGACCGGCCCCGTCCACCAGGGAGCGCCCAGCTCCTGCGCGCTCGAGCGGTGGTAGAGCCACGAGCGGTTCATCCGGGGCGCCGCCCAGTAGGAGACGGCCAGCGCGGCGAGGCACACAGGGACGGACAGCACGCGCACCACCCGGCGCCGCGCGAGGTGGAAGTGCTCCGCCTTCAGGCACATGCCCAGCACGAAGAAGGGCAGGAACTGCAGGACGCGCTGGAGGTCCAGGTCGTCGCCGATGCTCGGGGAGAGGGAGGCGAGGGCCGCGATCACCAGGGCGACCGCCACCGGCTGCCGGATGACGCGCCAGATCGGGGCCGTCAGCCGCCAGATGAAGAGGGCGCCGAGGAACCAGGTGAGGTACCAGGGGTCGAGCAGGCTGACGGAGTGCCCCGAGGTGCCGCCGGCCACGTTCCTGAAGAGGGAGTAGGCGGCCTCGAAGAGGACGTAGGGGACGACGACGCCGGTGACCAGTCTCCTGACGCGGTCCGGGCGGGAGTCGAAACTCCGTGAGAAGTAGCCCGAGATGACGATGAAGGCCGGCATGTGGAAGGCGTACACCAGGAGGTAGAGCGCGCCGGCGGTCCTGCTCTGCCCGGTGAGCGGTTCCCAGGCGTGGCCCATTGCGACGAAGACGATGGCGAGGTACTTGGCGTTGTCGAAGAACGGGTCGCGCCGCGTGGGGTGGGGGGTGGGCGCGGCGGGTGCGGCCGGCCGGGGCGCGGGCGGGGCTTCCTTGCGGGGGTTCGGGAGAGCGGAATTCCCGGTCTGGACCCTGCCGGGGGACAGGGTGTTCGTGTGGGGGGGCTGGAACATCTGATGCACCATAGCGGGCGCCTCTGCCTGAGTAAATTCTCGGAGGGAATGGGGTCGCCGCGCTGCTACCCGGGAATGTGTGCGTCATGCCACTGTCCGTTCTGTACCACTATGGGTGGTCATATAAGGGTTGAACGGGGCATATGGGCAGACGAGTTGCGTGTTGTGCAGGTTTTTTGATGATCGTTCGTGTGACAAGTGGGCGTGCGGGGAAATAGTTTGGAGAAATTCACTCGAACGAGCCGTGCAATTGCGAGATTCGCCTCATCCGAAGTGATCAGAAGTGATCGCGATGTTCTGCGTCACAGGTGTGCGGCCCCGGCGCGCGGGGAAGGGTGTGTCCCGCGGGGTCTCGGTGTCGGTGGCAGGTGGCACGATGGACGTCGCGGGGGTGCGGCCGGCGTGGCTCCCCTCGGAACGGTGAGGCGTCAGACCGAGGATGTGATCCCCAGTGGCCATCTCCCTGTCCGTGGTGCTGTTGTTGGCGATCATCATGATCGTCCTGATACGGGGCAAGACGCTCAAGGTCGGCCCGGCCATCGTCGCCGCGCTCTTCGGCTTCTTCCTTGCCTCCACGGGCATGGCGCCGGCGATCAACAAGTTCCTCGACTCGCTGGCCGACACCATCAACCAGATAAACCTCTGATGCGCGGCCCGGCGCGGTGAGCGCCGGGTGCACGGAGTCAGGCCGCGGCGGGCGTACGGTCCTCGGCCGTCCCGACGATGCGGCGCAGCGCGGCGGTCCGCTCCTCGGGGCGCCGGGCGGACAGCAGCGCCGCCAGCACCGCGATGCGGGCCTGCCCCGCGCGCAGCGTCCCGGCCAGCACGGCCCCGGCCGCCGCGAGGTCCACGGCCCCGCCCCCGGTGTACATCGGGGCCACCGGCCCCGCCGGCACCCGCGTGCTCACGGCGACCAGCACACCCGACTCCACCGCGCGGCGCACCGCCTCCGCGAACTCCGGCGTGGCGTTGCCCGCGCCGGTGCCGAGCAGCACGACCCCCTCGGCGCCCGCCCCCAGCGCGGCCTCGAAGAGCACGGGGTCGGCGTCGACGTGGTGCATCACGATGTCGACGCGCGGAGCCTTCGCGGCGGCGTCCGGCAGCGGCAGCGCCGCGGCGCGCGCCCGCGGCCCGCCCCAGGCGATCTCGCCGAACTTCACCCGGCCCAGCGGTCGTCCGGAGGGGTCGGCGAAGGCCTGGACGTCCAGAGTGTGCGCCTTGACCGTGCCCCGGGCGGCGTGCACGAACCCGCCGAAGGCGATGACCACGCCGATGCCCTCGCCGGTCGCGGCGGTCAGCAGCGCGTCGTAGAGGTTGCCCGCGGCGTCCCCGTCCACGGAGTCCAGGGGCAGTTGTGCACCGGTGAAGACCACCGGGCGCCGGTCGTCGTGGTGGAGGTCCAGCAGGAAGGCGGACTCCTCCATGGTGTCGGTGCCGTGCGTCACGACGACGCCGTCCACGGCGGGGTCGGCCAGCACCTCGTGGACCGTCCGCAGCAGCTCCAGCTGGTGGGCGGAGGTCAGCCGCGAACTGTTCACCGTGAACAGATCGCGAACGGTCACCTCGACGCCCTCGGGGATCGCGCCCGCCGCCAGCACCTCGTGCCCGGCGGCCTCGGCCGCGTACCCGGCCCCCTGCCATCGGCTGGCGATCGTCCCGCCGGTGCCGATCACGACGATGTGCTTCACGTTTTCCTCGCTCGCGTGTTCGCCCAACCCTCCACCGCAAGGATATGCGCTGATGCCCGGCATCGGATTGCCAATCAGCCCGCGTAGACTCGCAATGAGTGGTATCTATTGCCGCCATGGACGCCATCGACAGAAGAATCTTGCGCGAACTCCAGGCCGACGGACGGCTCACCAACCAGGAGCTGGCCGCCCGCGTCGGCCTCACCCCCTCCCCGTGCCTGCGCCGCGTGCGCCAGCTGGAGGAGGACGGGGTGATCCAGAGCTACCGGGCCGTCGTCGACCCCGCCGCCGTCGGCCGCGGCTTCGAGGTCTTCGCCTCCGTCGAGGTGCGGCGCGACCGCGAGTCCGTCGCGGCCTTCGAGGAGCAGGTGCAGGCCATCCCCGACATCGTCGAGGCCTACCGGCTCTACGGCGCGCCCGGCTGCCTGCTGCGGATCGCGGTGGCCGACAGCGACGCCTACGAACGCTTCTGGACCGAGAAACTGATCGGCCTGCCGGGGGTGAGCGAGGTGAACTCGCAGATGATCATGAAGCGGATCAAGGGGCCGAAGGGCGTGCCGGTCCAGTAGCCCTCCGGGGTTCAATGGCCCCGTGGACTACCAGCGCTTCCTCGAGCAGGCGATGGCCGCGGCCCTCCCCGCACTCGGCCGCGGCAAGGTCGCCGACTACATCCCGGCGCTCGCGGCCGCCGACGCCGGCGCCTTCGGCATGGCCCTGGCCACCACCGACGGGGAGGTGCACGGCGTCGGCGACGACACCACGCCGTTCTCCGTCCAGAGCGTCTCCAAGCTCTTCACCCTCGCCCTCGCGCTCCACCACGGCAGCGACGCCCTGTGGCGCCGCGTGGGCCGTGAGCCCTCGGGCAACCCGTTCAACTCGCTCATCCAGCTGGAGACCGAGCAGGGCATCCCGCGCAACCCCTTCATCAACGCCGGGGCCCTCGTCGTCACCGACGCCCTCCAGACCCTCACCGGCGACGCCTCCGGGGCCGTACGCGAACTGCTGCGCGCCGAGTCGGGCAACCCGGCCGTCGCCACCGCCCCGGCGATCGCCGCCTCCGAGGCCGCCCACGGGCACCGCAACGCCGCCCTCGCGCACTTCCTCGCCCACTTCGGCAATCTGCGCAACCCCGTGGACACCGTCCTGGAGCACTACTACGCCCACTGCGCCCTCGAGGCCTCCTGCCGCGACCTCGCCCTGGCCGGCGGCTTCCTCGCCCGCCACGGACTGCGCGCCGACGGCAGCCGCCTGCTGTCCCGCACCGACGCCAAGCGCCTCAACGCCGTGATGCTCACCTGCGGCACGTATGACGCCGCGGGCGAGTTCGCCTACCGGGTGGGACTGCCCGGCAAGAGCGGCGTCGGCGGGGCCATCCTCGCCATCCTCCCGGGCCGGGGCGCCCTCTGCGCCTGGAGCCCCGGCCTCGACCCGGCCGGAAACTCCGTCGGCGCCATGGCCGCCCTCGACGCGTTCACCACCGCCACCGGGCTGTCGGTCTTCTAGCCGTACGCGACGCCGGACGGGATCTAGGCGCGCCCGAGAGCGTCCCGCACCGCCTCCTCGGACCGTGCCACCACCGCCGTGCCGTCCTCGGCCGTGATGATCGGCCGCTGGATCAGTCGCGGATGTTCCGCCAGCGCCCCGATCCACCGGTCGCGCTCGGCGGGCTCCCGCGGCCAGTCCTTCAGTCCCAGCTCCTTCGCCTCGGCCTCCTGCGTCCGGACGATGTCCCACGGCTCCAGCCCGAGCCGACCCAGCACCGCCCGCAATTCCTCCGCGTTCGGCGGGTCCTCCAGGTACCGGCGCACGGTGTACCGCGCGCCCTCCTCGTCCAGCAGATGCAGCGCGGAGCGGCACTTCGAGCACGCGGGATTGATCCAGATCTCCATGCGGCCAATGTAGTGAGGGGCTCACCGGTCGTCGCGACCGTCGTCGCGCAGTTTCCGCCAGATGCGGGTGCGGTGCAGCGCGTACAGGGCGATGAACAGGACCAGCGCCTGCAGTCCCACGGCGAGCAGCCAGAAGACGATCCTGCTCTCCAACTCATCCGTCATGTAGGTGAAGTTCATGCCGAAGAAGCCGGTGAGGAAGGTCAGCGGGAGGAAGATCGTCGACACGATGGCCAGCCGGTTGATCACGCCGTTCTGCTCGCCGGACACCAGGGACGAGTAACTGGCGAAGGTCCGCCGGGAGGCGTCCTGGAGCGACTCGATGCTGGCGAGCACCATCCGCGCGGCCCGCTGGTAGGAGGCGGCGAGCCGCTGCCGCTCCTCCGGGAAGCTGCCGCTCATCATCCGCCGGGTGATGGTCTCGTCGGCCGCCTGCAGGTACGGCAGCAGCGCGTGGTGCAGCTCGGCCGCGCGCCGCCGCAGCCGTGCCAGCCGGTACACCTGCTGAGGGTGCCGGTTCTCGAACATCTCGTCCTCGAGGTCCTCCACCTGCAGCAGCGCTTCCACGGCGGACCTGCGGAAGGTCTCCAGGGCGTCCTCCAGCAGCAGGAACAGCGCCGCCGTGGTGTCCGCGGGCCGCTCGTGCGGCAACCGGCCGAAGAAGCCCCCGATCAGGCCGCTCGGTCCCCGGTGGATCGTGACCAGGTACCGCCCGGTCACGAAGGCGTGGACGTCGGTGACCCGGCCGTCCTCGACGAGGGGCACGACGAAGCGGGCGTTGTCCCCGAGGAACTCCGCCCGCGCCGATTCGCCCTCCCTGCCCAGCCACGCCAGGTCCTCGGCCTCCAAGCCGAGTTCACGGGCGATCGGGGTCGTGTCGGGCGGTCCCTCACGGGGCAGTTCGACGTCCACGAGCAGGAAACGGGAGGCCGCCATCCGTTCACGCGCCGCCGACACGGTCGCGCGGGTGACGATCCCCTCCGGCATCGACACCACCGATACGATCATCGTCCCTCACCGTGGATCGCCCGCACACCTCCCAGCCTGCGCAGGCTCCGGCATCCACGCATGCGGAGGGGCGCGTTCGCACCGCCCTGCCGGCCCCGAACGGGTGAGGGCCGCCGCCGCCAAGGCGTCAGCGGCGTCTACCGAGGCCGCGTCCGCCTGTCAAGTCCCGAAATGCAGCGACATGACGCGGCCGGAATGCCCGGGCTTAATTGAGTCATGAGGTCGCGCAGCGCAGACCGAACCGCAACACCGGGAAACCTCCCGGTGGCGCATTCACCGGGAGATTCCCCCCGGTACCGGAATCCCTGAAAAGGATTCTCCGGAATTCCCACTGTGACTCACCTGAGGAGAACTGCCATGTCCCGCACCCGCAAGATCGTCATGCTGACCGCCGCCACCACCCTGGCCGCCGGTGGCGCCCTGCTCCCGACCACCGCATTCGCCGCGGCTCCGGCACACGCCGACGCCGTGAAGGCGGCGCCCCAGCAGCATCAGAGCCTGCACAGCCGTGACGGCGGCGGGGTCAACAACAACATCCCGATCGTCAATAACGGCGGCGGTGGCTTCTTCGGTGGGCCGGTGAACAACAACATTCCGATCGTCAACAACAATGGTGGTGGTTTCTTCGGCGGCGGGGTGAACAACAACATCCCGATTGTCAACAACAATGGTGGTGGTTTCTTCGGCGGCGGGGTGAACAACAACATCCCGATCGTCAACAACGGTGGTGGTCTCTTCGGCGGTGGCGTCAACAACAACATCCCGATCATCAACAACTGATCCGCCGGGCCGCCCGAGGCGCGCGGCCGGGGTCCGCAGCTCGGTCGGGGTGAGCGCGAAGACCTCGCGCACGGTGTCGTTGAAGG
>NZ_JBEZXR010000010.1:0-158640 GCF_040638135.1 Streptomyces sp. NPDC026673 | reverse complement strand
CACCTCGCTGCGTTGTCGAATCGTCCGAGTAGCCCACTACGAGGACGACTCTCCGCCTTGCGATGCACCGCACCAGACGCCGCTGGGCCCGCCCTCCGGGCGGCCGACGGGCATGTGACGACACGACCTAGGACCGTGCGCGACCGGTACGGCCGGTTCGCCGGCACGCCAACGGCACAGGTGCTCGTGGCGGGGCCGGCGAGCACTCCCGGTAGCTGGGCGAGAGGCACCCGGGTAGCGTGGCACGTGGAGCGGACGAAGTGTGACGCTCACCCGTGGGGGGCCGGCGTGGCCGGAATGACTCATGGACGACCGCACTGCCCCTGACCCCGAGGCTGCCCGGCCGGACGGCCGGGAGCGCGAGGGTGCCGGGACCGGTCGCGGTGCGCTGACGGCGGTGTTGCACCGTACCGTCCACCAGGCCGCCCACCGCCTCCACGCGGTGGCGGCCGCCGTGTATCTGCTGACCCCGGACGGCGGCGAACTGCGTGCCGCCATGATCGGTGGCAGCCCGCCATCCGTGCTCACCCTGCCCGGCCGGATGGGCTTGGACTCCTCTTACGCCTCCGCGCGCGCCCTGGCCGAGCACGAGGTGGCCTTCCTCGCCGAACCGGACCCGTTCGCCGACCCGGAGCACGGCGCCCTGGCGTATCCCTACACCGTCGCCTCGATCCCTCTGGAGACCGAGGAACGCCGATATGGCGCGTTGACCGTGCTGCGCACCGAGAACCGGGGTGGCTACAGCGACGCCGACTGCGACACGCTCGCCCGGATCGGCGACCGTCTCGTCGATCTGCTGTCCGGTCTGCATGCCAGGGGCGTCGCGATCGCGCCCGGGAATCTGCCCGTGCTGATCCCCCTATTCGGCACCGAGCCACCGGCCGAGGACGGGGACCCGGTGGTCTGGGGTGTCCCGGGCCTGCCCGGCTCCGCGGGGATGAGCCTGCTGTACGCGCTCCAGCGGTTGACCGACATGCTGAACCGGGCGACCACGATGGAGCACGTCATCGGGGTGGCGGAGTTCTGCGTCATGGCTCCGCTGGGCGCTCGCGCGCTGGCCCTGGCCTCGGCCGCCGACGGCCGGATGTGGGTGCTGGGCCACAGCGGGGCCTCCGCGCGCTTGGTGCGCGAGTTGCACGGCATCGCGGTGCACTCGGGTACCTCCGCCGCACGGGCCCTGCTGGGACGGCCGCTGTTCGTCCGCGGTGCGCCGGCCACCCTGTCCGGCCCGTCCGATCGCTCCCGCTCCGGTCCGTACGGCGGTGACCGCCGTTCCGAGCGCGAGGGCAAGCCGGAGGCCGCCGCGGCCTATCTGCCGCTCGTCGGCAGCCGGCACGTCGTGGACCTGCCGATGGCGGACGCCGCACCCGTCGTCGGCGTCTGCTGTCTGTCATTCGACGGGCCGCGGACGTTTCCACCCGAGGAACGGGCCGTGCTGTCGATGATGGCCGGACGCCTGGGCTCGGCCGTCCAGCGCATCGAACTGAGCACCGGCCGTCAGGCACTCGCCGAGAGCATGCAGAAGCGGCTGCTGCCCGCGGTCCTCGCGGAGGCGCCGAGGCTGACCACCACGGCCCGCTACCGGTCGGCGCAGACCCCGGGCGAGGTCGGCGGGGACTGGTACGACGTGCTCATGATGCCGGACGACCGGGTGCTCCTCGTTCTCGGGGACGTCGAGGGTCACACGTGGGAGAGCGCCGCCGTCATGGGCCAACTGCGCACCGCGGTGGCCGCCTACGCCACCGAGGGCCACGGGCCGGCCGCCCTGCTGGGCCGCACGGACCGGTTGCTGTCCCGGCTCGGCACCGAACTCCTGACCACCTGCTGTGTGCTGGCCGTGGACACCGGGACCGGGGCGGTCGAGGTGGCGCTGGCCGGACACCCGGCACCGCTCGCCAGGTTGCCCGACGGCACCGTCCGCCGGCTGTGGGCACCGGCCAACGTGCCGCTCGGACTGCACGTGCGTGACCCCTACCGCCCCCGAGAGCACACGGTGCCGCCCGGCACCGTGCTCGTGCTCTACTCCGACGGGGTGCACGAACGGGACGACGACGACGTCCGCGAGCGCCTGGGCAGGCTCGACCGGCCGCCGGGTATCGATCTGGAACACCTGGCGGACCGGCTGCTGGAGAGCATGCCCGGCCGGCGGGACGACGCGGCCCTGCTGCTGGCCCGTTATGAGGGGACGGAGGACGGCACGGCACCGCGCGTCGCGCATCTGCACATTCACCGGCGCGACCTGAGCGGCGTCCGGCAGGCGCGTGGGTTCGTGTCCGAGTGCCTGCACGACTGGCGCCTGGCGGAACTCGCCGAGGACCTCGTGCTCATCACCTCGGAATTGGTCACCAACGCCCTCGTCCACGCGGGCAGCGACGTGGACCTGCGGCTGCGGGCGTTCGGCGACCGCGTCCGGCTGGAGGTGCGGGACTCCGGCAGCGACCCGCCCGTCCCCACCGCGTACTCGCTCACCGAGGAGGGCAGCGCGCAGGCCGAACACGGCCGCGGTCTCTACCTGGTCGACGCCCTCGCGCGGATCTGGGGCACCTCGCCCAGCGGCCGGGGCAAGACCGTGTGGCTGGAGATGGGCATCCCCGGACCGGCGGGGCGGTGAGACGGACGGTCGCGCAACGGCCGTCGTACGACACCTCCTTACGCCCCCCGACCGGTGAGGAGCCCCGGTGGATGTGCCCGGTCACCGCGACGAACCCGTCGTTCCACCGCGGCGGTCCCTGCGGCCCGGCACCCCGTCACAGCACGCGTTGCCCCTTGCCCAGCGCGATGATCCCGTTGGCCGAGGCGTGGTAGAGCTCGCGGTCGCGGTCCGGGTTGACGCCCACGGTGGCGCCCGCGGGCACGACGACGTTCTTGTCGAGGATGGCGCGGCGTACGACCGCGCCGCGCCCGATGCGCACGTTGTCGTGCAGCACCGACCCCTGCACCACCGCGCCCTCCTCCACCACGACCCCCGGCGACAGCACGGACTGCGTGACCTGCCCGGAGATGATGCAGCCCGGGCTGACCATCGACTCGCTCGCGATGCCGCCGGCCACGAACTTCGCCGGGGGCAGCCGCAGCGAGTGCGTGTAGAGCGGCCACTGGTCGTTGTAGAGGTTGAAGACCGGGTGGACCGAGATCAGGTCCTGGTGGGAGTCGTAGTACGCGTCCAGAGTGCCCACGTCCCGCCAGTAGCCGTGGTCGCGGGCGGTCTCGCCGGGGACGTGGTTGTCGTCGAAGTCGTAGACCTGGACCTGCCCCTTGGCCGTCAGCAGCGGGATGATGCTGCCGCCCATGTCGTGCACGGACGAGTCGTCCTCGGCGTCCTGCGCCAGGGCGTCCAGCAGCACCTTCGTGGTGAACACGTAGTTGCCCATGGAGGCGTACACCCGGTCGGGGTCACCGGGCAGGCCCGGCGGATCGGCGGGCTTCTCCAGGAACCGCTCCACCCGCACCCCGCCGGGGCCGGGCGTGATGATCCCGAACGAGGGCGCCTGCTCGCGCGGGATGCGGATGCCCGCCACCGTGGCCCCCGCGCCCGCCTCGATGTGCTGGCGCAGCATCTGGCGCGGGTCCATGCGGTACACGTGGTCGGCGCCGAAGACGACGATGTAGTCCGGCTGCTCGTCGTACACCAGGTTCAGCGACTGGTAGATGGCGTCCGCGCTGCCCAGGAACCAGCGCGGTCCCAGCCGCTGCTGCGCCGGGACGGGGGTGACGTAGTTGCCCAGCAGGTTCGACATCCGCCAGGTGGTGGTGATGTGCCGGTCGAGGGAGTGCGACTTGTACTGCGTCAGCACGCAGATGCGCATGATGTCGCCGTTGACGAGGTTGGACAGGACGAAGTCCACCAGCCGGTAGGCGCCGCCGAACGGCACCGCCGGTTTGGCGCGGTCGGCGGTCAGCGGCATCAGCCGCTTCCCCTCCCCGCCCGCGAGTACGATTCCCAGCACCGAAGGTCCGCCGCGCATCACTGCCCCCTCTGCCGTTACCGCCCCTGCGACGTGCAGATCTCCTCGTACACGGCGACGGTCCGGCGGGCCACCGCGTCCCAGCCGAACTCCGCCACCGCCCGTTCCCGCCCCGCCGCCCCCATCCGCGCGGCCGCCGCGGGGTCCCCGGCCAGCGCGGTCACCGCCGCCGCCAGGTCCGCCTCGAAGGCGTCCGGGTCCTTCTCCTCGTACGGCACCAGGAGTCCGGTGACGCCGTCCTCCACCACTTCCGGGATCCCGCCCACCGCGGACGCGACCACCGGGGTGCCGCACGCCATCGCCTCGAGGTTGACGATGCCCAGCGGCTCGTAGACCGACGGGCACACGAACACCGCCGCGTGCGTGAGTAGTTGCACCACCTCGGGGCGGGGCAGCATCTCCGGGATCCAGACCACCCCGCCACGCACCGCGCGCAGTTCCTCCACCAGGTCGCGGAACTCGCGGTCGATGGCCGGGGTGTCGGGCGCCCCGGCGCAGAGCACGATCTGCAGGCCGGGATCGATCCGCCGGGCGGCCCGCAGCAGGTGCGGAACCCCCTTCTGCCGGGTGATCCGGCCGACGAACAGCGCGTACGGGCGCTCCGGGTCGACGCCGTGCGCGGTCAGGGCGCCGGTGGCCGCGTCGGGGCGGTAGAGGCGGGTGTCGATGCCGTTGTGGACGACGTGCACACGCGCCGGATCGAGGGCGGGGTAGCTGCGCAGGATGTCCGCGCGCATCCCGTGCGAGACGGCGATGACGCCGTCCGCGGCCTCGACCGCCGTACGCTCCGCCCAACCGGACAGTGCGTACCCGCCGCCGAGCTGCTCGGCCTTCCAGGGACGCAGCGGCTCCAGGGAGTGCGCGGTCATCACATGGGGCACGCCGTACAGCAGCTTGGCCAGGTGGCCGGCGAGGTTGGCGTACCAGGTGTGCGAGTGCACCAGGTCCCGGCCGGCCAGCGCGGCGGCCATCGACAGGTCCACCGAGAGGCTGCGCAACGCCTCGTTGGCGTCGGCGAGCTCCGCAGCGGCGGCGTGCCGGACCACGCCGGCGGCGTCGTCCGCACCCTCCGCCGCGGCCCAGCAGTGCACCTGAAGATCCGTCAGCTGCCGCAGTTCGCGGGCGAGGAACTCCACGTGGACGCCGGCGCCCCCGTAGACGTAGGGCGGGTACTCCCGCGTGAGCAGTGCCACCTTCACGGGCGCCTCCCGGGTCCCGTCGCCGTGTTGGGACATCCATGCCCCGCAAAACGGTGTTCGATCCGTCTTCCCCGCCTTTCGCCGCGTGATGCGCCGCGCGGAATTCCCTCGACGTCGCGGTCCGCTTCGTGGATCGTCGGCCACATGCGACAGGACGAGATCTGGGGCGAGGAGACCGCCCGGAACTACGACACCCCCGGCACCGGCATGTTCGCCCCGGACGTACTGGGCCCGGCCGTGGACCGCCTCGCCGAACTGGCCGACGGCGGGCGGGCGCTCGAGTTCGCCATCGGCACCGGCCGCGTGGCCGTGCCGCTCGCGCGGCGGGGCGTGGCCGTCAGCGGCATCGAACTGTCACCGCCGATGGTCGACCGGCTGCGCGCCAAGGCGGACGACGCGACGATCCCGGTCGTCACCGGCGACATGGCCACCGCCCGCGCCCCGGGCACCTTCCGGCTCGTCTACCTGGTCTACAACACCATCTCCAACCTGCTCACCCAGGCCGAGCAGGTCGCGTGCTTCCGCAATGCCGCCCGGCATCTCGAGCCGGGCGGGCGCTTCGTGATCGAATTGTGGGTCCCCGAGCTGCGCAAGCTGCCACCCGGCCAGGAGGCCGTCGTCTTCCACTCCGAATCCGGCTACATCGGCCTGGACACCTACGACGTGCTACGGCAGCAGGTCGTCTCGCACCACTTCCGGTTCGCCGAAGGCGGGCGGACCCGGCTGTTCCGCACCCCGCACCGCTACATCTGGCCCTCCGAGCTCGACCTCATGGCCCAGCTGGCGGGCTTCACGCCGGAGTCCCGCCACGCCGACTGGCGCGGCGCCGAGTTCACCGCCGAGTCACGCTCCCACGTCTCCGTCTACCGGCTTCCCGCCTCCGAGCGGTGACCGGGCCCGCCTGGGCGCTGCGTCCTTTGGTTCCTCTGCAGTGTGCCGGTGATGTCCGCGATGACGGCGGTCGTCAGCACCCAGCCGAAGGCGATGAGCGGCACGCCACGGCGCCCGGCTGTGCGGAGTTCGCGCCGAGGAGGAGTGCCACGATCACCGCGGCGCGAACCGTCCGCCCGGGTCCCCACAGCGCACCCTCGGCTGCACGGTCCTCCCCGGGCTCACCGGTGCGCAGGTCGACGCGGCGCCCTTCCGGGAACCCGTTCCAGAGCTCGCGCTCCGGGGGAGCCAACTCGTCGTATGAGAGCACTCGGGCAGGGTGGTGACCGGCTCATCCCGTGAGGGAGCCCTCAGTCCTCCTCGCCGCTGAGGGAGCCCGCCGCGGTGAGGGTCGCGGTCTCCTGGGCCGGGGTGGGTGAGGGGGCCGGGTCGGGGGCGGTGGTCGCAGGCGGGGCGGAGGCCGGGGGGACGAGCTGTGAATTCGTGCCGCCCTTCGGGACGGTCCGGGTCAGGGAGACCGTCGTGGGCCCGGAGGGCGGGGCGAGGGAGCCGGCGAGGTCGCGGTCGAGGCGGCGCATCTGGGACTGCAGATGGGTGGTCAGACGGGCGCGGTAGGCACTCTCGAAGGTGCGGAGGTCCTCGACCTTGCGCTGCAGCGTGGTACGGGCGGAGGCCAGGGAGACCATCGCCTGGCGGTGCTTCTCGCGGGCCTCGTGCTCGAGGGCCAGGGCGCGGTCGCGGGCGTCGCGGCGCAGGCTCTCGGCCTGCCCGAGAGCCTCCCCGACGATCTTGTGGGCCTCGGCGCGGGCCTCGGCGACGGCCTGCTCGGCGGTGCGCTCGGCCAGGGCGAGCAGGCGGGCCGTGCTGTCGACGGCGAACCCGGACCGCTTCTCCTCGGCTTCCCCGGCCTCCTCGATCTCGGCCGCATCCCCGGGCGCCTCGGGTTCCGCGGGCTCCGCCACCTCGGCGGCACGTACGAGGGCGGGAGCCGGTTCCGGCTCCGGCACCTGCTCCGGCTCCCGTTCCCGTTCCTGCTCCGCTTCGGGTTCCGGTTCGGACGCCACCTCGAGCTCGGGCTCCTCGTGCCGACGGGCCGCGGCGGCCTCGGCGGCGGAGAGCTCGGCGCGCAGGTCCTGGTTGATCCGCAGCAGCCGGGTCAGCTCGGTCTGCACCTCGTCCAGGAAGTCGTCGACCTCGCGTTCGTCGTAGGCTTCGCGGAGGCGGACGGTGGTGAACTGCATCCTGCGCACGTTCTCGGGGGTAATCGGCGTCTGTGCCATCTGCTCACCTCGAGGGGTTCGTCGACAAGTCCTGACCGCATCCGTCAACTCCAGCTTGGGCGGCGGGCCGGGCCGGGGCAGCCCGGGAATCCCGCGCGGGGCGGTGCGAGCGGTGCCACCAGCGCCGATCGTGGGACCCGGGCGAGCGGCGTGCATGGGCGCAACTGCGGGCGGCGCAGTGGCATCTGTGATCATCCGCGCTGTCACCGCGTCCGCTGACAGCGTGGATTTCCCTCCGCGCCCGGCGAAAGAGCCGGACGGGTGAATATCGGTCCCCGGGGCGTGGGTACGGACGTGCGCACGGAGACGCCGGGCGGGGACGAAGTGGTCTGGTTCTCTCCTCTCGGGATGGACCATCAGCTGTACGGGGCGCTGCGCGGATACGGCGCCGGCCGGGGAGGGCACCGCCGACGGGAGCGGCGGCGGGAGCCCCGGAAGGTCCTGGACGCGGCCGGGGTGGCGAGTACCACGGGTGCGCCGTCGCCGTCGGTTCGGGAGCCGGCCGACGCCCGTGGTCGCGGCGGGGCGATACGACGGGTGGGCCTGTCGCAGGAGGAGGAGTGGGAGGCCGGGGCCCGTATCGCCGGGCAGGTGTGGCTCGGCGTCCACCTGCCGGACGGCAGCGGTGGCCTTCCCGACGAGGGACCGTACTCGCCGGCACGCGTACGTGACGCGGATCCGTGAGGCGTTGTGCGCCCTGGCGGCAGCCCCCGGCCCGTGATCGGCGCCGCGGGGCACCGGGTTAGGCTCTCGGCCATGTCGGATGTGCTGCGGGGGGCTGGTGCGGGCGGTCCGTGCCGTGGACCGTCTCCTCGGTGGCGAACGGCCGCCGGCCCGCACCCGGAGATTCGCGGCGCGGCATCCGGTCGCTCTGGGGCTGGGCTCGGGCGCGGTCTGGACGGCGTATTCCCTGCTGCTTCCGGAAGCGCGGTCGTCGGACCCGCCCCTCGCGAGCGCCTGTGGCGTCCTGCCGGGCATGATCGTCGGCGCCACGGCCGGCTGCGAGAGGCGGCGCCGGCGACGGCTCCTGCGCCTGGGGCTCCGGGACGGGCGGTGCGCGCCCCGGCCCGCGTCCGCCCGCACGGCACGACACACCACCGAAGGGAGCGTCGATGACGCAGCCTGTCATCATCGGAAGCGAGCGCAGCGAGGTCGGTCTGCCGGCCGGGATGGAGCTACTGCGGCGGGGTGGGACGGCGCTCGACGCCGTCGAGGCGGCGATGCGCCGCTGCGAGGACAACCCCGCCGACCACTACGTCGGCACCGGCGGGCTGCCCAACGCCCAGGGCGATGTCGAGCTGGACGCTTCGGTGATGACCGGCTCGGACCGCCGGTTCGGCGCCGTCGGCGCGCTGCGCGGGTTCCCGAACCCGATATCGGTGGCGCGGGCGGTGATGGAGCGGCTGCCGCAGCACTGCCTGCTGGTGGGGGAGGGCGCGGCCCTGTTCGCCCGTGAGAACGGGTTCACCGAGGCCGAGTTGATCACCGAGGAGTCCCGTGCGATGTGGCGGGAGCAGCTGCTGACCGCCGCCGAGGCCGTGGAGGGGGAGAACACCCGGGCCGTCGACGGTGACCACCGCTACCGGCGGGCGGCGCTGGAGCTGGTGCGCCGGATGGCGCCGCACGAGGGGCCGTGGGGGACGATCAACATCATCGCGCTGGACGCGCACGGCGAGATGTGCGTGGGCGTCTCGACCTCCGGCTACCCCTTCAAGTACCCGGGCCGGGTCGGCGATTCCGCCGTTCCGGGCGCGGGCAACTGGTGCGACCTGCGCGGCGGCGGCGCGGCCTGCACCGGTCGCGGTGAGCTGAGCCTGCGCGGCGGGACCGCGCGTACGGTGGTCGACCTGCTGGCGCTGGGCAAGGAGCCCGCCGACGCGTGCCGGATCGCCCTGGAGGAAACGGCGGGCCTGCCGGACGCGTACCGGTCCGAGCTGCGGGCGCTGGCGCTCACCCCGGACGGCCGGCACGGTGGCGCGGCCGGGCAGGAGGGCAGCGTCTACGCCATGATGACCGACGCCTCCACCGAGCCGGAGCTCCGCCCGCGCACGCTGGTCTGAGGGCCGCCCGGGCTCGCGGCGGGCCCGCGCCGTGCCCACGACGGTCCGGCGACGTGCCTACGACGTGCCTACGACGGTCCGGCGCCGTGCCCACGACGGTGCGGCGGCGGGCTGATGGCGGGCCTCCACGACGGGCCTCCTCGACGCGCCTACGGCTGGGGCGCGATCAGTTCCCCGCTGGCCGCGTCCCGGATGGTGATGGCCTCCACCGGGCAGGACTCCGCGGCGTCGACCAGGAGTTCGTCCGGTTCTGCCGTCGGGTGCAGGGGGCATGACGTACGGTCGCGGAGCTCGAAGTGCTCGGGGGCGATGCCGGCGCAGGAGCCCGTGCCGATGCAGGTGTGCGGGTCCACTTCGATCTGCCAGGTCATGATGTGTGTCCTCCGGTCTCGTCACGGCCGGTCCCAGGTGACCGGCATCCGTTCGGGGCCGCGCAGCGCGACCCCCGACTTCCACACGACGGCCTCCTCGGGTCCGGCGAGACGGAGCCCGGGCAGCCGGCCGAGCAGGGTGGCGAGGGCCACCTGCAGTTCCATGCGGGCCAGTTGGGCGCCCAGGCAGTGGTGCGGTCCATGCCCGAACCCGATGTGGGAGGCCTCCTGGCGCAGCAGGTCGAGCCGGTCGGGGTCGGTGTACACGGACTCGTCGCGGTTGGCCGACACGGGGCAGACGACCACCGCCTCCCCGGCCCGCACGGTGCCGCCGCTGAGCTCGACGTCGTCCACCGCGTAGCGGGGCATCCCGGCGCCGTTGCCCAGGGGGACGTACCGCATGAGTTCCTCGACGGCGGCGGGCACCAGGCCCGGGTCGGCGCGCAGTGCGGCGAGCTGATCGGGGTGGGTGAGCAGGGTGTAGACGAAGTTGGGGATCTGGGTGGCGGTGGTCTCGTGGCCCGCGACGAGCAGCGACACCGCCAGGACCCGCAGTTCCCGCTCCGACAGCCGCTCGTCGCTGTCACGGGCGTGGACGAGCGTGCTCAGGAGGTCGTCGCGGGGTGCGGCGCGGCGTTCGGCGATCAGCCGGGCCATGTACTCCATGAGCCGGTCCGTGCAGTCCTCGACCTCTTCGGGGGTGTACTTGGTGGTGGAGAGCAGCGCGTCGGACCAGGTCCGGAAGTCGGCGCGGTCGGTCACGGGGACGCCGAGCAGTTCGCAGATGACGGTGACGGGCAGCGGCAGGGCGAAGTCCGCCACGAGGTCGGCCGGGGCGCCGCGGGCGGCCATGCCGTCGGCCAGTTCGGTCGCGATCCGCTCGGTGCGGGGTCGCAGCCGTTCGATGTGCCGGGCGGTGAAGGCCTTGGCCACGATGCGGCGCAGCCGGGTGTGGTCCGGGGGATCGAGGTCCAGGATGCTGCCCTCCAGCCCCCGGTGCGGCCGCAGGCGCGGCTCGTCGCGGCGGGCGGCTTCGGCCCGGCTGAACCGGGGGTCGCCCAGCACGGTCTTGACGTCCTCGTACCGGGTGACCAGCCAGGCGGCCTCACCGTAGGGGAACCGGACCCGGCACAGCGGGTCGGTCCTGCGCAGTTCGGCGAACGCCGGGTCGACGGTCAGCCGGTCGGCGTCGGTGAAGGGGTAGTTCCGGGGCTCGGTCGCGGCCATGGTCGATACCTCCACAGGACTCGGGATCTTGGCACCGGTTCCTCACGACGGTCCGCGGGGAAGGCGCGGACGGGCGGAATCAGCGGAATCAGCGGAATCGGCGGAATCGGCGGGCCGGGCGGTGTGCGACGGAGTCGCCGCCCGGGGGGCCAGGGCGGGGCCGAGCAGGTGGCACAGATCGTCGGTGAGGAGTTCCAGCGGGTCGTCGGTCTCGACCGGCAGGCCGCCGGCGATCCAGGCGGTGAGGAACGAGCCCGTCTGCAGCACCGCCATCAGGGCCCGCTGCCGTGCCTGCGCGGCCGGTACGCCCCGCCAGCGCCGTGGCTCGGCGGTCAGCAGGGTCACATAGCGCTGGTGTGCCGCCAGGTACCGGTCGCGGGCACTGCCGTCGTCACCGGCGGCCGACGGGGTGGCGGCCAGCAGCACGCGGATCGTCGGGGAGAGCGCCCGCCACCCCGCCGCGGCGCGCTCCAGCCAGGCGCGGACGCCGGCTCGGGTCCACTCCGGGGCGGCGGCCAGTTCGGCGTACAGGCCGTCGGTGACCTGGTAGACCCGGTCCGTCAGGGCGGCGATGACCTCCGCCTTGCCGCGGAAGTGCGCGTACACCGTGGCCCGGGTGACACCGGACGCGCGGGCGATGTCCTCCATGGTGGCGCCGACGAACGACTTGCCGGCGAAGACCTCGACCGCGCCGTCCAGGATCCGGTTGCGCGTCAGGTCCCGCTGCTCCGCGCGCAGGCTCACCCGCGGTGTGCCCACCGCGGACCTCGGAACGGCACCGGCCGG
This sequence comes from Streptomyces sp. NPDC026673, assembly GCF_040638135.1. NCBI lineage: Bacteria > Bacillati > Actinomycetota > Actinomycetes > Kitasatosporales > Streptomycetaceae > Streptomyces > Streptomyces sp. NPDC026673. The sequence continues at coordinate 146,861 of NZ_JBEZXR010000010.1, read as the reverse complement.
TTGACGGCGATCCATAGGGAAAGCATACAAAAGGGATCGAGTCTGTACATTTTGTGTACGCGCGCCAGTGGGGCGCGGCGCGGCCGCTCAGCCGCGGTTGCGGGCGTGGGTCCGGGCGGTGCGCTCGTTGCCCCGCCTGTAGTTGCCGGTCCAGCGGGCCATCACCAGTTGGGCGTCACCGCGCTCGGCCTCGGCCAGGAACCGCTGCGCACGGTCCCCGCGCAGCACGGCCGCGGTGTGGGCGCCGTGGGTGATGACGACGGTGCCGTCGGCGCGCTGCCGGAAGCTGAATCCGTGGGGTCGGGGCATGACCGCGAGCGTAGGGCCGCGCCGCGCCCGCGCGACAGCGAATTTGAGGCCGCGCGGAGAGGCGGGGCGGAGCGAGGAGCGCGTCGAGGTCCGGGCCTGGCGAGGCGGAGGAGGGAGGCGCAGCCGAGCCGCGGTGACCGACGGCAACGCCGCCGGGCCGGAGGTGTCGGCGAACGACGCCGTCCCGCCCGTCCGCGCGGTCTCTCACCCGGGGTCGCGGGCGATGACGCGCGGGCAGCGCACCGCGAGCGCGGCGATGTCGTCGTTCAGCCGCCCGCCGCTGTAGTGCACCAGCTCGCGGTGCAGTCCGTCCAGCAGTTCGCGGGGCGACGCCGGGCTCTGCTGCCGCAGCCATTCCGGCAGGGGGAAGAACGCCCCGGCCCGGTCGCGGGTCTCGGTGACGCCGTCGGTGTACAGCAGCAGCTGGTCGCCGGCGGAGAAGGCGAAGGTGTCCACGTGGTACCGGTCGCCGATGAGGTCGGCGAGGTGCAGCGGCGGGGAGGCGCGGGACGGCTCCAGGGCCTGGACGCGGCCCGCGTGCACCAGAAGCGGCGCCGGGTGCCCGCAGTTCAGCAGCCGCAGGCCGCCGCCGTGCGGGATCTCGGCGATCACCGCGGTGGCGAAGCGCTCCGGGAGGTCCTGGCCGGGATAGCCGGAGCTGTGGCGGACGATGCTGGTCTCCAGGCGGTGGATGATCCCCCTGAGGTCCGGCTCGTCGTGCGCGGCCTCGCGGAAGCAGCTGATCAGCGCGGAGGCCGCCCCGACCGCCGAGAGGCCCTTGCCGCGCACGTCGCCGAGGAGCAGCCGGACCCCGTACGGCGTGTCGGCCACCTCGTAGAAGTCGCCGCCGATCCGGGCCTGCTCCTGTGCCGCCAGGTACAGCGACTCGATCTCCACGCCCTGGATGTGCTTCGGCAACGGCCGCAGCAGCACGGTCTGCGCCGCGTCGGCGACCATCCGGACGTGGAACAGCGCCTCCTCGCGCTGGATCCGCACATGGCTCGCGTACGCCGCCGCCAGGGTGACCGCGATGATCGCGGCGCCGGTGTACGGGGTGCCCAGGTCGGTGTAGACGAAGCTCAGGCCCACCATGACCAGCAGGCAGAACAAGCCCAGCAGCACGGTCGGCAGCACCGGCCACATCGCGGCGGCCAGGGCGGGCGCGACGGGCAGCAGGCGGCTGATCGCGATCTCCCGCGGGGTGGAGAACGCCAGGGCGGCGATGAGCACGGTCAGGATCACCGGGGCCAGGGAGGTGGCCTCCCGGCGGCCGTCGCGGTGAGCGGGACGGCGCCGCGGCCATCCGGACATGATCACGAAGCGCATCATACCGGGGCAAAAGGGATGCCCGGTGGTCGTTCCGGCCGGACGGACCATCCGGCACCGGAACACCCCGCCCCGCCCCGGCCACCCCGGGGCCGCGTGCCCGCCTCGGGGCGGCCGTGGGCGGCCGGGGCGGAGCGGGGCGGTCGGGGAGGCGCCGGCCCGCGTCAGTGGTCGCCGCGGCGCCCGGGCAGGACCTGGATGGTGTCGCCGACGGCCCGCTCACCGGTCGCGTCGGAGGGGACGTTGACCAGGGCGCCCTTGACGACCATCGCCGACGAGCCGCCCCCGTCGAGGTTGAGGGCCTGCACGGCGCCCAGCGACCGCATGAACCGGGCCGCCTCGCCGAGGGTGAAGCCCTCGCTCACCCCGGGCTGCCGCCCGTCCACGGTGACCAGCAGCAGGCGCCCGTGCCGGTCGACGCCGGCCATCGTGCGCGGCTGGCGCACGTTGGACCACGCGAACCCGAACGACAGGTCGAGTGGGTCCAGGGTGCCCTCGGTGGCGGCGTCGATGTGGACGCGTCCGTCCTCCACGAGGGTGGGCGCGGCGCTCACGATGCTGTCGTCGGGGCCGAGCCGGACCCGACGGCCCTCGGCGTCCCGCACCACCTCGCTCAGGGCCAGCCGCTCGCCGACCCGCGCGTGCTCGGTGAGCCACGTCGCCGCCGCGCCGGTGCCCTGCAGGACCGCCCCGCGCTCGGGCGCCGAGCCGCCGCGGGCACCGGCGGAGAGCACGGTCCCGTGTGCGTCGAGCACCACCTGGACGCCGCTCCCCGTGGGCAGCGCGGCGCGGAAGGAGGGGGTGAACTCGACCAGGTCGTCCGCCAGGGTGCAGGTGGTGTCGTGGCGGGGCTGCTCGGTCGGGACGCCGCCGGGGCGACCGCAGTTGCGCACCTTGCCCGGCAGGCGGTTGATGCCCTGCACCGCGTAGGTGGCGGCGCCGGCCCGGACGGTCACGGTGGTGGACAGGTCGGCGATCCGCGGCCGCCGCCCGCCGTCGCCCAGGATCAGCGCGGCACGCGAGCCGACCGCCATCGACTCCAGCCGGCCGTCCACGGCCGACACGCCCGCCACGGTGCCCTGGACGCCGTCGGAGTCCGAGGTGATGAAGAAGCCGCCGTTGACGCCGAGGAGCGACCCCAGCCGGCCGGCGACCGCGGAGGTCTTCTCCCGGTCGGCCACGTTGCCGCCGTCGCTGACCGCGACCGACCCGCGCAGCCGCGCCGGGTCCACCACGGCCACGTGGATGCGCTCGCCGTCCGCGGCCTGCCGGCCGTCGTAGCCGGTCCACTCCGCCGACGTACGGAACCCGGCGGCCGCGACCGCGGCGTTCGCCGTGCCCGCCTCGGCCTGCGTGGCGTAGCGGCCGACCCGGACCTGCCACCCCATCACCCCGCGCGGGGTGTCGGCGTAGGTGTCCCACTCCACCGCCTCCAGTCGCGGCTCGAACCCGGCCTCGCGCAGCCGCCCTGCGGTCGCGTCGGCCCAGGCGCGGTCGCCCAGCGGTGCCCATGTGGCGGCGCCGGTCAGCCGGTTGACGGCAGGCGCCTGCACGGTCACCGTCCACACCCCGGTCGCCTCGGCGTCCCGCAGCACGCCGCTGCGGACCTGCAGGCCGGGCGCCACCTGCTGCGTCGTCCACACGATTCCGCTCGGGCCGGGGCCGGCCGGGGAGTGCGCCCCCGCGACGGCCGGCGGGACGACGGCGACCAGGGTGAGTGCGGCGGCGAACACCGCACCCCTGCGCGCGGTCTGCCTCGCCCGGTCGGTCCTGCTGCGCGGTGCGGCGGCTGTGACGGACATACCTCTCCCGACGTTCGTTCCTCCCGGGCGGCGCGTCCGGCCGCCCGGTGTTTCGATGCGCCATCCCAGACCGGTCCGGGGACGATCACCCCACGCCGCAACGGCCCCTCGGGGAACCCTTGATGACAACCCGACGCGGGCGCCGGACGGTCGCCCGCCGCCGGGCGGCGCCACCTCACGACGGACGACAGGACCGACCCCGGTCGCCGGGCCGGAGCGGCGGCCAGGTATGAACATGGGCGTGACCTCCGCACTCTCCGATCCCCGGTGCCCCTGATGCCGTCGCTCGACACCGCTCAGTGGGCCGTGGCGCTGCTCGCCCTCTTCCTCGTCGGCTACTCCAAGACCGGGGTGTCCGGGGCCGGGACGGTGGGAGTGGCGCTGTTCGCGCTCGTCCTGCCGGCCAAGCTGTCCACCGGTGTGCTGCTGCCGCTGCTGCTGGTCGGCGACGTGGTGGCCGTGGCCGCCTACCGCCGGCACGCCGACTGGGGCCGGCTGGCGCGCCTGTTCCCGTGGGTGGTGGCGGGGGTGGTGCTGGGCGCGGTGGTCGTGGACCGGGTCGACGACGCGCGGATGCGGGAACTCATCGGCGGGCTGCTGCTGATGATGCTCGCCGTCCACTGGTGGAGCCGGCGGCGCGGCCCGGACGACCCGGTCGCCCAGCACCGGGCCGTCGCGGCGGCAGCCGGGATCCTGGCCGGGTTCGCCACGATGACGGCCAACGCGGCGGGGCCGATCATGACGCTGTACTTCCTGGCCGTGGGGCTGCCGATGCTGGGCTTCCTGGGCACCAGCGCCTGGTTCTTCCTGCTGCTCAACGCCTTCAAGGTGCCCTTCAGCGTCGCCCTGGGGCTGATCACGCCCGCCACGCTCGCCTTCGGTGCGATGACCGTGCCCGCCGTCCTGGCCGGTGCCGCCGCGGGCCGTGCGACGATCAGCAGGATCAGCCCCAAGGTCTTCGAGCGCGTCACGGTCGCCCTGACCCTCCTCGCGGCGGTGCGGCTCGTCACGCTCTGAGCCCGGTCCCGCGCAAGCGCGCCGCGCGGGACGTCTCCGCGGATCTCAGGTGACGATCGCGGTGATCAGCCGCCGGCAGCGCTCCGCCATCTCCGGTGCGGACACCTCGGGGTGGTGGATCCACCAGGTGACCAGGGTGCTGACGGTGCCGGTCCACAGGTGCTTGAGCACGTCGGAGTCCAGGGCGTCCTCGATCCCGCGGGCGGCGAGGAACTCCGCGCTCCCGGCGGCGGCGAGTCCGTCGATCGCTTGGCGGTGGCGCTCGGCGGCATCGCGGAGCGGGCCGGCGGCGGGCAGCGTCCGGTCGTACAGCACGAACCAGGCGTGCCGCCCGCCGTCGAGCGTGGTGAAGATCGCGCGCAGCACGGACAGGGGGGTGCCGAGCGAGGTGGCACCGGTGGCGGTCGCCTGTGCGAGCGCCCGCGTCAGCGAGCCCGCCACCCGTTCCAGAGCGGCGGCGTACAGCGCGTCCTTGGACCCGAAGTACTGGTAGAGCAGCGGCTTGGTCACCCCGACCCGCTCGGCGATGGCGGCCATCGACGCTCCGCCGTAGCCGCGGCGCCCGAACTCCTCGACGGCCGCGGTGAGCAACTGCTCCTCGCGTTCCGCGCGGGGGACGCCCTTGGTTCCCGCCGTGCGGGTTCTCGCGCTCGCCACGACGGCGATTGTAGGCAATGAACTGACCTCGGGGTCAGTTAACCTCTCCCCATCAATATGACCGAGTGGTAATTTACCCATCAGTCATATCGATCACGTGAAGGGCGGACGCGCATGCCGGCAGCGGGCACACGGTCGTGGTGGGGATGGGGCACGGTCGGGCAGGCGGTCCAGGGCGCCGAACGCGCCGCGCTGACCGACCGGGTGGCCGGCCTGCTGCCGGACGCCGACCTCACCGTCCACCTCCCCCCGGACGTCGCCTCCCTCACCCTGCCGCCCGTGCGGGTCCGGGCCCCGCGGTCCCTGGCCCACCTGTGCTCCGCCACCCCGTACGACCGCGCCGCCCACACCCACGGCAAGGCCTTCCGGGACGTCGTCCGCAATCTCCACGGCGACCTGCGCCACGCACCGGACCTGGTCGCCCGCCCCCGCACCGAACAGGACGTCGTCGACCTCCTCGACTGGTGCACCGGAGAGCGGATCGCGGTCATCCCCTTCGGGGGCGGCAGCTCCGTCGTCGGCGGCGTCGAACCCCGGCTGGACGACGGCCGTCCGGTGGTGACCGTCGACCTGGAGCACCTCGACCGCGTACTGGAGATCGATCCCGTGAGCCGTTCGGCCCGCGTCCAGGCAGGGGTGCTGGGACCGCACCTGGAGGACCAGTTGCGGCCGTCCGGGCTGACGCTGCGCCACTTCCCGCAGTCCTTCGAGTTCTCCACCCTCGGCGGCTGGCTGGCCACCCGGGCCGGCGGGCACTACGCCACCCTCCACACCCACATCGACGACCTGACCCAGGCGCTGCGCGTCGTCACGCCCTCCGGCACCGGTGAGTCCAGGCGCCTGCCGTCCTCGGGTGCCGGGCCCTCTCCCGACCGGATGTTCCTCGGCTCCGAAGGCACCCTCGGGATCATCACCGAGGCGTGGATGCGCCTGCACGCCCGGCCCCGGTGGCGGGCGAACGCCTCCGTCCACTTCTCCGACTTCACGGCCGCTGTCGCCGCCACCCGCGCCCTGGCCCAGTCCGGACTGCACCCGTCGAACTGCCGGCTGCTGGACCCCGCCGAAGCCCTGATCAACGCGGGCGTCACCACCGGCGGCAGCGTCCTGATCCTGGCCTTCGAGTCCGCCGACCACCCGCTGGCTCCCTGGATGGACCGCGCGCTGGAACTGTGCCGCGACCACGGCGGGCACCTGACCGAGCCCGCCCGCCACAGCGACACGGCCGACGCCGCGGACTCCCGCCCCGCGGCCGACCGGTCCTGGCGCTCGTCCTTCCTCCGCATGCCCTACCAGCGCGACGCCCTGGCCCAGCAGTCCCTGGTCGTGGAGACCTTCGAGACCGCCTGCACCTGGGACCGGTTCGCGGAGCTCCACGCCGCCGTCACCCACGCCGCCGACCAGGCGATCCGCACCATCTGCGGCACCGGCGTGGTCACCTGCCGGTTCAGCCATGTCCACCCCGACGGGCCGGCGCCCTACTTCGGGATCTACGCCGCCGGACGCTGGGGCAGCACGGTCGCCCAGTGGGACGACATCAAGGCCGCCGTCTCCCAGGCGATCGCCGACCACGGCGGCACGATCACGCACCACCACGCCGTCGGCCGCGACCACCGCCCCTGGTACGACACGCAGCGCCCCGATCCCTTCGCCGCCGCCCTGGCCGCCGCCAAGGCCGCCCTGGATCCGGCGGGCATCCTCAACCCGGGCGTTCTCCTGCCCGCCGGCTGAACGCGGCACTCCCCAGGCCACGGGGGGAGACCTGGGGAGTGTGCGGAGATCTTGGCGCTTCGAACGGCCGTACGTCAAGTCGGGTGTGCGGGGGACGTGTTCGCCATGGAACCGCCACAGCGGTCGTTGAAGAATTCAACCTTCCCGGGAGTCGGCAGAGTTGATAGCGTCCGGCTTGCCGGAGGTCGGCAATGTGGCAATGCCGGAGGGGGAGACACGGCCATGCAGGGCTTGCCCGAGGAGGACCTCGAGGCGTACGCGCGGATGCTGGACGACGTCGCGGGGACGGGCCGGCGGCTGCGGCGCGAGGAATTGGAGGCGCTCAGGGAGTCCGGCGAGCGTGCGGCCGGGGCGGGCCGCGGGGTGCGCGGACTCGTCGGCTCCTACCTGACGGCGACCCGCGACGCCTGGCCCGCGCTGCGGGGGGTGGCCGGGGCGGGTACGCCGAAGGACGTGCAGAGGGCCGGCGAGGCGGTTCTGACCGCCCTCGACGCGGCGGTGGCCGCGCTCGGCGAGGGTCATGAGCGGGCCCGCCGGCTCGTGGTCCGGCAGGACGAGGCGGCTCGCGGGGAGTTCGTCGACGACCTGCTGTACGGGCGCAGCGACCCGGGAAGGCTCGCCGAGCGCGCCCAGCGCTTCGGGCTCCGGCTGGGCCGCGGCCACGCCGTGGCGGTGGCGCGCGGCGTGGACGCCTACGAGGACGGCCGTCCCGTGCTGCGGCGCATCGAGCGGGAGTTGGTGGCCAGGTTCGGCGGACGCGACGTCCTGATGGCCGGCAAGGACGGCCGCCTGGTGTGCATCGCCCCCGGCAGCGAGCGTGCCGTCTTCGAGGTGTTCGCCGAGACAGCGCTGCGCCCCGGGGCCGGCTACGGAGCCGCCCGGAGGGTGGCGGTCGGGCGCGTCCACTCCGGTACCGGCGGCATCGTGCGCAGTTACGAGGAGGCACTCGGGGCCCTCGACGTCGCCGACCGGCTGCGGCTCCATCCCGAGGTCCTGCGCGCCGAGGAACTGCTGGTCTTCCCCGTGCTCATGCGGGACCGGGCCGCCATGTCCGACCTCGTCCACAGCGTGCTGGGGCCGCTCGAGCAGGCGCGCGGCGGGGCCGGTCCGCTGCTGGAGACCATCTCCGCGCACGCCGAGGCGGGGCACGTCAACGCGGAGGCGGCACGGCGTCTCGGCCTGGGGGTACGGACGTTCACCTACCGCCTGGAGCGGATCAAGGTGCTGACCGGCTACGACCCCGGCGACCCGCTGCACCGGTACACCCTGGAGACCGCGGCGATGGGCGCCCGACTGCTCGGCTGGCCGGAACGGCCGCTGTAGCGCCCGAGGTTGTGCCGTCAACAGGCCGTCAACATCACGTCAAGATTGCCGGGAACCGGCAATGTGCGCGGGCCATCCGCCCTGCCACCATCGTCATGGCACCGACAACGGGGCCAGAGTACGAAGCGGGGGAGGGCCGGGGTGCGCGAATTCGTCGATGCCGCGCTCGGATACCCCACCGCCCTGTTCAGCTTCGCGCTCGTGGTGGTCATCGGGTACTGGGGGAGTGTCCTGCTCGGTGGCTTGGACGTCGACGCCCTCGACGGGGGACACGGGGGACACGGGGGAGAGGGCGTCGACGCCCACGAAGGCGGGCACAGGGACACGGGCGGTTTCGCCGGCGTCCTGGCCGGTGTCGGGCTGGACGGCGTACCGGTCACCGTCACGGTGTCGCTGCTGATCGGCATCGCCTGGTTCGCCGCCCTGGCCGGGCGGGTCCTCGCCGGGGGAGGCCCGCTGACCGGCACCGCGGTCCTGGCGGGCGCGCTGCTGTGCTCCTGGGCCGGTACGCGGACGCTGCTCCTGCCGCTGCGCCGACTGGTACCCCGAGAACGGGCGCCCTCGCGCTCCGACTTCGTCGGCAGGGTCTGCGTCGTCCGCACCGGCCGCGTCGGCCCCGACTTCGGGCAGGCCGAGGTCACCGCCGCCGACGGATCGGCCGCGGTGGTCCAGGTACGCGTCCTCGGACCCGACGAGGGTCTGATCAACGGCAGTGCCGCGCTGATCTTCGACTACGACGCCGTCCGGGAGTGCTTCCTGGTCGCGCCGTACGACGCCGCGCTCGATCCGGATCGCCGCCCGGCCGGCTGAGCCACCGCGCCCACCCGGACTCCCCCTTCACCTCCTTCACCCCTTTCCACCTCTTCTCCGAGGATTGCTGATGGACGCCATCACCATCGGGATCGGCGTGCTCGTCGCCGTCGTCCTGCTCGTCACCCTGGGCATGCTCCTGATCGTCGGCCGGCTGTTCCGCAAGGTCGAGCAGAGCAAGGCGCTGATCGTCTCCAAGACCAAGAAGGTCGACGTCACCTTCACCGGTGCCGTGGTCCTTCCGGTGCTGCACAAGGCCGAGGTCATGGACATCTCGGTCAAGACCGTCGAGATCCGCCGGACCGGCCGCGAGGGCCTGATCTGCCGGGACAACATCCGCGCCGACATCCACATCAACTTCTTCGTACGCGTCAACAAGACCGTCGAGGACGTCATCAAGGTGGCCCAGTCCATCGGGACGCAGCGTGCCAGCAGCCAGGAGACGATCCAGCAGTTCTTCGCCGCCAAGTTCTCCGAGGCCCTGAAGACCGTCGGCAAGCAACTGGACTTCGTCGACCTCTACACCAAGCGGGAGGAGTTCCGGGACCGCATCATCGCGGTCATCGGGACCGATCTCAACGGCTACCACCTTGACGACGCGGCCATCGACTTCCTCGAGCAGACCCCGATGAGCCAGTTGGACGCGGCCAACATCCTGGACGCCCAGGGCATCCGGAAGATCACCGAGCTGACGGCGATCGAGCATGTGCGGACCAACGAGTACCAGCGCACCGAGGAGAAGGAGATCACGCGGCAGAACGTCGACGCCCGCGAGACGATCCTGGAGCTGGAACGCCGCCAGGCCGAGGCCGAGATCCGGCAGCGGCGCGAGGTCGAGACCCTGCGCGCGACGGAGGAGGCCACCACCGCCCAGGTGCAGGAGGAGCAGCGGCTCAACGCCCAGACCGCCTTCCTGCGCACCGAGGAGCAGTTGGGGATCCAGCGCGAGAACCAGGCCCGCGAGGTCGCCGTCGCCCAGAAGAACCGCGAGCGGGTCATCGCCGTGGAGAACGAGCGGATCGAGAAGGACCGACTGCTGGAGGTCATCGCGCGCGAACGGGAGACCGAGCTGACGCGGATCGCCAAGGACAAGGAGGTCGAGGGCGAGAAGCGGCAGATCGCCGAGGTCATCCGCGAGCGGGTGGCCGTGGACCGCACCGTCGCCGAACAGGAGGAGAGCATCAAGCGGCTGCGCACGGTCGAGGAGGCCGAACGCGCCCGCCAGTCGGTCGTCATCCACGCCGAGGCCGAGGCCCAGGAGAAGCTGGTCAAGGACATCAAGGCGGCGGAGGCGGCCGAGGCGGCGGCGCACCACAAGGCACGCGAGGCGCTGACGCTGGCGGAGGCCCGCCGGCAGGCGGCCGAACTCGACGCCCAGGCCAAGGTCCGGCTCGCGGAGGGTGTTCAGGCGGAGGCCGCCGCCGAGGGGCTGGCCGCGGTGCGGGTCCGCGAGAAGGACGCCGAGGCCATCGAGAAGACCGGCCGGGCGGAGGCCGCCGTGGCGGTGGAGAAGGCGCACGCGGCGGCCACCGAGATCGGCGAGAAGCTGAGGGCGGAGGCGGCCGGCCTCACCGAGAAGGCGGCCGCGATGGCCGCCTTGGACGAGGCCTCGCGCGGGCACGAGGAGTACCGGCTGCGGCTCGCCGCGGAGAAGGACATCCGGCTCGCGGGACTCGACGTCCAGCGGCAGATCGCCGAGGCGCAGGCGGCGCTGGTCGGCGCCGGACTGGAGAAGGCGAACATCGACATCGTCGGCGGGGACAGCGTCTTCTTCGACCGGCTGGTGAAGTCCGTCTCGTACGGGAAGAGCGTGGACGCCTTCGTCGAGCACTCCGACACGGCCCGGGCCCTCGCCCGGCCCTGGCTGAGCGGCGAGTCGAACATCGCCGACGACCTGGCGCGTGTGCTCGGCTCCGTCGACGCCGCCGACGTCCGCGACCTGACGGTCTCCGCCCTGCTCATGCGTCTGATCAGCGCGGGAGGCACCCAGAGCGGGCAGTTCCGGCGACTGCTCGACACGGCGCGGGAGCTCGGCCTCGACCAGACCCCGGTCGCCGGCCTCAACGGCACGGCACACGTCTGACGACCGTCCGGGGACAGTCAAGGAGCGCGCACACCATGCCCATCGAGCAGCCGCAGCCGCAGCCGAAGCCCGAGCCGCAGCCGCAGCCCGAGCCGGAGGCCCTTGTGGAGGCCGGCACCCACGAGGTCCTGCGCGGCCGCCTGATCGCAGCCGCAGGCGAACTCAGGTCCCGAGCAAAGGAATTGAACACCCGGCGCATCGAGACCTTCGGCGGCGGCGAACTGCGGCCGACCGGCAGCGGCCACGCGCTCACCGGCCGGGCGGGCGTACCGGGCGACATCGTCGCGGTGGGCGGCCTACTGCTGCTCGGACTCCACGCGCCGGGCGGCGGCACGATCGAGGACGTGTTCTCGCTCCACGAGGCCACCGGCTTTGAGCGCGTCGGCAGCGACGCCGTCCCCGGACTCCTGGACGACCCCGCCTTCCGGCGGGACCTCACCGAGTTCCACCGCTACTACCGCGACGCGCGCCTCGACCGGCTGCGCGTCGTGGACGGCACCCTGCTGGCCGTCTTCCGCACCGGCCCGGCCGCCACCGACGTACGGGCCCTGCGCTGGCGGCTGGGCGCCGACGGCACGGTCGCCTATCTCGACGCCCGCGGCGAGCGCGACCACGTCCGGCCGCCCGCCCACGACCTGGTCTGGCGGGAGACCACCCGCGACGACCACGTCCTGGGACGCCACCCCCATGTCTCGGTCGAGGGCGAGGTCTTCGTCTCCGCGGTCGGCGGCACGCTCACCGTCAAGGCCGAGAACGACACCGGCTCCCCGGAGGGCGTCCACCGCGAACCGGTGGACGAGCCGTTGCAGTCACTGGCCGACGCCGACATCGCCCACGCGCGCGCCGGGGCGCTGATCCTGCTGCGGGTGCGCCCGTACAACGAGGCCCGCGCACGGCATCTGGTCTTCGACACCCGCACCCGCGGGGTGACACGGCTCGACGCCGTCGGACAGGCGTGCCTCACGCTGCCCGGCGAGCAAGGCGTCGTCTTCCCCGGCGGCTACTGCCGTGCCGGCGGCGCCGTGCGCACCTTCGACATCCCCACCGACGGCCTGGAGTTCGAGCGCCTCATCCGGTCGCCCAACGGTGAGGACCTGCTGTACGTCTTCCACTCCCGCACCGGGGGACGCGCCCTGCTGCAGCCGTACAACGTGATCCGCGGGGAGGGCGCCGGCCCCCTTTCCTGCCGGGGGTGGACGCTGCTCGACGACGGCACCCTGGTGCTGCTGCGCCCCGAGTCCGGTGAGCCCTCCCGCCGCCACCCGCTGCAGGTCTGGCGGACTCCGTTCACCTCCGACGCCCACGCCGCCGCCCGCCCCGCCGCCCCGGGACCGCTCGGCCGCGTGGGGAACGCCGATCTGGTCGCCGGGATCGCCGACTGCCTTTCGGCCGCGCGGCTGGCGGAGGAGACGGGAGCGACCGCCTCGGTGTACGAGGCGATCGCCGCCGCCTGCGAACGGAGCACCGACCGTCACCCGTGGCTCGCCGGGAACGGCCTCGGAGCCCTGCACGAGCCGCTGGAGGAGCTCCGCACCACCGCGCGGCAGGCGCTGAAGGAGTTCGAGGCGGTCACGGCGCTGACCGCGCAGGCGGCCGGCGCCCTCGACGAGGCCGCCGGGCAGGTCGCCGCCCTCGTGCGCGGCGGTCGAGACCGGGAGCCGGACAGCGCGGCCGGCTGGGTGCGGCGGCTCGCCGAACTCCGCCGCGCGCAGGGCCGGTTGCAGTCGCTGCGCGACATGCGGTACGCCGACACCGGCCGCATCGAGCGGCTGGCCGCCGGACTCGCCGACGACCTCGCCGACGCCGCCCGCCGGGCGGTCGCCTTCCTGGCCCGGGAGGACGCCTTCGACGGCCACCACAGGGACGTCAGGGCGCTCGCGGGCGCGGCGGCGGCCATCGCCACCACCGCCGAAGCGGCGCCGGCGGCCGCGCGGCTGGCCGAGCGGACCGAGGACCTGCGCACCGTCGGCGAGGTGGTGGCCGACCTGGACATCGCCGACCCGTTGCTCCGCACCTCGGTCCTGGAACGGATCGGCGCGGTCCTCGCCGAGGCCAACCGGGTCCGGGCCGTCCTCGACGCCCGGCGGGCGGAACTGCTGGAGCGGGAGGGCCGCGCCGGGTTCGCCGCGGAGTCGGCCCTGCTCGCCCAGGCCGTCGCCGCGGGGCTGGCCGCGGCCGGCACCCCTGAGGGATGCGAGGAGCAGCTCGCCCGTCTGCTGCTGCGGATCGAGACGCTCCAGGCCCGCTTCGGCGAGTCCGACGACTTCGCCACCGCACTGGACGACCGGCGCACGGAGGTCCAGGAGGCGTTCTCCGCCCGCCGGCAGCTTCTGCTGGACGAACGCGCCCGCCGTGCCGGGCGACTCGCCGCATCCGCCGGCCGCATCATGGACGCCGTCCGGCGCCGCCTCGCCTCCCTGACCTCACTCGACGAGGTGAACGCCTACGTCACCTCCGACCCCATGGCCGTCAGGCTCGGCCGGGTCTGCGACGAACTGCGCGCACTCGGCGACCCCGTGGGGGCCGAGGAATGGGCCGGCCGCCTCCAGGCCGCCCGCGGGCAGGCGGTCCGGGCGCTGCGCGACCGCGCCGACCTCCAGGACGCGGCGGACGGCGGCGCCACCGTCCGCTTCGGCCGCCACCGCTTCGCGGTCGCCGGCGGGCGCGCCGAGCTGACGCTCGTACCGCACGAGGGGACGATGGCCTTCGCCCTCACCGGCACCGACTACCGCGCCCCGGTCCTCGACCCGGCGTTCGCGGCCACCCGGCCCTTCTGGGACCAGCACCTGGTCTCGGAGACCGCCGAGGTCTACCGCGCCGAGTACCTGGCCGCGGCCCTCCTCGCGGACACCGATCCGCCGGACGCCCTGGACGAGGCCGCGGCCTCCGGCCGGCTCCTCGACGTCGTACGGGAGGCCGCCGAGTCCCGCTTCGACGAGGGCTACGAGCGCGGCGTCCACGACCACGACGCCACCGCCGTCCTCGGCGCCCTGCTGCGGTTGCGGGCCGAGGCCGGGCTGCTGCGCTACCCGGCGGCGGCCCGCGCCGCGGCCCGGTTGTTCTGGGCGTACGGCGCCGACGACACCGCGCGCGCCGCCTGGACCACTCGCGCGGCATCCCTGGGACAGGCGCGCGCCGCGTTCGGACCCGCCCCGGCCGTCGTCGCGCTGTCCGGCGAACTGGCCCGGTCGGTCGCCGGCTTCGCCGCCGCGGCCGGACTCGACCCGGGGGACACGGGGCCGGCGGGGGAGTACCTCTTCGAGGAGCTCGCCCGGACCGGGGACTCCGGGGACTCCGGGGCGGCCGGGGGCTCCGGGGCGGCCGCGGACTCAGAGGACTCGGAGGACTCGGAGGACGTGGGCCGGACGGCCACAGCGGGGGAGGTCTCCTTCGTCACCGCCGCCACCGCGCGCACCCTGCTGGAGAAGTTCCGGACCGCCGCCGACGGCCGGGGTCCCGACGCGGCTCTCGCCGCACTGCCCGACGACCTCGCCTCGCTGCCCGTCCGCCACCAGCTCGCCGAGGCCTGGCTGGGTTCGTACCTCGCCTCCTGCGGCGATGACGCCGCCCCCGGCGACCTGGCCGAGGCCGTCGCCCTGCGGCTGCTGGACGAGCGGCTGCCCCGCCGCGACAGCGGTGCCGACCCCACCGCCCGCGTCGACGGACTGCTCGGCCGCCACCCCCGCCTCCGCAACGGCGCCCTGACCCTCCGCCTCGACGAGTTCCTCGCCCGCACCACCGCCTTCCGCGCCGAGCGCGTGCCCGCCTTCCGGGCCTACCGGCGGCTGCGCACCGACCTGCTCGCGCGGGAGCGCACACGGCTGCGCCTGGACGAGTTCCGGCCCTCGCCGCCGACCACCTTCGTCCGCAACCGCCTGCTGGACGAGGTCTACCTCCCCCTGGTCGGCGACAACCTCGCCCGGCAGATCGGCGCCGCGGGCGAGACCCGGCGCACCGACAACTCCGGCCTGCTGCTGTTGATCTCGCCCCCCGGCTACGGCAAGACCACGCTGGTGGAATACGTGGCCGAACGCCTCGGCATGCTGCTCGTCACCGTCAGCGGCCCGGCGCTGGGTTCCTCGGTCACCTCGCTGGACGACGACCACCCCGAGATCCGCAAGATCCACTTCGCGCTCGCGGCCGCGAGCAACGTGCTGCTCCACCTGGAGGACATCCAGCACGTGTCGCCGGAACTGCTCCAGCGCTTCATCCCGCTCTGCGACGGCCAACGCCGCCTCGGCTCCCACGACCTGCGGGGCAAACGCTTCGCCGTCGTCATGTCCGGCAACCCGTACACCGAGTCCGGGGCGCGCTTCCGCGTTCCCGACATGCTGGCCAACCGCGCCGACGTGTGGAACCTCGGCGAGGTCCTCACCGGGCACGACGACCTCTTCGCCCTCAGCTTCACCGAGAACGCCCTCACCGCCAACCCCGTGCTGGCCCCCCTCGCCGGCCGGGACCGCGCCGACCTCGAACTCCTCCTGCGCCTCGCCCGGGGCGACGGCACCGCCCGCGCCGACCGGACGGCGCTTCCCTACCCGCCGGCCGAACGGGAACGGGTCGTCGCCGTCCTGCGCCTGCTGCTGCGCGCCCAGCGCACCGTACTGGCCGTCAACCGCGCCTACATCGCCTCCGCCGCGCAGTCCGACGACTCGCGCACCGAACCGGCCTTCCGGCTGCAGGGCTCCTACCGGAACATGAACCAGCTCGCCGAGCGCATCTCCCCGGTCATGAACGACGCGGAGCTCGACGCCCTCGTCGAGGACCACTACCGCGCCGAGGCGCGGACCCTCACCTCGGCCGCCGAGGCCAACCTCCTCAAACTCGGCGAACTGCGCGGCACGCTGACGGCCACCCAGGCGGCCCGCTGGGAGGAGGTGAAGGCCGCCCACCGCGGGGACCGCGCCGCCGGTCAGTCCACGGCGCGCGCCGACGCTCCGGGCCGGGTATAGGCCTGCCGCGGGGTGAGCGCCTCGTGCCCGCAGGCGCAGACGACCGCGGCCTCGACGGGTTCCCCGCAGTCACGGTGGCGCACCTCCAGGGGCGGGCCCTGCGGGTCCGCGGTGTAGCGGTCGCCCCACTGCTTGAGGGCGATCATCGCGGGCCACAGGTCCCAGCCCTTGGACGTGAGCCGGTACTCGTTCCGGGTGCGGCTGCCCGGCTCGCGGTAGGGGACGGTGTCGAGGATCCCCGCGGCGACCAGCTTGCGCAGCCGGTCCGCCAGCACCGCCTCGGAGAGCCCCATGTGGCGCCGGAAGTCGTCGAAGCGGCGCACCCCGTTCATGGCGTCGCGCAGCACCAGCAGCGACCACTTCTCGCCGACGAGGTCGAGCGTGCGCTGCACCGTGCAGTTCTCGGTACTGGTCTCCAGCCAGGTCATGAGGTCATCGTAGGCTGGCTTCGGCATTGACATCCAGATGTGCGAGTGGCTAGCTTCGAATGGAGAAGTCAGAGAGTCCGGGAGGAAGCGTCCAATGGCGAGGTCACGCACGTTCGAGTGGGGGGATCCCGGGATCTCCGCGGCCGCGGTCGGCCGGGCGAGCGGTCTGGAGTTCCTCCGGGACGTGCTGGCCGGGCGCCTCCCGGCGCCACCCATCGCCGCGACGCTCGGGTTCACCCTGGAGGAGATCGAGGCGGGTCGCGCGGTCTTCGCGATGGAACCGGGCGAGGAGCACTACAACCCCATCGGCAGCGTCCACGGCGGCGTCTACGCCACCCTGCTGGACTCCGCCGCCGGCTGCGCCGTGCAGTCCGTCCTCCCGGCCGGCATGGGGTACACCTCGCTGGACCTGAACCTGAAGTTCCTGCGTCCCGTCACCGTCGAGACCGGCAAGGTCCGCGCCATCGGCTCCGTGCTCAACCAGGGCCGCCGCACCGCCCTCGCGCAGGCCGAGCTGTACGACGCCGCGGACCGGCTGCTCGCCCACGCGACCAGCAGCTGCATGCTCTTCCCCGTCCCCGCGCACGGTTGAGGAATCGCGCCGCCGCACGGGAGTGGTGATTCCCCGAAAAAAGACAAGCCCCGGATGAATTGACATCCGGGGCTCTGCCCTGCGTATATTTAATCCTTCATGTCTTCGCTCGAGAAAGGCATGAAGGAAAGCCTTCGTTGAGAAGCATATCGCGTCAGGAGTGGAATTGTCAACCGAGGAAATCCGGCGGGAGCAGCAATTCATCACCGGCCTCTACGCCCGGCTCGATCGGCTCAGGGAGCAGGCCGAGGATTCGGTGCGCGGCGCGCTCGTGCAGGTCGGGAACGGTTTTCAGGCCAGGCTTGAACGGGATGTGCTGGTCGCGGAGCAGTCCGGGCTCCTCAGTGCGATCAACGCGGGGGAGAACGGGCTGTGCTTCGGGCGCCTCGACTTCCGGGACGGCCGCACCCACCACATCGGGCGCATCGGAATTCGCGAGGACGACCCGTCCCGTACGCCCATGGTGATCGACTGGCGGGCGGACGCGGCACGCCCCTTCTATCTCGCCACCGGGCATTCTCCGATGGGGCTGCGGCGCAGGCGGCACATCACCACCGAGGGGCGTACCGTCACCGCGCTCCACGACGAGCTGATGGACCTCGGGGACCCGACCCGGACCGGCCACGAGGGCGCGGACGCCGACGAGGTCCTGCTGGCGGCACTGGACGCGGCCCGCACCGGGCGGATGCACGACATCGTCCGGACCATCCAGGCCGAGCAGGACCGCATCATCCGGGCGCCCCACCGAGGCGTCATGGTGGTCGAGGGCGGTCCCGGCACCGGCAAGACCGTCGTCGCGCTGCACCGGGCGGCCTTTCTGCTGTACGAGCACCGGGAGCTGCTGGCCCGCCGTGCGGTGCTCATCGTCGGTCCGAACCCGGCCTTCCTGAGCTACATCGGCGACGTGCTGCCGTCCCTGGGCGAGACGGGAGTGCTGCTGGCCACCATCGGCGAGCTCTTCCCCGGCGTACGCGCCACCGGCACCGACAGCCCGGCCGCCGCCGAGGTCAAGGGGCGCGCCGAGATGGCCGACGTGCTGGCGAAGGCGCTGCGGGACCGGCAGACCGTGCCGGAGCGGGCGATCGAGATCGACCACGAGGGATACGGGACGCTCCTGCTCGACCGGGCGATGGCCGAGGACGCACGCCACCGGGCGCGCGAGAGCAGGCTCCCCCACAACCTGGCCAGGCCGGTCTTCGCGTTCCACGTCATCGACGCGCTCACCGCGCAACTGGCCGAGCGGATCGGCGCCGACCCGTTCGGCGGACCCAATCTGCTGGGGCCCGACGACATCGCCCAGATGGGCAAGGAGATCGCGACGAGCCGCGAGGTCCACGCGGCCGTGGAAGTGCTGTGGCCGCAGCTCACCCCGGAGGAGTTCGTCACCGGCTTCCTCGCGGAGCCGGCCCACCTCGACGACGCGTCGGCCGCGCTGATCCGGCGTCAGGCGGGGGCGTGGACCCAGGCCGACGTACCGCTCCTCGACGAGGCCGCCGAACTGCTCGGCGAGGACGACAGCGCGGCCCGCGCCGCCGCCGAGGCCCAGCGCCAGGAGCAGATCGCCTACGCGCAGGGCGTGCTGGAGGTGTCCGCCGGCTCTCAGACGTACGAGTTCGAGGACGAGGAGTCCGAGGTCCTCGCCGCGCACGACATCATCGACGCCGAGCGGATGGCCGAACGCCACGAGGAGGCCGACGGCCGCAGCGCGGCCGAGCGGGCGGCGGCCGACCGGACCTGGGCGTTCGGCCACATCGTCGTCGACGAGGCGCAGGAGCTCTCGGCGATGGCCTGGCGGCTGCTGATGCGGCGCATCCCCACCCGCTCGATGACGCTCGTCGGGGACCCGGCGCAGACCGCGGAAGCGGCCGGACTCGGCTCCTGGGAACGCATCCTGGAGCCGTACGTGGGCGACCGCTGGGAGCACGTACGACTGGGCGTCAACTACCGCACGCCCGCCGAGATCATGGAGGTGGCGGCCGGATTCCTGCGCGCGCACGACCCCTCGTTCACACCGCCCGGCTCGGTGCGGTCGACCGGGGTCGAGCCCTGGGCGCTGCGCGTCGCCGAGGGCGGCCTCGCCGCCGCCGTGGCGCGGGAGGTGGCGGCGGCCCGGGACGGGGGACGCCTCGCGGTCGTCGCCCCGGCGCCGCTGCACGCGTCGCTGCTCGCGGAGCTCCCGGACGCGGCCCACGGACCCCGGCCCGACCTCACCCGGGACGTGGTGCTGCTGGACGCACGGCAGGCGAAGGGCCTGGAGTTCGACACGGTGCTGGTCGTGGAACCGGCCGGGTACGGGGTGAGCGACCTCTACGTCGCACTGACCCGCGCCACCCAGCGCCTCGGGGTGCTGCACACCGGCGATCTGCCCGCGGCGCTCGGCGGACTGCGGCACGCGGAGGGCGGCTAGACCAGGCCCGGCCTGGCAGCGGACATGTCGGGGGCGAGTGCGGGCGGCGCGCCGTGCGGCGCCACCCCGCCTCCGCGGGGCCGGGCGGGGTGGTCGCCGAGTGTGCGGCCGCGGAGCCCGCGGGTGGCGGCGCCTCCGGCGGGCCCGACGTGCGCCGGAACACCACGGGGCCCCTCGCCGTGCCCCGTTCTCGTCGATCGATTCGCCCGTCAGCGCGGGTGCGGGGCACGGCCGGTACGGCGTACCCGCCCCCGCGGGCGCTTGAGTAGCCGTACTCATGCGTCCGCGCGCCTCCGACCGCGACCCTGGTGCCATGACCGACCTCACCGTCCCCGCCCGGCGCGCCTCGCTGCCCGTACTCGCCGCCGCCGTCGCGCTCGCGGCTCTCGCGGTGTCCGGAATCGGGCCCCGGGACCGCGCCACATGGGTGCTGGAAACCTTCTGGATCATGCTCGGGCTCCCGCTCGCGGTCGCCCTTCGCCGCCGGTTCCCGCTCACCGGGCTGCTCTGCGGGCTGCTGGCCCTGCACGCCCTGGTCCTCGCGGTGGGCGGTCACTACACCTACGCCGAGGTCCCGTTCGGGAACTGGCTGCGCGACACCCTCGACCTGTCCCGCAACCCGTACGACCGGATCGGTCACCTCATGCAGGGCTTCGTGCCCGCCGTGCTGGTACGGGAACTCCTGGTCCGTACATCCCCGCTGCGCGGCAGCCGGTGGCTCGCGCCGCTGACCGTCTGCGCCTGCGTGGCGTTCAGCGCGTTCTTCGAACTGCTGGAGTGGTGGGCCGCGCTGATCGGCGGCCACTCCGCGGACGCGTTCCTCGCCACGCAGGGGGACGTCTGGGACACCCAGTGGGACATGTTCTGCGCCCTGGTCGGGGCCGTGTCGTCGCTGCTGTTGCTCAGCCGGGCGCACGACCGGCAGTTGGCCGTCCTCGCGCCGCCCGGGGACGGGCGGCGCGGGCGAGGGTGACCGGCCGGGCCGGTCAGGCCCGCCGGGCGGGGCGGGCGACGCGGATCAGGGGGCGATTCCCGCCGAGGCGAGCCACCGGGCGGCGACCGTCGCGGGGGCCGTTCCGTCCGCGACCTGGGCGTCCAGGCGGCCCAGCACGGCGGTCGTGAGCTTCGCCGACACCTCGTCGCAGGCGTCCGCCATCGGCTGGGTCAGGACATCCCGCTTGAACAGGGGCACGACGTTCTGCGCGGCGAAGATGTGCTCGGGGTCCTCCAGGGTGACGAGGCCGTGGCGCGCGATGGCGGGGTCGGTGGAGAAGATGTCGGCCGCGTCGACGGTGCCGTTCCGCAGCGCGGTCTGGGTGATGGTCCCCGTGGGCGCCAGGGGTACGAACCGGCCGAAGACGACGCCGTAGACGCGCTTCAGGGCCGGTACACCGTAGGAGACCGTCCGCAGCGGAGCCGGGGCGCCGAGCGTGAGCTTGCCGGCGACGTCGCGCAGGTCGCCGATCGTGCGCAGGTGGTACCTGGCCGCGGTGGCCTTCGTCACCGTGATGGTGTCGGCGTCCTGCGCGGGGGCGTAGGCGGTGACGGCGAGTCCGCGTGCGGCCGCGGCCTGGCGCAGTCGCCCGTAGACCTCGGAGGGTGCCCGCGCGGGGTCCCGGGGCGAGAGGTAGTCGAGGGCGGCGCCCGTGTACTCGGGCACCGCTCCGATGGAGCCGTCCTGCAGGGCGGTCAGGTACGCGGCCCGTTCACCGATGTCGGCGTGGACCCGGACGGTGACTCCGCGCGCCCGCATGGCGCCCGCGTAGAGGTGGGCCAGCAGTTCGGACTCCGGGAAGGCCGCGGAGCCGATCGTGACGGAGCCCGGTCTCCTGGGCAGGGGTGCCTCGTCCGCGGTGGTCGGGGGCGCCGCGGACGCGGGCCCGGCCGGGGCGGACCGGGCGGAACTGCCGTCGGCACCGCAGGCGGCGAGAGCGGCGAGGGCGGTGAGCACGAGGGCTGCGGACAGAATGCGGTTCACGCGGGGTCCTTCGGTGCCGGGGCGCCTGCGGCGCCGTTCCGGCTGACGTGGTGGATGCGGGGACGGTACGACGCCGGCGCGGTGCGTCGGCGCACCGCCGGGTCGGGGGCCGGGACGAGCCCGGGGGAGACGAGCAGCCGACGGGCGCGGCCGAGCAGGGCGTCGGCCGTCACGGCCAGGACCGCGACGGCGATCCCGGCGGCGACCATGGCGGGGTAGCCGTAGCGGG
Source organism: Streptomyces sp. NPDC026673 (assembly GCF_040638135.1). Lineage (NCBI taxonomy): Bacteria > Bacillati > Actinomycetota > Actinomycetes > Kitasatosporales > Streptomycetaceae > Streptomyces > Streptomyces sp. NPDC026673. The sequence continues at coordinate 125,220 of NZ_JBEZXR010000010.1, read as the reverse complement.
GATCGGCGAGGTTCTGCTGGCCGTCGACGATGAGCCGGCCCAGCCCGCCGACCAGGGGTGCGTAGGCGGCGACGGTGACGGTGGCGATCACCTGGAGCACCGCGCTGCGGACGCCGGAGAACAGCAGCGGCAGGGCACAGGGGAGTTCGACGCCGAGCACCACCTGAAGGGGTGTCATCCCGCTGCCTTTGGCGGCGTCGCGGACCGCGGGGTCCACGGACCTGATGCCGGCGTAGGCCCCGGAGAGGATCGGCGGGACCGCCAGCAGCGTCAGTACCGCGAGAACCGGGAGGAAGTAGGGGACGGCTCCGGGCGCGACGACTCCGGCCAGGCCTGCCCCGATGTGGATGCGCGGGGAGACGAGGACGATCAGCAGGATCAGCAGTCCCAGCGTCGGCACCGCGCGCAGGGCGTTGGCGGTCCCCGCGACGAAGGCGACACCGCGGCCGGTGTGCCCGATCAGTACGCCGGCGGGCACCGCGACCACGGCCGCGAGGACCACGACGACGAGGGTGTAGACGAGGTGCTCGCGCGCGTGCGCGAGAAGACCGCCGGGGCCCCACCAGTTTCCGGGATCGTTGAACCAGATGACGACACGGTCCGGCCCGGGCAGGCCGTTGCCGAGCGCGGGGGTCATGAGCCCGCCGCCGGGCGCCACGGGGTGAGGAGACGGGTGAGGCCCGTGATGGCCAGGTCGAGGGCGAACGCGATGCCGGCGAAGCAGAGCAGACCGAGGACGACGGGAGGCACCGTCCCGGTGCTGCTTCCCGTGAGGAACAACTGGCCCAACTGGGAGGTGCCGATGACGGAGGCGACGGAGACCAGACTGACGTTCGACACGGCGGCGACCCGCAGCCCGGCGCCGATCACGGGCACCGCCAGCGGCAGTTGGACCCGCACCAGGGCCTGCCAGGCCGTGTGACCGGTGGCGGAGGCGGCGGCCGAGGAGGCCGCCGGCACCGACGCCAGCCCGTCGGCGACGCCGCGGACCAGCAGGGCGAGGCTGTAGACGGTCAGCGCGACCACGACGTTGACCGGGTCCAGGATGCGGGTGCCGAGGATCTCGGGGATCACCAGGAACATCACCAGGGACGGAACCGTGTAGAGCACGCCCAGGCCGGAGACCAGGACCGCGTGGGCCCGGCGGCTTCGGTGGGCGAGCCATCCGAGCGGTACCGCCGCGACGAGGGCGACGGCCACGGGCAGCGCCGCGAGCCATACGGTCGTCACCGTCCAGCCCTGGATCTGCCGCCGGTTGGCGGTGAAGTACTCCCACAGGGCCGTCACGACCGCACCCCGGGATCCTCCGCGGCCCCGGCGGCGACCACCCCGGCGGCATCGGCCCGCAGTCGCGCGGCGCGGCTCTCGATACGGCCGAGGACCCGGGGCGCGGTGACCGTCCCGGCGAGCCGGCCGTCCGGGGACACGACCACGCCGCGACCGCTCGGGGACGACAACGCGGCGTCCAGCGCCTCGCGGAGCGAACCGCCCTGCCGGGCGAGCGTTCCGCCGAGGTGCAGCAGGTCGGGCGTCACCGTCGTCCGCCCGCGGCCGCCGCCGGCGAGGGACGCGGCGGCGAACCATCCCTGCGGGACGTCCTGGCCGTCGACGACCAGGACCCAGCCGTCGTGCTGCCGCTCGAGGGCGTCCGCGAAGGAGGCGCCCAGCCGGACCGTGGGTTCGCCGCGCAGGGGCAGCGTCGCGGCGCCGGCGAAGGCCAGCGCGCGGTAGCCCCTGTCCCGCCCGACGAAGCCGGCGACGAAGGCGTCCCGGGGCCGGGACAGCAGTTCGGCCGGTGCGGCGAGTTGGGCGAGGGTGCCGCCGACGCGCAGGACCGCGATCGCGTCGCCGAGCTTCACGGCCTCGTCGATGTCATGGGTGACGAAGAGAATGGTCTTGCCCAGCTCCTGCTGCAGTCGCGCGAACTCGTTCTGCAGTTGCTCGCGGACCACCGGGTCGACGGCACTGAACGGCTCGTCCATGAGCATCACGGGCGGATCGGCCGCCAGGGCCCGGGCCACCCCCACCCGCTGCTGCTGCCCGCCGGAGAGCCGGTCCGGATAGCGGTGGCCCATGCCGGCGGGGAGGCCGACGAGTTCCAGCAGTTCGGCTGCCCGGCGCCGGGCCGCGCGCCGGGTCAGACCGAGGAGTACGGGGACCGTGGCGATGTTGTCCAGGACCGTCCGGTGGGGGAACAGCCCGCCCTGCTGGATCACATACCCGATGCCGCGCCGGAGTTCGTGGGGCTTGCACGTGGCGGTGTCCCGCCCGTCCAGCCACACGCGTCCGGCGGACGGTTCGGTCATGCGGTTCACCATGCGCAAGGTGGTGGTCTTGCCGCAGCCGGAGGGGCCGACGAGGACCGTCGTCCGACCGGACGCCGCCACGAGGCTGAGGCTGTCGACGGCGGTGGTCCCGTCGGGATACGTCTTGGTGACCGCGTCGAAGCGGATCATCACTTCTCCTGGCGGGAAGATGCCCGCTGTCTGGTGCCGGGGAGGGACGGGAATTGGGCGCGGGGCGTCGCCCGCGGGGCGGCGAGGCGGGTCATACGAGGGGCTGGCCGCCGTCGACGGCCAGGCAGACACCGGTCATGAAGGTGTTCGTCATCGCGAAGACCACCGCCTGGGCGACGTCCTGGGGGGATCCGATGCGCCGCACGGGATTGGCGTCGGACAGCCGGGCGAACAGCGCGTTCTTCCGCTCGTCGCCCAGCGCGTCCCATGCGCCGGTGTCGATGGTGCCGGGGGAGACGGCGTTGACGCGGATCGGCGCGAGCTCGACGGCGAGGGACCGGGTGACCGTGTTGACGGAGCCGTTCGTCGCCGCGACCGCCAGGAACCCCGGGTCGGGTTCGAGCGCCGCCACGCCGGAGAACAGCACGAAGGAGCCGTCCCGGGGCATGCGCGGGGCGAAGTGCTTGGCGAGCATGATCGGCCCGACTACCTTGGTGCGGAAGGACAGGACGATCGCCTCGGGGCTCAGTTCGGCCACCTTCCCGCGCGCCCGGGCGGAGGCCGTGGAGACCACGTGGTCGACGGCGCCGAGGTTCTCGGCCAGGGCGGCGATGGAGGCCTCGTCGGTGAGGTCCACCTCCCGGACGGTCACGTCCGTGTCCTGGTAGGCCTCGTGGAGGTCGCCGACCGACCGGCCGGCGGCCACCACGCGGGCGCCTTCCGCGATCGCGGCGTCGGCGACGGCGCGGGCGATGCCGCTGCCGCGGCCCACCACCAGAACCGTCTTGTCCCGCAGCGAAGTCGACATGGATCTCTCCCTTGATCTGTTCGCCCGCAGGCCCGGTGTGCGGCTTCCGGGCCGGCGGCGAGGGTTCTGTGAACGGCCGGTCGGCCGGCGCTCGCGCCGGCGTGTGTTCCGCCCCTACCGGGCGCGGACCTCGTCGGCGTCCAGGCCGCGGTCCACGCCGTGCGGCACGACCTGCTGGCCCGGTTCGAGCTCCAGCCGCTTGCCGTCGAGGGTGACCTCGACCTTGTCGGGTTCGAAGGAGACCAGGCCGTTCACACGGCCGACCTCGGTGTAGGCGTCGCGGTAGGACCACGCCGCCTTCCGCGCGTCCCCGATGTCGTAGTAGTCGGCCAGGCCCTTGTACGGGCAGAAGGTGCGGCCCTGAGCCGGGGTCAGCGCGGTCTCGTCGATGTCCGCCCTCGGCACGTACCACCGGGGTGCGAAACCCGACTCGTAGAGCACCACCGGGTGCTCGGACCGGGCCACGAGGCGGCCCTGGGAACGGACTTCGAGGATGCGTGAGGTGTCGCGGATGTCGATGCGGTGGTAGGCGTCGGCGGCGTGCCCGAGGATCCGTTCGTCCTCCTCGTAGAACCCGTCCATCGCCCGCCACGCGAAGGCGATCCGCCCCCGGAGCTCGCTCGCGTGCTCCGGGAGGGAGACCAGCTCCCACGCCGCCCGCTCGGCTGTGCGGCCGCCGGCCCGCACCGCGAACCAGGCGGTGTCCCCCAGGTCCTTGTGCCGGGTGACGTGGTCGCCGGCGACCAGCACCTCGGGCAGGACGTCCGCGCGCGGGAAGTACGCGACCGGGTAGCGGCCCGGTTCGTGGAGCAGCACCACGTCCTCGCTGTCGGCGATCCACTCGTCCGCGAACCTCACCCTCATGCGGCGCCGCAGCCGCTCCGCGAACAGCATCCGCTCGGGCAGCGGGTCGGGGACCAGGAAGCGTCCGAGCCGGGTGGTGGAGAGCGGTCCTTGCTGCCAGGACAGTCCCATGACCGTTCCTTTCTCGTCGGCGGATGTAATGGATGTCTCGACGCTAAAACCGTTAGCGATCCGGGACAAGCGATCAATGATTCGTCTTTTGGAGGGGACCACGTCGTTATTCGAAAGGCTCGATCGAGGTGAAATTGCGGGTTCCCTAATGCATATCCTTGATAAATGAGCGTTCACGTGCGGGTGGAGGAGCTGCAGGCGGCCGGCTTCCCGATGGGCGGCGAACCCCTGGTCGTGCTGGACCTCGCCGACACGGTGATGACCACCCGCCGGCCGGTCACCGACCTCATCGGGACCGCCGCCGCGGCCGCCGCCTGGTGGGGCATCCAGGCCCGGCGGCTTCCCCGGGGCCCCGCCCCCGACGCGGTCGCCACGCGAAGGCTCCGCGCGGCCGTCCGGGAGGCGTTCGACGCGCATCTGGAAGGCCGTCCGGTGGATCCCGCGGCCGTGGAGGACATCAACGCCGCGGCCTCGGCAGCGCCCGTCAGCCCCCGCCTGGTCGTCACCGCCGAAGGGCTGCGGGAGACCACCCGCCGGCACACCGAGTTCGGCGGCAACGCGGCCCTCGCCGTCATCGCGGCCGAGGCCGTCGCGCTGCTGGGCAGCCCCGACCGGCTGCGGCTCCTGCGGCGCTGCGCCAACCCGGAGTGCTCGATGCTGTTCCTGGCCGGGAACAGGCGCCGCAAGTGGTGCACGGGCAACATCTGCGGGAATCGCGCCCGGGTCGCCCGCCACCATCAACGTACCCGCGCCGGGCGTCCCCCGACGGGTTGAGCGGCGCGGGCCGCGCCTGCGCCCCGTTGTACCGTCGGCCCTATGCCGGGGTGGGCGTCCCGGTACGGGCCGGGCGGGAACAGCACCGCGTCCCGGGCCCCGGCCGTCTGAAGCAGGTCCACACGACCTTCCCGGCGGGCAGGCACGCGTCCACGCCCCAGTCGTCGCTCAGCGCCTGAACGATGAACAGTCCGCGTCCACCGGTCTCGTCGGCGGCGGGAAGCACCGGCCGGACGGGCCCGCCGGAGCGCTCGTCGGACACCTCCAGGTGGACGCAGTGCGCGTACAGGGCGATGCGGATGACATACCCCCGGCCGTCCCGCGCGCCGTGGACGACGGCGTTGCCGGCCATTTCCGACACGCAGACGCGGATGTCCTCGCGCCGCGCGCAGCCGCCCCAGGAGTCGAGGACGCGCATGGCGAAGTCCCGTGCGGTGCGCACGGTCCGCGCGGTGGGGCAGAAGGAGTGCTGGGCAAGCTGGATCATGACGTTACCTCGGCCGGAACGGCGGGGAATTCCGGTGGCGTCCGGCGGCGTCCCGTTCCGTTCCCGCCCGCCGGTCCGCCGGCCGTTCAGGCCGGCACGCGGCCCAGGAAGCCGCGGATGTACTCGGTGATGGGGCGGAGGTGGCTCTCCAGCGCGAAGTGCCCGGACTCCACGAGATGGATCTCGGCGTCGGGAAGGTCGCGCCGGAAGGCGCGGGCGCCGTCGGGGCCGAAGATCTCGTCGCGTTCCCCCCAGACCGCGAGCAGCGGCACCTGGGAGTCCCGGAAGTACGCGTGGACCGCCGGGTACATGTCCACGTTGCCCGGGTAGTCGCGGAACAGGCTGAGCTGGATCTCGGCGTTGCCCGGCCGGTCGAGGAGCGCCTGGTCGTGGACCCAGTTGTCGGGGCTGACGAGGCTGGGGTCGGCCACGCCGTTGAGGTACTGCCAGCGGGTGATCTCGAGCGTCAGGGCGCCGCGGACGGCTGCCTCGGTCTCGGGGCCGGGGTCCTTGGCGTAGGCGAACAGCCCGTCCCAGAAGGGTCTGGCGAAGCCCTCGGTGTACGCGTTGCCGTTCTGGCTGATGATCGCGGTGATCCGCCGCGGGTCCGCCAGGGCCAGCCGCCATCCGATGGGGGCGCCGTAGTCCTGTACGTACACGGCGAACCGGTCCACGCCCAGGTGTTCCAGCAGGCCGGAGGTGACCTCGGTGAGGGCGTCGAAGGTGTAGGGGAAATCCGTCACCGCGGGCATGGCCGACTGGCCGAAGCCGATGTGGTCGGGGGCGATCACGCGGTGCTGGTCGGCGAGGGCGGGGATCAGGTTCCGGAACATGTGCGAGCTCGTCGGGAATCCGTGGAGCAGGACCAGGACGGGGGCTTCGGGGTCACCCGCTTCCCGGTAGAAGACGTTCAGGCCGTTGACCTTGGTGGTCCGGTGGTGGACGGTGACGGTCATTTCTAACCTCCTTGGGCTGTGTGATGGGTTACACATCCAGTCGACCACCGCACTCCTAACCTGTCAAGAATCTCTTACCGGTTAGGTGAGGGATCGGGTCCCGGAGTCCGTGGGCAAGGGTCGGCGGCAGCGGGCCCGAGGCGCCGGGCGCCGCCCGCTGTTCACGGTTCCCGGCGCGGCGAAGAGCTGCCACGCGGCCGGGGCCGTCCGTGTGCCCAGGCGGAGGCGGCGGCGGTGCGTCATCCGGCGGTGGCCGGGTGCGCCATGGACGCGTCCTCCCGGGTGCGAGCCCGGCCGGGTCTACCCGGAGGGAAGGGTGGCGCCCGTGTCGACCCGGGGGATCCCGCGGCTGCGCAGGTCGGCGACGAAGCGCCGGACCAGCGCGTCCGAGGGGGTCATCGTGAGCGCCACGATGTCGCGGTGCACGCGCGGCTCCAGGCGGCGGACCACCGCCGAAGGGCGGCCGGCCAGGGCCGAGACGGGTACCAGGCTCACCCCCATCCCGGCGCCCGCCAACTGGGCGGCGGTACGAGGGCTGCGGGTCCGCAGCACAGGGCTGAGCGTCACCTGGTGCGAGGCGGCGAACTGGTCCACCCAGACGGCCATCCCGTTGTCGGGGTCATAGTGCACGAAGGGCTCGCCGGCGAGCTCGTCGACCGGGACGCAGGCCCGCGAGGCGAACGGATGGGCGGCGAAGGTGACCACCACCATCTCCTCCTGTCCCAGCATCTCGGCGTGGGCCGTGGTGGCGGTCGGCCGGGGCCCGACGACCAGGTCGGTCGCGCCGGCCATCAGATGTTCCACCATGCGGTCGGCGCTGGTGAACTCCGCGAGTTCCAGGCGCACCTCGGGCCGACGCGAGCGCCAGCGCCGAAGGACCGGGACGAGGATCCAGGCGGTCATCGTCTCCGCGCAGGCGATCCGCAGCCGGCCGCCGCTGCCCGCGCCGATCTGGCGCCCGATCCGGACCGCCCGGTCCGCCGCCTCCAGGGCGAGGCGGGCCTCCTCCGCCGCGGCCCGGCCGGCGGCCGTGACGCGTACACCGCGGGCCAGCCGCTCGACCACCGGCGTGTTCAGTTCCCGCTCCAGAGCCGCTATCTGGTGGGAGAGAGCGGGCTGGGACATGTGCAGGGAGGCCGCGGCCCGGGTGACCGAGCCCTCGTCGACCAGAGCCACCAGGCACTCCAGTGCCCGCAATGTGGTCATATGTAAAATCTATCCGAACTGTTCGAAACATTCATAAGTCGAAAATCGCACCGGCACCACCGGCACCACCGGCACCACTGGCACCACTGGCACCACCGGCACCACCGGCACCACCGGCACCACCGGCACCGGCACCGGCGCCCCCATTCGCGCAGGGGTGGGGTGCCGCCGCGCTCACATCACCGGGCGGAAACCGCGCTCCTGCACCACCCAGGTGTTGTCGTCCGGGTCGGCGAAGTCGAAGAAACTCGCGTAGTCGCGGCGCTCGGGGTCCGTGCCCGGCCGGAAACCGCCCTGCCAGTCGTCGGTGGGCGACTTGTGCCGCGGTTCGCCGACCGCCACACCGCGTTCCGCCAGTTCCCGCCTGGCCCGTTCGACGTCGCCGACCACCAGATGGAGGTTGCGCAGCGACCCGGGAACGGCATCGGTGAGGCCGACGCCGATCTGCACCGAGCACGCGGATCCCGGCGGCGTCAGTTGTACGACGCGGAAGCCGTCGGAGGGCGCGTAGTCGACGTCGAGGCTGAACCCGGCCTGCTCCGTGTAGAACGCCAGCGACCGGTCGACGTCGGTCACCGGCACCATGACCACTTCCAAGCTGTAATCCATCAGCCCATCTTTGATCAGCGCCTCCGTCATTCGCCAGCGATGAGGCATGCGCGGATCGAATGGGAATGGAAGAAATAGGGAATCCATTGCCGTGGCATTCGCCGGCGGCCCGGGCAATTCATGCGTGAAATCTCGCGGAACCCACCGGAATCCGCATGGCCCGACGAGATCACCGGACCCGCCGCGACCCTAGAGTCGATCCGCGCGGGCCGCGGCCGGTCTCCGTCTGCCGTGACGGCCGGCGCGCCCGCACCCGTACCAACCGCTCACGCCAGGGAGGCCCGCGATGGCCACGTTGACATCGGTGAACGTCGGCAAGCCCAAGGACGTGTCCTGGGGCGGCAGAACCGTACGCACCGGCGCGTGGAAGGCTCCGGTCGACGGCCCCCGCATGGTGCGGCGGCTCAATGTCGAGGGCGACGGGCAGGGAGACCTCCAAGGACACGGCGGAGAGCACCGTGCCGTTCTCGTGTACCAAGTCGAGTCCTATCGGCACTGGCGGAGGCACCTCGGACGCGACGACCACGCATCCGGCGACTTCGGTGAGAACTTCACCGTTGACGGACTTGCCGACGAAGAGGTCTGCATCGGTGACCGGTACCGCATCGGCGAAGCCGAATTCGAGGTCACCCAGCCGCGGGTGACCTGCTACCGCCTGGGCCTGCGACTCGGGGAACCCGCCATGCCGTCCCTGCTCGTCGCCCACCGGCGGCCCGGCTTCTACCTCAGGGTCGTCACCGAGGGCCGCGTCGAGGCCGGCGACGAGATCATCCGCACCCGCACGGGGCCCGGAGCGCTCAGCGTCGCGGACGCCGACGCGCTGCTGTACCTGCCCGGCCGTGATCCGGCGAAGCTGCGCACGGCCCTGACCCTCACCGCCCTCAGCCCCGGATGGCGGCGCTCCTTCCAGGAGATGGCCGCGGCGCGGGACGGCACGAGCGCGGCGAGCCGGGAAACCCGTCCCCCCGCCTGGCAGGGCTTTCGTCCCCTGCGCGTCACACGCGTCGTCCGCGAGACCGCGACCGTCAGCTCGTTCCACCTGGAAGCCCCCGACGGCCGGCCCCTTCCCACGCCCCAGGCGGGCCAGTATCTGACGCTCCGTGTCGCGGACGGACCGGCGGCACTCGTGCGCAGCTACTCGCTGTCCTCCGCGCCCGGCGCCCGCGACTACCGCATCAGTGTCAAGCGCGAGGCACACGGCCGGGCCGGCACCTATCTGCACACCAGGATCCACCCGGGCGCGACCCTCGAAGCGGCCGCGCCCCGCGGGGACTTCGTCCTCACCGAGGGCACGGCCCCGGTCGCCCTGATCTCCGCGGGTGTCGGGATCACCCCCGTGCTCGCGATGCTCCACCAGCTGTCCTCGCGGCGCAGCGCCCGCCCCGTCTGGTGGATTCACACGGCCCGCGACCCCGGCGCGTACGCCTTCGCGGACGAGGCGCGCCGGCTGCTCGCCGCACTGCCCCACGCCCACGAGCACATCCACTACACACGCACGGAACCCGGTGGAGCGCGCGGGCCCTCCGACACCGACGGCCGGCTCACGCCCTCCGCCTTCGCCCGGTTCGGGATCCCCGCCGACGCCGACGCCTATGTCTGCGGGCCGGCGCCCTTCTCGGAATTCGTGCGACAGGTCCTGACCACCCGGCTCGGCCTCTCCGTGGACCGTGTGCGCACCGAACTCTTCGGCGCTCTGGACCCTCTCAACCCGGGTGTCACCGGCGCGAAACGGTCCGTCCCCCACCAACCGCCCGGCCCCGCGGGGCACGGGCCCCTCGTCACCTTCACCAGGAGCGGCGTCTCCACCCGGTGGGATCCTCGGCACGGCACCCTGCTCGAGCTCGCGGAAGCCTGTGCCATCCCCACTCGCTGGGCCTGCCGGGCCGGGGTCTGCCACACCTGCGTCACCCCGGTCGTCTCGGGCCGGGTCCGGTACGAACGGCCGCCGCTGGAACCCCCTGCCGGCGACGAGGTCCTCATCTGCCGTGCCGTCCCGGCGACCGACATGCTGCTCGAGCTCTGATGGCCCTTTCGTTCCGGCATTTAGGATCAAACCATGCCCCTCCCACCGGATCGTGACGTCTCGTCAGTCCCGTCAGTCCCGTCAGGCCCGTCCTCCGACGACGGCATGCGGCTGTCGGACACCAGCCGGGTCGAGGGCTTCAGCGACGCGGTCTTCGCCATCGTGATCACCCTGCTCGTCCTCGACCTCTACCACCCGGGCCACCGCCCCGGCGCACTGGCCTCGGCGCTGGCCGGCGCATGGCCTGCCTATGTGGCGTTCATCGTCTCCTTCGTCTACGTGGGCGTGATCTGGCTCAACCACCACGGGCTGTTCCGCCGGATCCGCAGCATGGACGCCGGCCTGCTGTGGATCAACCTGGCGATCCTGTTCAGCGCCGTCATCGTGCCGTTCCCGACCGCGGTACTCGGGTACGCCCTCGCCGAATCGGGGGACCTCCACGACCAGCGCGTCGCGGTGGTCCTCTACGCCCTGGTCGCCGCCATCATGTCGGCACCGTGGTGGGGGGTCTTCACCTATCTGCGCGAACACCCCCACCTGCTGGAGCCCGGTGTCTCCCCGCGCTATCTCCACGCGCAGCGGATCCGGCCGCTGACCGGCCTCGTCCTGTACGTGGCCTGCGGCCTCGGGGGCTGGTTCATCGCTCCCGCCGTGGGGCTGGTGTGCATCGCCGCGGTGATCCTCTACCACGCCCTCACCAGCGAGGGCCTCCGCGAGGGGCCGCTCGGCCGTCTCTTCGGGGCCGTCAAGCACTGATCGGCACCGCTCGCCGCGCGGGCGGTCCGCCCGGCCGCCGGCTCAGGCGCCGCTCATGGGCTGGAGCGGCCCGATCCGGGGGACGGAGGCCTTGCCGGTGTTGGAGACCTTCCCTCCGGTCCACGGCACCTTCAGGGCGAGGGTCTCGTCGGGCGGCGTGACGAGCACCGCGGCCGGCGTCACCGTGGTCACCCCCGTGATCGCCGGGTTGGAGAAGGACATCGCCGACCAGGCGCTCGCGCCGGGTGCCAGGGAGACGCGCTGCCTCGGCAGGTCCGTGGCGCGCTCCGGGTCCACGGTGACCTGCCGCCCGGCGCCGTCGACGAAGGCGACGCCGGGGAAGCCGTAGACCGTGCAGGTGTGACCGGAGCGGTTGGTGAGGACGATCGGGAAGTTCTCCTGGCCCGCGCCGGGGTTGTTCGCGCCGATGGACGCCTTCAGGTCCGTGGTGTGGCAGCGCCCACCGGGCACCGACCCCGAGCCGGTGGTGGGGGTGGTGCCGGAGGCCGGGGGACGTGTCGACGCGGCGGACCCGCTGAGCGGGGTCCCCTTTGGGGGTCCGGCGGAGGCCGCCGGGCTCCCACCCGGGTCCCCACTCGCCGGGCCCCCGGTCACCGGGTCCCCGCTCGCCGGAACGGCCGAGCCCGGGAGCGTGTGCGGGGCACTCGCGGCGGCACCGCCGCCCGCGTGGCCGCAGCCGCTCAGGGCCGCCGCCAGGAGGAGTCCGCCCGCCGGCAGCGCGACGAGCCGGAACGAGCTGCCGCGGCCGCGGGCGGCCGCGTCCCGGCCGGGTCGCCCGAACGGCATTCCCTCGTAATCGGCCATGTGCATGCCCCTTTCCTCGTCGGCGGGGTGCGCCACGGCACCCTGGGCCGGTCGTTCGTGCGGCCCGTCTTCCCGGTGAGATGCGCCGGGGGCGGCGGAAGTTCTCGGCGGATACCGGCTCACACGGTGATCCGGAGCTCCCCGAGGATCCGGTCGGTCAGATCGGGACCGCCCTTCTGCCGGATCTGCACATACACCTGGGGCTGCGCGCCGGCCCCCCTGATGAGGCTGATCTCGTCGATCGAGCCGCCCGCGGAGCCGCAGTCGCTCCAGTGGCGGACCCGGCCGGTCCACCCGGACGGTCCCCCGCCCGCGTAGCCACGGCCGCCCCGGTAGCGGCAGCCGTCGTGCCGGATGGCGCCGACCCGCGCGGCGAGATCGCCCCGCTCGCTCAGCCCGACGAACACGCCGTCGACCCCTGAGCCCAGGTCCTGCCAGCTTCCCACGTCACCCGCGACGAGGAGGGCCGGCTCATCGGCGTCGGGGAGGCCCACCGCCTTCGGGCTCCACCCGCCGCCGACGAGTTCCCGGGCCCACCCCGCCGGTACCTCCACCCGGATCCGGTGCGTCGCGTCGCCGACGACCGACGGCGCGGCGGCCCGGGGCGTATCGGAGCGCGAGGCGACCAGGCCCGCGCCCGACGCGGCGAGCACCGCGGCGCAGACCACGACGGCCGGCGCCCGTCCCCATCGGCGACGCGGTCCCCCGGACTCGTGGCCGGCCCGCACTGCCAGCGCGTCCAGTTCGTCGGCGAACCGCGCCGCGCCCGGCCAGCGCTTTTTCCGGTCGGGCGCCAGAGCGCGCAGCACCGCCCGCTCCACACCCGCCGGCAGGTCGGGGCGGAGCCGGCGGGGTCGTACGACCTTCCCCGGCGGACCGGGTACCGCCCCCGTGACCAGGTGGTACAGCAGGGCCCCCAGGCCGTACACGTCGGCCCTGACGTCGATGTCCCCGTCCGGGCGCGCCTGCTCGGGCGCCATGTAGCCGGCCGACCCGGCCGCCATGGTCAGACCCGAGGCCTGGGCGAGGGCCTTGGCCAGACCGAGGTCGGCCACGAGCACCCGGTCGCCGCCGTCCTGCGCCTTGCTGATCAGCACATTGGACGGCTTGATGTCGCGGTGCACGACGCCCGCCTCGTGCAGCGCCGCGACGCCCCGGGCGGCCTCCGCCGTCAGCCGCAGTGCTTCGCGCACGGGCGGCCGGCCGTGCGCGAGGAGATCGCCCAGAGTGCCCCCGTCGGCGTACTCCATCACGAAATACGGCCGCTCGTCGGGCAGTTCCCCCATGTCGAAGACCTGCACCAGGCGGCGCGACGCCGCCTTGCGGAGCAGTCGGGCCTCGGCGAGGAACCGCTCGCGCAGATCCATGCGGTACGCCCAGTTCTCGGCCATGACCTTGACGGCCACCGGCGCGTCGAGCGAGTCGTCGTGGGCCAGCCACACCATCGCGAACGCCCCCGATCCGACGGGTCGCACCAGCCGGTAGCGGCCGATCTGCTCAGGTGGGGGCATGTGCCTATCATGCACCGACCCCAAGACGGCCTAAGGAGGACCCCTGTGACGCCCGCCCAGGAGACGGAGGAGCTCGCCGCGCGGGCGGCGGCCGGGGACACCGCGGCGCTGGACCTGCTGCTCGCGCGGATCCGTCCCGAGGTGCTGCGGCGGTGCGGCCGTTTCCTGCCGCACCGCGAGGACGCCGAGGAGGCCGCGCAGGACGTGCTGCTCCAAGTCGCCCGCAGCATCGGCACCTTCGAGGGCCGCAGCCTCTTCCACACCTGGCTGTACACGGTCGTCGCCAACTGCGCGCGCCAGAAGTACCGCGAACTCAGGCGGCGGCGTGCCGAGCAGCCCCTCACCGCGGCCGAGACCGACACGCCCGACCCGCGCAGGACCAGCGTGGTGGCCGGGACCCGCCTCGACCTGCTGGAGGCGCTCGAACGGCTGGAGAGCGCGAGCCCCGACCTGGTCGCGCCGCTGGTGTACCGGGACATCTGCCAGATGGAGTACCGCGAGATCGAGGAGCGCCTCGGTATCCCGCTCGGCACGGTGAAGTCCCGCCTGCACAAGGCGCGCCGGCAGGTCCGGCAATGGCTGGTGGACACGGCCTGAGGCGTACCGCACGGGCATCCGCGAAAGTTCCCCGCGCCGAACGCGAACTTTTCCCGGGCTTCCCGCAACTCACCCATCCGGGGGCGGTGTGCGCCGCCGCCCGAGAATGCCGACAGGAGTTGCGATTTGTCCATATCCCGGAGACCGCTGACCCACCGGCGCAGACGGTGGTCCGTCGCCGCCGGGCTGCTGAGCACCGCCGTACTGGCCGTGCTCGGCGTCCAGGCCCCGGCCCTCGCGACGGGCGCCGCGGAGGCCACGGCGTCGCCGACGTCCGGTCACGCGCCGCCGGGCCGCGTCGAGGCGCTGTGCGGCCCGCCCAAGCCGCACGAGTTCACCTGCTACGGCCTGCGGCGCACGGACCTCCCCGCGCGCAAGGGCGTGCGGACGGCCGGGGACGCCCCGCAGGGCTTCGGTCCCGCCGATCTGCGCGGCGCCTACGGCCTGCCCGACGACGGCGGGGCCGGAAGGACGATCGCCGTCGTCGACGCCTTCGACAACCCCCAGGCCGAGGCCGACCTCGCCGTTTACCGCGCGCAGTACGGGCTGCCCCCCTGCACCACCGCCAACGGCTGCTTCACCAAGGTCGACCAGCGCGGCGGCACCCACTACCCGGCCCCCGACCCCGGCTGGGCCGGTGAGATCTCCCTCGACCTGGACATGGTCTCCGCCGTCGCCCCGAACGCCCGCATTCTGCTGGTCGAGGCCGACTCCGCGAGCATCGAAGACCTGGGCGCCGCCGTCGACCAGGCCGTGGCGCTCGGCGCGGGATACGTCTCCAACTCCTACGGCTCCAACTACCTGTACTACCCCGAGGACCCCGGCGAGTCCGCCGCCGACGTCCACTACGACCATCCCGGCGTCGCCATCGTCGCCTCGTCGGGTGACTCCCGCTACGGCGTCGCCTACCCGGCCGCGTCCCCCCACGTGACCGCCGTCGGCGGGACGACCCTGACCCGGGACGGCGGCACGGCCCGCGGCTGGTCGGAGTCGGTGTGGGACCACGACGGAGCAGGCACCGGCTCCGGTTGCTCCCTGTACGAGCCCAAGCCCGCCTTCCAGCAGGACACCGGCTGCCCGGGGCGGACCGTCGCCGACGTGTCCGCCGTGGCCGACCCGGCCACCGGCGTGGCCGTCTACGACGGCTACAACGGCGGCGGCTGGGGCGTGGCCGGCGGCACCAGCGCCTCGGCGCCGATCATCGCGGGCGTCTACGCCAACGCGGCCGCCCCGGTCGCCGGGACCTACCCCAACACCTACCCGTACGCCGCCGGGGGCGCCGGACTCCACGACGTCACCACCGGCACCAACGGCCGCTGCTCACCGGCGTATCTGTGCACCGCGGGCCCGGGATACGACGGCCCCACCGGCCTGGGCACCCCCGACGGCCTGCGGGCCTTCCGGATGGGGCCGCACGGGACCCTGACGGGGAAGGTCACCGACAAGGGCAGCGGCGCACCGGTGCCCGCGGCCGTGGTGACCGCGGGCATCTTCCGCGCCACCACCGACGCCCAGGGCCGGTACAGCCTGCCGCTGCCCGCGGGCGGCCATGATGTCCGGGTCGCCGCGTACGGCTACGCGACGGGCGAGGCCGCGGACGTCGACGTCACCGACGGAGCCGCGGTGACCCGGGACTTCCCCCTGCGCAAACTGGCGACCCACCGGGTGTCGGGCACCGTCGCCGACGGTTCCGGGCACGGCTGGCCGCTCCACGCGAAGATCACCGTGGACGGGGTGCCGGGCGCTCCGGTCTGGTCCGACGCCTACACCGGCGCGTACCGCCTCGACCTGCCCGAGAACCACACCTACACGCTCCGGGTCGCCGGTGACGACTCCCACTACCGGCCCCTGGTGAAGCAGGTCACGGTGGGCGGTGCCGACCAGGAGCTGCGCCTGGCGCTGCCCGCGGACACGTGGGCGACCGGCAACCCCGCGTACACCCTGAAGGTGGACACGCTGGACACCCAGCCCTTCGACTCCGCGGCCGGGGCGCCCGAGGGCTGGAGCGTCGCCGACGCGCCCGGCACGGCGCACGGCTGGGCGTTCGACGACCCCGGCGGCCGCGGCAACAACACCGGCGGTTCCGGCGGCTTCGCCGTCGCCGACAACGACCACGCCGGCTGGGACACCGCGCTGGACACCCGGCTGATCAGCCCCGTGTACGACTTCGGCGGCCAGGGCGACCCCGCGCTGGCCTTCGACACCGACTACGAGGGTTCCGCGGAGCAGAGCGGCGACGTGGACGTCACCGACGACGGGGGCCGGACCTGGACGACGGTCTGGCACCAGGACCAGCTGTGGGGCACCGGGCGGGTCGAGATCCCGCTCACCGCCTACGCCGGTGCGCGCGCGGTGCAGGTGCGCTTCCACTTCACCGGGCCCGGCATGCTCTGGGCCGTCGACGACGTGACGGTCACCCGGCGGATCCTCACCCCCGTCCGCGGGGGAGTGCTGACGGGCACCGTCACCGACGCCAACACCGGACGCGGACTGGTCGGCGCCTCGGTGCGGAGTGGTCTGCACGGTCCGTCGGCGCCGACCACGGCCACCACCGGCGACCCGCGGGTCGGCGACGGCCTCTACCGCCTGTTCGTCCCCGGCGGTGGCGGCCACCTCGTCAGCGCCGCCAAGCCCTCCTACCGCACGGCCCACCGGTCCGTGACCGTCCCCGCCGATCGCGCCGTCAAGGCCTCCTTCGCCCTCGGGGCGGGGCGGCTGTCCGTCGGCGCGGCACGGATCGACACCACCGTCGCGCCCGGCGGCAAGGCGGTCCGCAAGGTCACCGTGCGCAACACCGGCACCGCGCCCGCCACGCTCCGCATCGGCGAGCGCACCGGCACCGGTCCGGGCTCCGCGGCACCCGCCGACGCCTGGCGCACCCTGCCCGCCCTTCCCGTCCCGGTGATGGACAACGCGGTGGAGAGCCACCGCGGCAGGCTCTACTCCGCCCTCGGTTCGGACGGCGCGGCGCCCACCGCCGACCTGTACGTCTACGACCCGTCGGCGGGCAGCTGGAGCCGCGGCGCCCCGGCGCCCGAGCCCCGGCAGGCCACGGCGCACGGACTCATCGGGGACCGCGTCTACACCGTCGGCGGCTGGGGCCCGCAGGAGACGGTCAGCCGCACCCTGCAGGTCTACGACACCACCCGCGACACCTGGGCGAAGGGCCCGGCCATCCCCCAGGGGCACTACGGCGCGGCGGGTGCCGTCCTCGACGGGCGGCTGTACGTCGTCGGCGGCTGCACCAACACCGAGTGCGCGGACACCGTGTACGTCTTCAACCCGGCTTCCGGCCGATGGGCGAGGGTCGCGGACTACCCGCAGTCGATCAGCTGGGCCGCGTGCGGCGCGATCAGCGGCAGGCTGTACTGCGCGGGTGGCACCCACGAGTACGTGGAGACGGCCGCGGCGTACGTCTACGACCCCGGCTCCGACAGCTGGCAGCCCGTCGCCGCCATGCCGGTCGGCCTGGCCACCGGGGCCTACGCGGCCGTCAACGGGCGGCTCCTGGTGTCCGGCGGCTTCAAGCGGGTCGGCGTGAACAGGGTCCTCACCCCGGAGGGCTACGCCTATGACCCGGGCAGCGACACCTGGACCGCGCTCCCCGACACCGCCACCGCCGTGTACCGGGGCGGTGGCGCGCCCGGCATGTACCGGGTGGGCGGCAGCGAGCAGAGCCGCTTCCCCGTACCGGTGGCCACCGTCGAGCAGCTGCCGGGCTGGGACCGTACCGAGTCGGACGTGGACTGGCTGTCCGAGAGCCCGCACCGGCTGACCCTGCGGCCCGGTCAGCGGGCGACGTTCACCGTGACGACCGACGCGCGCGGGATCATCCGGCCCGGAGACCGCACGGCCTCCCTGGTCATGCGCAGCGACACCCCGTACTGGCTGCCACCGGTGCCGGTGACCCTGCACGTGACGAGGGGACGCACCCCGTAGCGTCACCCGGCACCACGACCGTGCCCCCGGGCGGACCGCTGTCCGCCCGGGGGCACGTTGCTGTCGTGGGGCGCGGTCCTGCCGCTACACCCACCTGCAGGTGTTCCACTTCTCGTGGTCGTAGAGGTCCTGCGAGGGGTACCGCACCATGACGGGCGTCACCTCGGTGGTGTCCTCCGGCCGTACGCGCTCGGGCAGGGCGCCGAACCGGGCCCGGCGCGCCACCGCGTCGGCATCCGCGGTCTTGGCGACCGCGACGACCGTGACGGGCTCGGCGGCCTGGGCGACCGTGACGGCTTTGACAGCGCTGACGGCCTTGACAGCGCTGACGGCTTTGATGAC
Source organism: Streptomyces sp. NPDC026673 (assembly GCF_040638135.1). NCBI lineage: Bacteria > Bacillati > Actinomycetota > Actinomycetes > Kitasatosporales > Streptomycetaceae > Streptomyces > Streptomyces sp. NPDC026673. The sequence goes on along the minus strand of NZ_JBEZXR010000010.1, from coordinate 106,956 downwards.
CTTCCGCGTCTTCCGCATGCCGGTCCTCTCTCTCGCGGTGTCGTCCTCAGAAGACCTGGAGGAAGCACCCGCAGGCGATGGTGACGATGGCCACTGCCACAGTGGCCGCTTTCATGACGTTGCGTACTGTCACGGGATTCCTCCGGTGGGGGAACGGGCGGATTCGGGCGCCACCGAGGTGACGCCCGGGCGATCCGCTTCGCAGGTGCGGCGCCACCGCGGACGAGGGAGCCGGATCCCACCGCGGATGATGCCGACGGTCGCACAGGCTGCGTCACCTGTCAAGGGAGTGACGATTCTCGGGCCCGGTCGAGACGTCGCACGTCGGAACGGGTGCCGGATCAGGCGCAGACCGCCGGGGCCGCGGCTGTGGCGGGCGGCGCGGCACGCCGAGGCCCCCGTGTCCGGTCGTGGGGGTGCGGCGCGGCCTCATCGCCGACGAACTCCACCGTCTCGGCGAGCGGTGCCCGTGCCGGGCGGGGGTGACGTGCCGTGACGTCCTCGAACCCTATGGACATGCCGCAGAAGAGGATGAGGCCGTCCGGGACGGCGAGCACCTCCGCGACGGTCCTGTGGTACTTCGCCCATGCCATCTGCGCGCAGCTGTGCAGCCCTTCGGCGCGCAGCAGCAGCATCACGGTCTGCAGATACATGCCGACATCGGCCCACTGCGGCATGCCCATGTCGCGGTCGACGTAGCAGAACAGGGCGGCGGGCGCGCCGAAGCAGTCCCAGTTGGCGGCGGCGGCCCGCTGGCGCGCCTCCAGGTCCCGGCGCGGGATGCCGAGCGCGCCGTACCGCTGCTCCCCGAAGGCCTCCCGGCGCTCGCGGTACGGGGATCCCAGTGTCGGCGGGTACTGCTCGTACTCCGGCTCGTCCCAGGGGTCGCCCGCCGCCACCCGTTCGCCGGCGCGCTTCTTGAGCTCGGCCAGCGGCCCGCCGGTCAGCACGTAGAGATGCCACGGCTGCAGGTTCGAGGCGGACGGGGCCCAGGCGGCGGCGGACAGCACGCGCTCGAGTACCTCGCCGGGGACCTGCCGATCGGTAAAGGCGCGTACTGCCCGTCGGCTCGTCACGGCCTCATAGACATCCACGACCATCCACCTCCAACAGATGTAAGTCACCTTATTGACAGTGAAACCTGTTGAAATGTGACATCGCGCCCGGATATCGACGACCAAGGCGGGGACCGGGGCCGCCCAGGCGATGATGCGGCGCATGTCGGCGTTCTGCCGGAAGCCGAGCCGGGCGATGCCGGCTGCGCGCATGCCGCTGACGGGTTCCTCGAAGGCGGTGATCGGCGGTGATCTGCTCGGCGACCCGCTGGCGGTGGTCGGCGACGTCACGGAAGCAGGCGGGCACCCGGGCCGGTGTGTGCGGGCCCGGATGCTCGGCAAGGTGCCGCAGTGCCGCCGTGAGCGGCATGACGGCGCGCTCGGACTCCGCCGACTCCCGGTTGGGTCGGTACACGACGGCGGGCGGGGCCGTCGGCTGCGGCCCCGCCCGGTGGATGTTCCGTCGCCGGCGTCAGCGCAGGCCGAAGGCCCGCGTGATCGTCTGCGAGACGGTGTTGTCCGCGCTGTCCCGGACGGTGACCCGGAGCGTGGCGAATCCGGCGGACTTCGGCGCGTTCAGGCCGGCCCGCCAGCCGTCACCGCTGCGGCCCAGTTCGGTCCGCTGCCAGGTCTTGCCGTCGTCGTAGGAGACCTCGAGCGAGGGCTTTCCGATGGCGGCGGTCGTGCCGGGCAGGTGGGAGGCGGTCACCGTCAGTTTGGCGTGCCGGTCCGCCCGGCCCGCCTTGTCGGTGTCCACGCCGTAGTCGAGCTGGATCAGCGGCAGGGCCTCCGCCGACTCGGGTCCGGTGGCCGCGGACGTGAAGTTCCACTCCGTCAGCGTGTGCGTCGAGTACGGGTGGGTCCAGTCCGCCCGGTCGTTGTCGACGACCAGCCGGTAGGGCAGGCGCTCGGGTGCGAGGCCGGTGATCGGCAGGAACTCGGAGTTGCCCCAGTTGAGCTGCCGGTCACCCTGGTAGAGCGACATCCAGTCCTTGACGTCGTAGTTGCCGTAGGCCTCGCCGACGTGGCCGGAGCCGGAGTCGCCCCAGCCGGGTGCGGGGATGTAGACCCCGTCGAGGTAGCGCACCGGCTGGTAGTTGATGGGGCCCATCCGGGGGCGCTGGATCGGCCCGAACCAGGTGACCTTGCCGGTCTTCCCGGCCGGGTAGCGCAGGACGTCGATCGCGTGCTGCCCGGTCTCGCTCAGGATGAAGGCGTCGTCCAGCCAGGCGGCGTCCGCGGTCACCCAGTCGGTCCGGTCGCCCTGGGCGGGAGCGGCGAGCTGGTTGCCGACCGCCCAGCCCTGCCAGATGTCGGGGCGGTACTCCATCGCCTTGCCCTGGCGGTGGTTGCGGAACGAGACGTCGACCTTGCCCAGGTCGCGCTGAGTGACGCGCCAGGTCGGGTCCGCCGGTACCGCGCCGGACCAGTGGCGCACCACGTCGTAGAGGTAGTCGGTCGTGGGGTGGGAGGTGACCTTCAGGCCGACCTTGCCGCGGTGCAGCGCGCGGATCAGATGCGTGCCCTGGTCGGCGTTGAGCGTGGCCACCGTCAGCGGGGCCGGGCTCTCCGGGGTCCAGGCGATCTCGTCCCAGGGGTAGACCCGGCCGATGCCGGTGTTGACGACCACGAGCATCCGCGCGCCCGCCGCGGCGGCGGTCTCGGCCTGCGTCTGGATGGCCACCGGGTCGTTGCCGAGCACCACCACGGCCTTGCCGGCCACCTTGTGGCGGGCCAGTTCCGCGGCCGTGCCCTTGCCGGCGTAGACCGCGGTCAGCGTCCGGGTGCCGGCCGGCAGCGGCTTGGCTCCGCGCTTGACCAGCGGGTCGGCGTAGGTCGTCGACTTCGTGGCGAGGGTCAGCGCCGGCTGCTCCAGACGGAAGCGGGCACCGAACTCGAACTCGCCGTCGGTGACCTTCTTGCCGGTCGGCAGCGCCCAGATGCTGTCGTAGGTCGGGTTGGGCAGCATGGACGATTCGACCAGGCTGGTGGTGAAGGACCGGTGGACGTCCAGGCGCGGAGCGACAGCGGTGGTCTGCTGCGGGGCGCGGGCCAGGATCTGACGGGCCTTGCGGCCGTCGAGGGTGACGGACCGGTCCCGGTCCAGCCGTACGTCGTTGAAGGGGAGCAGCGCCATGCCCAGCGAGTGCGGGCCGTGGGCGCCCCGCACGTCGCCGATGAGATAGCCGCTGTAGTCGGCGACGGGCAGGCGCGCCGTGCCCTTCCCGGTCTCGTCGATGTCGATCGTCGTGAACAGGCCCTCGGCGGTGAGCATGACCCTGCCCGCCAGCGGCTTGCCCGAGCGGTCCTTGGCGGTGACGGTCAGAGTCTGCCGCTGGCCCTCCTTGGCGGCGCCGATCAGGGTGCGGGCGCGGACCGTTCCGGTGCCGTCCGTACCGATGACCATGCCGCTGATCGACTGCTCCAGCGGCAGCCGGTCCAGGTCCGCGGTCAGGGAGACCGAGGCCGTGCCGTGCGCCGGGATGGCGACCTTGTCCTCGGAGAGCGTGAACAGCCCTGCCGGGGCCTTCGCGTCGATTCCCAGGTTCAGACTGACCGGTGCGTCACCGGTGTTGGTGTACGTCACCTTCTGGACGTCGGTCTCTCCCGGCTTCTGGGGCCAGCCGTGGAAACCGGAGAAGGCGCTGACGGTCGCGAAGACCGAGGTGTGTACGGCCGCGGCCGCGTCCAGCCGGCCGGCGCCCGCCTCGTACGGGGAGTACGTGGGCGTCGCCTTGGCGCTGCTGACCAGCGCCTCCTTCAACTGCGGGCCGGTCCAGTCCGGGTGGGCGGCGGCCAGCAGCGCGGCGGCGCCGGCGACGTGCGGGGTCGCCATCGAGGTGCCGCTCATCGTGGTGTAGTAGCCCGAGCCCCGCTTGTAGTGGGAGCGGGCCGCCAGGATGTCGACGCCGGGTGCGGTGATCTCCGGCTTCAGCCCGGCGTCGCCGTCACGCGGGCCGGTGCTGGAGAAGTCGGCGAGCCGGTCCGCGGAGTCCACGGCGCCGACGGTCAGCGCGGAGTCCGCGGCACCGGGGCTGCCGATGGTGTGGGGGCCGCTGTTGCCCGCCGCGATGACGAACAGCGCGCCGGTCTCGCGGCTCAGCCGGTCGACCGCCTGGCTCATCGGATCGGTGTGGTCACCGGACCCGCCCAGGCTCATGCTGATGATCTTGGCCTGCTGGTCCCGGGCGGCCCACTCCATGCCCGCGATGATCCAGGACTCCTGGCCGCGGCCGTCGCCGTCGAGCACCTTGCCGATGTCCAGGCGGACCCCCGGGGCGACCCCCCGCTCCTTGCCGTCGGAGGCACTGCCCGTGCCGGCGATCGTCGAGGCCACGTGGGTGCCGTGGCCGTGGTAGTCGATGGTCTCGGGGTCGTTCGGGATGAAGCTGGCGCTGGTGTCGATCCGGTCGGCGAGGTCGGGGTGCTCGGCGTCGATTCCGGTGTCGAGCACCGCGACCTTGACGCCCTTTCCGGTGTTGCCCTCCGCCCAGACCTTGTCCGCACCGATCTGGGCGGTCGAGTCGGCCAGATCGGCCTTCACCTTGCCGTCCAGCCAGACCTTGGCGACGCCGCCCGCGAAGGACGGCTTCGCGGAGCGGGACGCCCCATCGGTACCGCCGGTCAGCGCCGACCAGAACGCCGGAGCCTGCTTGCGGTTCTGCGCGAGGGCCGCGCCCTGGATGCTGTCCAGCCGGTGGACGTCGGTCGAGCCCGTCACCTTCGGCAGGGTCTTGGACCTGGCGGCCGCGTCGGTGTAGCGCACGATCAGCGGCAGCCGGGAGGAGTGCGCGTCGTCGTAGCCGTCGGCGATCAGCCGGGTCACGTTGAACAACTGCCGGTCCAGCGTTCCGGCGCTGACGTACGGCAGGACGGCGTCGGGGTACACGTACGTCGCCCCGTCGACGACCGCCCGGTGGAAACCGGTGGTGGTGCCGTTCGCCCCTTGGAAGGACCGGATGGCGGTGCCGTCGGCGGCGGTGCCGATCGTCACCTTGTCGCCGGTGATGAGGGTGACGGTGTGCGTGCCGCCGGTGCCGGGCAGACGTGGTGCGGCGCCGGCGGCCGGCACGCGACCGGCCGTGTCCGCGGATACCGCGGCGGTGGCCGGTATGACCCCGAGTGCCAGGGCGGCGACCACGCCGAGCGCGATCGCCCCTGACCTGGGCCGGGGGATGTGAACCGTGGGCAAGGGAACTCCTCAAGCCATGTGAAGAGTGGACGACCATTGATCTTCGGGGCGCCCTCGACCAGGCTCAAGGGCGAACGGTGTCGCTCTTGTGTCATGGCACAGTTGTGTCATCGCGAGGCCGCCCCGAGAGCCGCCGTGTGGCGACAAGACCGGCTGTGACGGGGAGTTACGGGGACGCGGCGAAACCGGGGTGCGTCCGGGACGTGCCCGCGGGCAGCATGGTGCGGTGCCGGATCTGCTGTGGGACGACGTGCGGGACTTCTTCGACCCCGGCCTGATGGGGGCTCTGCCGGACGTCTGTGTGCCCGGCACCACGGCCGACGACTGGCAGGCGGTGTTCGACCTGGCCCGGTCGCGCGGATGGGCGTGGACGTACGCGGAGGGAGGAGTCACCCGGCCGCTGCCCCGCGCCGCTGATGTGCTGGCCCGTCAGGAGGGCGCGGAGACGGCCGTATTGGGGGTCTCGCCGGTTCCGGGCGTGTCGATGGTCTTCCGGGTGTTCTCGGCCGCCGAAGTCGACTTCGACATCGACCTCCGCGAGCTCCGGGGGCAAGAAGGCGTGGACGTCCTGTGCGCCTTCCTCCGCGCCGTCGGCCGCCGGCTCGGCAAGCCGGTGCTCATGTCCGCCGAGGGCGACGGCGGGAACCCCGTGCTCGGGTTTGACCCCGAGGCCGGCCGCGTGGTGCTCCTGGCGGATCCGCGCACTCTTCGTCCTCTGACGTGACCTCATCTGTGCCGCCAGAGCCCGGTGTTGGCGCGGCGTGTCGGCGCCACGGGGCGAGCGCGGGGCGAGGGTGCGGCGACGCGGGTCACCAGCCGCGGGCCGCCGCCAGGAGCCGCTCCCGTACGGCGGTGACCGGCGCGCGGGCGTGCGCGCCCGCCCGTCCGACCAGGAAGCCGGTGTTGATGGGCGGATCCTCCGGCGCCAGCAACTCCACCAGCGCGCCCGACGCCAGCTCCGCCTCGCACAGATAGCGGGGGAGTACGGTCACGCCCCCGCCCGCGACGACGGCGGCGAGCACCCCGCGCAGGTCCGGTACGACGATCGCCGGCCGGGCGGTCAGGCGGGTACGGAAGACGTGACGCCAGTACCGGCGCAGGATCGGCAGGTCCTCGGCGTACGCCACCAGCGGGACGTCGCTCAGCGGGCCGGGGTCGTCGCAGGTGAGCTGCCCGATCCCGGCGGCCCACCCCGGCGTCGTCACCAGCACGAACTCCTCGTCCATGAGCGGGACGCCGGTCAGGGAGCGGCCGCGCGGCCGCACCGCCGACAGGACGAGGTCGAACCGCCCGCCCTGCAGGCCCTCGAGAAGGTCCTCGGCGAGACCGGTGGTGATGCGCAGCAGGACGCCCTGGGCCGCCAGCGGCGCCAGCACGGGCAGCGCCCGCACGGACACCATCTCCGCCGGCCCCGCCAGGTGCACCGGCTCGGCGGGCGCCTCCAGGCCGGTGCCGCCGCGGTCGGCGACCTCCGCCAGCGCGTCCAGCGGCCCGGCGATCCGCCCGGCCAGTTCATCGGCCACGGTGGTCGCGGCCACGCCCCGCGGCAGCCGCTCGAAGAGCTGCCGGTCGAGCTGCTGCTCCAGCGCGCGCACCTGCGCGGTGACGGTGGGCTGCGAGATGCGCAGCATCCGGGCGGCCGTGGTGAGGGAGCGGGCCCGGTAGACGGCGAGGAACGTGCGCAGCAGCCCGAGGTCCAGGGGGCCGTCGGCAGGGGCCGCCGGGGCCGTCGCACGAGCCTGCCGCGTCCCCGGTTCGCCGACGCCGCCGCCGGTTCCCCTTCCATCGGCTTTCTGATGAACCATGTCGGGGATCCTATTGGTTTGCCGATCGATGTGCGACCTATGGTCATGAACGTTCCGCCGCCGGTCAACCGGCGGCCCACTCGCCCCGACCGGGGGACCACCCCGGCGGAGACCAGGAAGTACCCGGACATGGCAGAGATCCTTTTCGTCGTCACCGGTGCCGATCACCTCACGCTGGCCGACGGCACCGAGCACCCCACCGGCTTCTGGGCCGAGGAGTTCACGGCCCCCTCCGGCGTCCTCACCGGGGCCGGTCACACCGTGGCCGTCGCCACCCCGGGCGGTGTCACCCCCACCGTCGATCCCGTCAGCCTGACGCCCGAGGTCAACGGCGGCGCCGCGGGCGCCGCGGCCGCGGCCGCCGCCCTCGCGACGGTGAACGCGCTCCGCACCCCGCTGGTCCTGGCGGACGTCGATCCCGCCCGATACGCCGCCGTCCTCTATGTGGGCGGTCACGGCCCCATGCAGGACCTGGCCACGGACGCCGACTCCGCCCGGCTGCTGCGCACGGTCCTCGCGCAGGGGACGCCGCTGGCCGCGGTCTGCCACGGCGTGGCGGCGCTGCTCGCCGCCCAGGACGCGGACGGCACGTCGCCGTTCGCCGGCTACCGGCTCACCGGCTTCAGCACGGCCGAGGAGAACCAGACCGGGCTCGCGGACCGGCTGAACTGGCTGCTGCAGGACCGGCTCGCCGCCCTCGGCGCCGAGTACGCGTCGGGCGAGCCATGGTCCCCGCACGTCGTCGTCGACCGCACCCTGCACACCGGCCAGAACCCGCAGTCCTCCGCCGCGCTGGCCGCCGCGCTGCTGAGGACCCTCGGCTGACCGGCACACCCGTCCACGGAAGCACCCACGTCATGGCAACAGCCCTCGAGCCCACCGGCGACGCGGCCCCGGGCCGCGGCCGCCCGACCGGCCGCGGCCTCGTCCTGAGCCTCGGGTTCGGCGCGATGGTCGTCTCGATGATGCAGACCCTGGTGGTGCCCGTCCTCGGCACCATCCAGCGGGAACTGCACGCCCCGGCCGCGGACGTCGGCTGGCTCACCACCGCCACCCTGCTGTCGGCCGCCGTCTGCACACCGCTGCTCGGCAGGGCGGGCGACCAGTACGGCAGGCGGCCCGTGCTGCTCGGCGCACTGGCCCTGACCCTGACCGGTTCGGTACTGGCCGCGGTCGCCGACACGCTGCCCGCGCTGATCGCCGGACGGGCCCTGCAGGGCGCGGCCACCGCCGTGTTCCCGCTGGCCCAGGCCGTCCTCCGGGACGAGCTGCCCGCCAGGCGACTTCCCGCAGCCATGGGCGCCGTCAGCGGCGCCCTCGCCTTCGGCAACGGACTGGCCCTGGTCGGCGCGGGACTGCTGATCGCAGGGCCCGCGCCCGACTACCACCGCGTCTTCTGGCCGGCCGTCGCGATGTCCGCGCTCGGCCTGGCGGCCGTCGCGGTCGCCGTCCCACCGTCCCGCGCGGCGACCGGTGGGCGCGTCGACTGGCGCGGAGCGCTGGGGCTGGCGGCGACGCTCGTCCTGCTGCTGCTCCCGTTGTCCCGCGGCACGGTGTGGGGCTGGACGTCGGCGCCGACACTGGGCTGCCTCGCCGCGGGCGCGGTGGCGGCGGCGGTCTGGATCCGGGTGGAACGGGCGGTAGCGGATCCCCTGGTCGATGTGCGGATGCTCGTCCACCGGCCGGTACTCTTCGCCAACCTGGCGGGACTGCTACTGGGCTACGCGATGTTCTCCCAGTTCATCCTGGTCTCGGCCCTGGTGCAGACGCCGCCCGCGGCCGGCTACGGCTTCGGGGCGTCCGTCCTGCAGGCATCCCTGTACTACCTCCTGCCGCCCGCCCTGGTCTCGCCGGCCGCCGCCCGGCTCGGCGGCATCCTGGTACGCCGCATCGGCGCCCCGCGCACGCTCGCCGTGGGAGCGGTGACGGGCACCGCCGGCTTCACGCTGCTGGCCACGGCCCACGGCGCCGCCGCCGTGGTGGTGGGGGCCGGAGTCCTCGTGGGCGTCGCCGTCGCGTTCGGGTTCACGGCGCTGCCCGCGGTCCTGCTGACCGCCGTCCCGGCGGAGCACACCGGCGTCGCCAACGGCGTCAACTCCGTGGCCCGCTCCGTGGGCAGTTCGGTGGCCGGTGCGCTGGTCGCCACGCTCGTGGCCGCCGGGTCCCCGGGGCACGCGCCCGCCGAGAGCCGCTTCACGCTGTGCTTCGCCCTGGCAGGGGGCGCCTTCGCGCTCGTCGCGGCCTTCGCGCGCTTCGGCATGCCCACGGGCTCCGGCGGTGCCGTCTCCCGCCGCGACCCTCGGGAGGACGCGTGCGGCGCCGGGACCGCGACGGCTTCCGCCCGCTGAACCCGGTGACCACCCGGCCCCCTCAGCCCCCACCTCGCTCACTGCCCCTCCATGGGACGGCATTTGCGATGCCGCCCGGACAGAAAGGTGTACGACATGGCAACGATCCTCATCACCGGTGCCTCCGACGGACTCGGCCGCGCCCTCGCGGAGGACCTGGCCGCCGACGGGCGGCACACCCTGCTGTTGCACGGCCGCGACCCCGACCGCCTGTCGGAAGTGGCCGCCGCCACCGGCGGCGAGCCCTACCGCGCCGACCTCTCCGCGCTCACCGACGTCCGGCGACTGGCAGCGGAGGTCGCCGTCCGGCACGACCGGCTGGACGTACTCGTCAACAACGCCGGCGTCGGCTTCCACACGGCGGGCACCCGGCGGCTGACGTCCGCCGACGGCCACGAACTGCGTCTGGCCGTCAACTACCTGGCACCCGTGGTCCTCACCCGGGAACTCCTGCCGCTGCTCCACCGCGGGGCGCCCTCCCGCGTCGTGAACGTCGCCTCGGTCGGCCAGCAGCCGCTCGATCTCGAGGACCCCGAACTCACCCGCGGCTACACCGACGTCGCCGCCTACTGCCGCTCCAAGCTGGCCCTCGTCTGCCACGGCTTCGACCTGGCGGAGGAGCTCTCCGACAGCGGCGTCACCGTCAACAGTCTCCATCCGGCGTCCTACATGCCGACGGCCATGTCCCGGCGTTCCGGGATGGATGTCGTCGACTCCCTGGAGCAGGGCGTCGCGGCCACCCGGCGTCTGGTCGACGCGCCCGAACTGGCGGGCGTCACAGGGCGGTACTTCGACGGCGAGAAGGAGGCCCGGGCGGCCGCCGAGGCCTACGACCCCGGATACCGGCGGCGCCTCGCCGCGGTCACCGCCGCCCTGCTCTGACACCGGATCGGCCGTCCGATCAGCGTGCACGGCGTCGGGCCTCCGGGCCGATGGCGCCGGCCCGCCGTCCGTGCCCGCCCTCAGCGCGGACGGCGGGCCCGCCCCCGGTCAGAGCAGGCGCTTGATGTCCCCGCGGGCGCGGTAGAAGCCGCCGCGGGCCGAGGCGAGGACCTCGGTGACCACGTAGCGGGCGCCGACGACCCGGACGTCCTTGGGGAACTGCACGCGCCAGGCCGGGTCGTAGCCGGGGGACACCACCCGTATGCGGGTGCGGGCGCCCTCCTGGACGCACTCCACCACCACGCCGTCGGCCGGTGCGGCCGGGGCGACGTGGACGGTGGCCAACTCCTGGGAGGGCGTGACGCGTTCCCATCCGGCGGCCTTGATGTCGGCGGTCTGCGGCAGGCGGCCGCCCTCGGCCTCGCGCACCGCGCCCTCGCTCGCGTCGATGCAGGCCAGTGAGCCGTCGGTGGTGACGATGTAGAGGCGTTCGTCGCGATACTGCATGGAGTACGCCGAGCCGCATCCGGTGCCGAGCTTCCACAGCCGGGTGCCGTCGGCGGCGAAGCAGTAGATGGACGAGGTGTTGTCGCCCGCGAAGACATAGCGGCCGTCGGGCGAGGTGGCGCAGGAGAAGACCGCGGCGTCGCAGCGGTAGCGGGCGCGCTCCGCGCCGTCGGCCTTGGCGAGCCGGTAGACCCAGCCGCGGCCGGTGCCGGCGAACACCTCGTCGCTCTCCTGCCAGCCGAAGAGCACCCCTCCCTGCGTGGTGACCGACCAGAGCGGGGCGCCGTCGCGGGCACCGTACATCGCCACGCCCCGCGAGTCGCCGTGGAAGACGCCGCGGTCGTCGCAGCGGACCATCCAGGCGCTCTGGCCGGCGCCGGAGCGGCGCCACTGGAACTCGTCCTCGTGGTCCACGGTGGTGACGCCGCCGTGCGCGTCGGAGACGCCCAGGAGGCCGTCGTGGATGTCGAGCCAGTAGATGTCGACGTCCTCGGCTATCTCGTAGGCGACATGCGGGACCTTGCCGCTGAGGTCGTACACCCGGCCGTCGTCGCAGCCCGCGTAGATCCAGAAGTCGTCGGCGACGATGCACTTGACGCCGTCGGGCAGGCCGAAGCGGCCCGTCACCTGTCCGTCGTGGGTCAGGGTGAAGACGTCGCCGCGCTGGTTGCCGACCCAGGCCCGGTCCTCGCCGACGAAGACGCCGAAGGCCGGGGCGCCGGAGGAGAACCGCCACAGCACCGGCGCCTGACGGGCCGTCGAGCGGCTGCTGACGATCTCCCGCCGGGTGACCGCGCGCCGCTGCCGCACCCCGCGCACCGCCGGGGCGTACCCCTTGCGGACCTTCTCGCCGACCTTGCGCGCCGCTGCCGCCGCCGCCTTCTCCGCGGTGGCGTAGGTGGCCGCACGCGTCTGGCCCTGCTCGCCTATCCGCCCGAAGGAGATGGTCACCTCGGTGCCCGTGTGCCGTACCTCGTAGAACTTGTGCGCGCCGCCGCCGTCCTCGGAGAGTTCGAGGTAGGTGGTCGAGTCGGTGGTCGCGGGCATGGCTGACCCTTCTTCAGGCGGGACGCGGGGAATCGACGGTCCGGCACCCGTATGCGGCGGGCGCGGCCTTCGCGATACACAGGACACTAGGGCGGACCACTGACATCGACGCCGATCCCCGGGTCGCGATGGCCGTGGCCCGGGCATTGACCGACATCCTGCGGGGTCGTCCTCAACGCCGCCGCATCGGCACGTCCGACCCCGTCGATGTCTACGCCGCCGCCCGCGCCACCCTGTCCGGGCGGACCAGCGCCTCACGCGGCAGTGCCCGCGGTCCGCCGGCGTACCGCAAGGCCGCGCGGAAAGAGATGTGCACGATACGGTAAAAGCCGCAAAGCATGTCATTTGCCGCAGTACCGTGGAGACCTGCCTCCGCAACGCAGGCTCCGCGAGCGGTTCAGGAGGAATCCCACATGGCAGGTCGACTCGACGTGGCGTCGCTGCCTCCCGGCGATCGCGCGGATGCGATCCGTGCATTCTCGTGGTCCATCAACGGCCGCATAGAGGTGGACCTTCCATCGAACCCGCATCACCTCAGGGCCAGGGCGGCCACCAACGCGGTGGGGTCGGTGAAGGTCTCGGAGATCGGCTGGAACGTGGACCGCCTCCGCCGTGCCGCCGCCCCGGTGGGCGACGACATGGTGCCGCAGGTTCTCGTCCATCTCCAGCAAGCGGGGGTCTCCCGGCTCCGCCAGGGGGGCAGGCAGGGTGTGACACGGGCGGGGGATCTCGCGGTGCTCGAGAACGCGAAGCCCTATGAGGTCCTTTTCGACGGCACGATGCACTCGGTCCTCGTGCGCGTTCCCACGCACGTCCTGGGGCTGCGGCGGTCCCTGCTCGACCAGGTCACAGCTGTGCGACTCGGTTCGGAGCGCCCGGTCGTGGGAGCCACAGCGGCGTTCTTCACCCGACTGGCCCGTAGCCGGGCCGCTGTCGACGAGGCCGGGACGGCCCTGTTCGAGGGGCCCTGTGTCGACCTGATCAGGGCTGTGGTCACCATGGCCCTGGGCCGGGACGACCTGGCCAGAGCGCCTTTGAACAGCACACTTCTGCAGCGCGTCCAGGAATACGTCCGCCTCCATCTGGCAGAACCCGACCTGACCGCCGCACGTATCGCCGCCGAGCACCAGGTGTCCGTACGCCAGCTCTACCTGATCCTGTCCCGAGCGGGAATCACCCTCGGTGAATGGATAAGGGCGCAGCGCCTCGAAGAGTGCAAGAAGGAACTGGAGTCGTCGGCGCATCAGTTCATGACGATCGAGGCCATCGCCCACCAGTGGGGGTTCGTCAGCGCACCCCACTTCAGTCGCGTCTTCAAGACCACGTACGGTGTGAGTCCCAGCGGGCTGCGGCGGCAACACGCGTCGGTGAGAGCGGACTTGCACCGGCAGGGTGCTTGACGGCCAAAAGGAGCCTCGAGGCCCCGCCACGCAGCCACCCCGGCGCCAACGCTCCACGCCCCCACGCCCCGGCGGCCGTCACGAGCTGGTTGGGTGGTGGGATGACGCATCCTCTGATCGGCCGCGCCGAAATGGAGTCGGCCTTCGGCTCCGGCGAACTGGTGACCGCGGACGAGGCGGCCCTCACCGGAGTCGCGCACCGGCCCACCACTGCCTTCCTGAGGGATGTCGGGCTCCCCGACCGAAGCGGATGGTTCGAGGCGGATCAACTGTTCGTCGACGGGGAGCTGGTCATCGGCGGCGAAGGATGGAGGGCCGTCGCCGAGCGGTATCCCTCCTGCCCGTTCGACATGTCGGCCTGGCTGTCGCTGGGCGGGATCGGCCTGTCCGACGTCATGGTCGACACCGGGACCGGATCGGTCTACTGCATCCCCGAGGACGGCGGCCCGCACCTGCTCAACAGCGGGGTCGACGCCCTGGCGTTCTTCCTCCACGCGCTGGAGCGCGAGCGGCCCGAGTACGACCCGGAAGCCGCGACGGACGACGGCGTCGACCCGCTGGGCGCGGCGGAGCGGCTGCTCGGGCTGATGCGTGCGACCGATCCGTCGGTCATGGAGAACCGCGCGTCCCTCTGGTACCTGGTCCTGGATTCGGTGCGGCGCCTCCTGAACGAGTAGCCGTACGGGAACGCGCGCCCCCCGGCGCCGCGGGCGTCCCGTTCCCGTACGGCGCCGGGTGAGCCGGCGCCGGCGCGGGACCGGCCCCCCGGCCGCGGGTCAGGACAGGCGGGTGGCGGAGATCCCGCCGTCGACGTAGAGCGTGATGCCGTGCACCATGGCCGCGTCGTCGCTGACGACGTACAGGACGCCCTTGGCGATGTCGTCCGGCCGGACGACGACTCCCGCCGGGGTGGCGGCGGTCATCGCGTCGAGCTGCGCACGGCCCGCCTCGTTGCCCGGCGTGAGGGTCGCACCGGGCGCGACGGTGTTGACCCGCACGCCGCGCGGTCCGTACTCCGCGGCCCAGCTGCGGGTGAGCTGCTCGTCGGCGGCCTTGGTCGCGGTGTACATCGCCGCGAAGGGGCTCCCGACCCGGGCCATCCAGGAGCCGATGGTGACGATGGCGCCGCTGCCCCGCGCCGCCATGGCCGGTGCCATGGCGGCCACCAGGACGTGGGGAGCGCGGACGTTGACCGCGAGCATGGCGTCGAGGTCAGCGTCCGGCAGTTCCTCGGTCAGCGTCGCGGGGTAGATGCCCGCGTTGTTGACCAGGATGTCCACGCGTCCGCCGAGCGTTTCCGTGGCCGTCGCGGCGAAGGCGCGCAGCTGCGCATAGCCGTCCCCCAGGTCCGCCGCGACGAAGTCGGCACGCCCGCCGGCCTGCCTGATCTCCTCGACGACCCGGTCCCCATGGGCCGTCTGCCGGCCGCTGACGACGACATGTGCGCCCTCGCCCGCCAGCGTGCGGGCTATCGCCGCGCCGATGCCGCTGGTCGAGCCGGTGACGACGGCGGTGCGGCCGGCCAGCCGGGAGCCGGGGACGGCGGGTGTGCTGTTCTTCGTGTGAAGGGAAGTAGTCATGGATCCCGTTGTATGGCGGCCCCGGGCACCGGGCCAGGACAGGACGAACCTGGGCACGGCAGGACCACCCAGCGCGCCGGCGGGCCGCCTACCCTGGAGGAATGCCACGCGACCGCGCCGCGCTCGGGGCGTTTCTGCGCTCCCGCCGGGACCGCCTCACCCCCGCCCAGGCGGGCATCGAGGCATTCCCCGGGGCGAGGCGGGTGCCAGGGCTGCGGCGGGAGGAACTGGCCGTGCTGGCCGGCCTGAGCGCGGACTACTACAGCCGGCTCGAGCAGGGACGCCAGGCCAACATCTCCGCCGAGGTGCTCGACGCGCTGGCCCGGGCGCTGCGCCTGGACGAGGTCGAGCACGCGCATCTCCGCGACCTCGCCGCGCCGACCGCGCGGCGCCGCGCCCCGGCTCCGCAGGCGGCCCAGCGCGCCGATCCCGGCCTGCTGCGGCTGATGCGCACGCTCGACCACGTCCCGGTGGTGCTGCTCGGTCATCGCGGCGAGGTGCTGGCCCGCAACGCCCTGCTGACGGAGGTGCTGGGGCGTCCGCTGGAACCGGGGGCGTCGTTCGTCCGCTACATGTTCCAGGACCCGATCGCGCGCGAGCGGATCGTGAACTGGGCGGACTTCGCCTCGGCCACCGTCGCCACGATGCGCCGGGAGATCGCCCGCCGTCCGTACGACCACCGCCTCGCGGCGCTGATGGACGAGTTGCGCGCGACCGACGGCGACGTCGCCCGCTGGTGGGACGATCACGCCGTCCGCGACTACGCGTCGGTGGTCAAGCGTATCCGGCACCCCGCCGGCGGCCCGATGTCCTTCGACATCGAGATCGTCCGCGCGCCGCACGAGCCGGACCAGCGCCTGGTCGTCTACACGACCGAGCCCGACTCTCCGACCGCCCGCGTCCTGCCGATCCTGGCCGGCTGGAGCGCGGTGCCGCATTCCTGACCGGGCCGGCACCCGGACCGCCCCGGAGGGGTACCCGCGGGGAGGCGGAGCCGCCCCGGTCAGGTCGGCTCGGCGCTCCGGCCCTCGTCGGACACGGCCGCGAGGAACCGCTGCCGGTCGACGACGGCCCGGTCGATCTCGCCGGTCGCGACCAGCCTGCCCGCGTCGTCGACCGCCCTCACGCGGAAGGTCAGATGCCGGCCGCTCGCGGCGGCCGGGGGCTCGGCGAAGACGTCCACGCGGCCGCCCACGCGCGTGGCGCGGACGTGTTCGATGCGCAGCGCGGTCCCCACGGTCGTCTGGCCGGTCGCGGTGAACGGTGCGGCGGCCCGCACCGTCGCCTCCTCCATCCACGCGACGAGCCGCGGTGTGGACAGTACGGGTACGTCTCCGCTGCCCACCGTCGTCGCGGTGTCGGCATCGGTCACCTCGTGGCGCATGCCACCACGTTAACGGCTGCCGCGGCCGGCCGAGTCCAGCCACCGGGCGAGCACGGCGGCCTCGCTGTGATCGACGTCCTTGGTGGCGGTGAGCAGCGTGACCTTGTCGTGGGCGGCGAGGTCGCGCAGGTGCTCCACGGCCGGCCGGTGTTCGGCGTCCTCCAGTTCGGCGATGTAGCGGTCGCGGAACTCGCCGAAGCGTTCCGGGTCGTGGTGGTACCAGTGGCGCAGTTCGCTCGACGGCGCGACGTCGCGGAGCCACTCGTCGAGGTGGGCCCGCTCCTTGCTCATTCCGCGGGGCCACAGGCGGTCCACCAGGACGCGCGTGCCGTCCCGCGACAAGGTGTCCTCGTAGATCCTCTGATAGCTGAACCGTCCGGCCATGGCCGTCGTCACCTTCCCCGGTCGGCCTGCCTGATGATCTTCACTCTATCGGCGGCGCGGTGCCGCGGCCCGTCCAGCGCCCTTCTCCCGTGGCGACGGCCGCCGGTCAGGCCTGTCCGGCGGCCGTGCGGGTGTCGCCGTGGGCCTGTTCGATGCGCCGGGCGGCCTCCTCGGCGGTGGTGCCGGTGAGGAGCATGACGATGGCGGTCTTGGCGTGGCCGCCCGCCGCGTGCAGGGCCCGGGCGGCGGTGTCGAGGTCGGCGCCGGTGGCCTGGGCGACCATGCGCTGCGCGCGGTCGACGAGCTTGTTGTTCGTGGCGCGGACGTCGACCATGAGGTTTCCGTAGACCTTGCCGAGGCGGACCATCGAGGCGGTGGAGAGCATGTTGCAGACCATCTTCTCGGCGGTGCCGCCCTTGAGCCGGGTCGAGCCGGTGAGGATCTCGGGTCCGGTGGGCACCTCGATCGGGATGTCGGCGTAGCGGCTGACGACCGCGTCGCGGTTGCAGGCCACCGACACGGTGACGGCGCCCTTGGCGGCGGCGTGCTTGAGGCCGCCGATGACGTAGGGGGTACGGCCGCTGGCGGCGAGTCCGACGACGGTGTCACGGTCGCCGACGCCTATCTCGTCGAGGTCGGCGATCGCCCGGGCGGGTTCGTCCTCGGCGCCCTCGACGGCCACGACGAAGGCGCCGGGGCCGCCGGAGAGCAGGCCGACGACCTGCTCGGGCGAGGTGCCGAAGGTCGGCGGGCACTCGACGGCGTCGAGGAGGCCGATCCGGCCGCTGGTGCCGGCGCCGAGGTAGATGAGGCGGCCGCCGCGGCGCAGGGAGTCGGTGATGGCCTCGACGGCGCTGCCGATGTCGGGGAGGGCGTCGCGGACGGCGAGGGCGACGGTCTGGTCCTCGGCGTTCATGACGGAGAGGAGCTCGGAGACCGGCATGCGGTCCAGTTCGGCGGTCCGATCGTTGCGGGTCTCGGTGCCGAGTGTGCTGAGGTCCACGGCGCGGTCGTCCTTTCGGAGGTGCTGGGTGTGGTGCGGGGCCGGCGGTCAGTCTTCGGCCGGTGCGCGGCGCTGGGGCTGCGGGCGCCTGCGGCGCTGCACGGCCCCGTACGTCTTCTGCAGCGCCGCGGTCGTGGCGTCGTAGGAGCGCTGGGCGACGCCGACGAACAGGCAGTCGATCACCGCGAGTTGGGCGATCCGGCTGACGGTGGCGCCGGACCGGAAGGGGGTCTCCCGGGCGCAGGTGGCCAGGACCAGGTCGGCGCTGTCGGCCAGGGTGGAGCCCGGGACGTTGGTGAGGGCGATGGTGGTGGCGCCGCGTTCGGCGGCGGCCTGGAGGGGTTCGACGGTGTCCTCGGTCTCCCCGGAGTGGGAGACGGCCACGGCGACGTCGCCGGGACCGAGGAGGGCCGCGGCGGTCAGCGCCGCGTGCCGGTCGGTCCAGATGAACGCCATGTGGCCGATGCGGTGGAGCTTCTGGTGCAGGTCCTGGCCGACGAAGGCGCTGGCGCCGATCCCGAAGATGTCCACGCGCCGGGCGCCCGCGACGGCGTCGACCGCGCGGCCGAGCGCCTCGATGTCGAGTCCGGCCCCGGAGTCCTCCAGGGCGCGCACCTCGTTGTAGATGATCTTGCCGACGATCTGGTCGAGGGTGTCGGTGGCGCTGATGTCGGTGCCCGGGGCGGGGCGTTCGCCGCCCAGGGCGTGTTCGCGGGCGGCGGCCGCGGCCAGCGCGAGCCGCAACTGCGGGTAGTTGCCCAGCTTCATCGTCCGGCAGAACCGCATGACGGTGGCGACGGAGGTGGCGGCCCGTTCGGCGAGGGCGCTGATGGACAGTTCCGCCGCCTGTCCCGGATCGGCCAGGACGGCGTCCGCCACCCGCCGTTCGGAGGGGGCCAGGGTCGGCAGGGCCGCGCGGATGCGCGCCAGGGTGTCGGCGGAGGCGGTGGTCTCCTGCGCCGGCTGCGCGGGGGTGCGGGACGGTTCCTGGCGGGCCATGACGGGTTCCCTCCTGGGTCGGTGGCGTCAGCGTAACCACGACCGGCGGTTGCGTCAAAAATTTACGAGCTGCATTTCCCGAAGTTACTTATTGACATACGGACGTCTGCCTTCCGATACTCGCTGCACCGCGATCCGCGCCGGTCACCGAACCGACCGTGACCACCCGACGTGCCGGATCCCGTAGGACACGAGGGCGTGCCGGATGACAGCAGCAGTGGCGGTGGACCTGGGGAAGACCGGCTGCCGTGCCGTGCTCTGGACGGGCGGGAACGGTCCCGCCGGTCCCGTCCGCGAGGTCCCGGGGGCTCCCGGTCTGGCGGCCGACAACGGTGTCGAAGCGGCCCGTGCCGCCGTGCTCGCCGCCGTCCTGCCGCTCCTCGAGGAGCACGCCCCCGGCCGGCTGTCCGCGGTCTGCGTGGGCGCGGCGGGCGCCGCCACCGCCCCGGACGCGGCCCGCGCCCTGGCCGGGCTGCTGCTGGCGGACCTGCCCGCCGACGAGGTGGCCGTCACCAGTGACGCCGTCACCGCCCATGCGGGCGCCCTCGGCGGCCGCACCGGCGTGGTGCTGGCGATCGGCACCGGTTCCGTGGCCATCGGCATCGGCGAGGACGGCTCGTACGCCCGCGTCGACGGCTGGGGCCCGTGGCTGGGCGACGAGGGAAGCGGCGCCTGGATCGGTGCCGCCGGGCTGCGGGCCGCGCTGCGCGCGCACGACGGACGCGGCCCGGACACCACCCTGCTGGCCGCGGCCGCCCGCCGCTTCGGCGACCCCGACACCCTGCCCGCGGCGCTCGCGAACGGCGGGAATCCCGCCCGCACCGCCGCCTCCTTCGCCCCCGAGGTGGCCCGCGCCGCCGAAGCGGGCGACGGCGTCGCCGGCGTCATCGTCCGGGACGCCGCCACCGCGCTGGGCGAGGCCGTGCTCGCGGCCGCCGCCCGGATCACCGGTGACGAACTGCCCGTCACCGTTACCGGCGGCCTGACCGGCCTCGGTGAACCGCTCATGGCGCCGCTCCGCGCGGCGCTCGACGGCACCGCGCGGCCGCTGCGCCCGCGGAGCCCGCTGGGGGACCCGCTGGACGGCGCGCGCCTGCTGGCACTGGACGCCTCCGTCCCGCACGAACCCCACGTCGTCCGAGTCCGCCGGACGACGCCCCCACCACCTGTCCCCACCGCGCCGGTGATCCCGCCGGCTGTTGTTTAGGAGCGAGCGTGCGCCAACTCGACCTCGTCGTGGTCGTCGTCTATCTGATCGCCATCGCCTGGATCGGATTGCGACTGGCCGGACGACAGAAAACGTCGAAGGACTACTTCGTCG
The DNA here is from genome assembly GCF_040638135.1 of Streptomyces sp. NPDC026673. Classification (NCBI taxonomy): domain Bacteria; kingdom Bacillati; phylum Actinomycetota; class Actinomycetes; order Kitasatosporales; family Streptomycetaceae; genus Streptomyces; species Streptomyces sp. NPDC026673. The sequence continues at coordinate 87,049 of NZ_JBEZXR010000010.1, read as the reverse complement.
GCGAAGGGCACATGCCCTGGTGGACCGTCTCCTTCTCCGTGGTGGCCACCGAGACCAGCGTGCTGACCGTCATCAGCGTGCCCGGCGGCGCCTACAGCGGGCAGGGCTTCGGCAATGTCGAACTCGCCCTCGGCTACGTCATCGGCCGCGTCGTCGTCGCGACCGTGCTGATCCCCCTGTACAAGCGCGGCGGGTTCGTCAGCGCCTACCAGTACCTGGGCGACAGATTCGGGCTGAAACTGCAAGGGCTCGCCTCGGTCACCTTCGTCTTCACCCGCCTCCTCGCCGAGGGCGTCCGCCTGTTCGCCTCCGCGATCCCGATCAAGCTGCTGCTCGCCGAGTTCGGCGTGGACGCGAGCTACCGCGTGATCATCATCGTCCTCACGCTGATCACCGTCGTCTACACCTACCTCGGCGGCATCAAGGCGGTCATCTGGACCGACGCCATTCAGATGGGCCTGTACCTGGGCGGCGCCATCCTCACGATCGCCGTGCTCTCCGGCCACGTCGGCGGCAGCGGCTTCTCCGACGCGCTGCACTCGGGCCACTTCAAGCTGTTCGACACCAACTTCGACCTGGCGCACATCCTCACCAGCCCGTTCGCGCTGCCGACCGCGATCATCGGCGGCGCCATCTTCGCGATGGCCAGCCACGGTTCCGACCAGCTGATCGTCCAGCGCGTCCTCGCCACCCGCTCGCTGCGCGACGGCCAGAAGGCCATGATCGCCTCCGGTGTCTTCGTCACCCTCCAGTTCGCCGCGTTCTCCCTGGTCGGCGCGCTGCTGTGGGCCTACAACCAGGGCAAGTCCTTCCAGGACCTGGGCCTGACGAGCAACGACAACCTCTACCCGAACTTCATCCTGCACGGCCTGCCGGTGGTCGTCTCCGGCCTGCTCGTCGCCGGTATCCTCGGCGCCGCGATGGGCTCGCTGTCCTCGGCGCTGAACTCCATGTCGAACTCCACCGTCGCCGACATCATCCACAGCTTCTTCCGCAGCACCCCCTCGGAGGAGACGCTGCTGAAGCTCGCCCGGGTGATGACGCTGGTGTGGGCCGTGCTCATGGCGGTGTTCGCCTGCGCCTTCAGCACCAGCACCGGCAACGTGTACCTGACCGGTCTGACCATCGCCGGCTACACCTACGGCGCGCTGCTCGGCGCCTTCCTGCTCGGACGGCTGGTCAAGCGCGCCAACGAGGTCGACTCGGTGGTCGCGTTCCTGGTCACCGTCGCGGTGATGACCTACATCGTGCGCGGGGTGAAGATCGACGTCACGGTGGCCGGGGCGACCGTGCCGACCGCGATCGCCGCGCAGTGGCTGGTGCCGATCGGCGTGGTGATCACCCTGGTCGTCGGCGCCGTGATGAGCCTGTTCCACCGGGCCCCGGAGGTCCGCGAAGTGCGCGAGGTCGAACTGCCCGGCGCCGGCCCGGAGTCCGGTTCCGGCTCGGGCCGCGTCGCGGCGGGCGCCGGCCTGGAGTGACCGAGCCCGGGGTGGGCGGCCGCCGGACCACCGCGGCCGCCCACCCCGGGCCCACCCGTTCGCCTCGCGAAAGCCACTGGGAGAAGACATGCGCGTGATCGGCCTGATGTCGGGCACCTCGTACGACGCCATCGAGGCGGCCGCCGCCGACCTCACCCTCGACGGCGACACCCTGCTCATGCGGCCGCTCGGCCATCTGTCCGTCCCGTACGCCGACGACCTGCGGGACCTGATCGCCGCGACGCTGCCCCCCGCGGCGACGACCACCCAGGCCGTGTGCGCCCTGGACACCGGCATCGGCCAGGCCTTCGCCGGTGCCGCGCTCCGGGCCCTGGACGAACTGTGCGGGGGCGCCGCCGATCTCGTGGTCTCCCACGGCCAGACGATGCACCACTGGGTCGAGGACGGCACCGTCAGCGGCACCCTGCAACTGGGGCAGCCGGCATGGATCGCCGAGGCCACCGGGCTGCCGGTGGTGTCGGACCTGCGCAGCAGGGACGTCGCCGCGGGCGGCCAGGGCGCCCCGCTGGTCGGGATGACCGACACCCTGCTCCTGCGCGGGCTGCCCGGGGTGCCCGCCGCGCTCAACCTCGGCGGCATCGCCAACGTCACCGTCGTCGCCCCCGGCGCCGAGCCGCTGGCCTTCGACACCGGCCCGGCGAACGCCCTGCTGGACGCGGCGGTACGCCACTTCACCGGCGGCGCCGCCTCCTACGACGAGGACGGACGCCGGGCCGCGGCCGGCCGTACCAGCGCCGACCTGCTCAAGGTGCTCCTCGACGATCCGTACTACCGCAGGCCCGCGCCGAAGAGCACCGGCAAGGAGCACTTCCATCTGCCCTACCTGCGGCGGGCGCTGGCCGCGGTGCCCACTCCCGCCGCGGACGACGTCCTGGCGACCCTGACCAGGCTCACCGCCGTCACCGTGGCCGACGCCTGCCGCGCGCACGGGGTCACGAGCCTGATCGTGTCCGGCGGCGGCGCCCGGAACCCGGTGCTGATGCGCATGATCGGCGAGGAACTGCCCGGCGTGACGTTGCGCCCGAGTGACGACCTGGGCCTGCCGTCCGACGCGAAGGAGGCACTGGCCTTCGCCGTGCTGGGCTTCCTCACGGTCAACGGACTGCCCGGCGCGCTTCCCTCGGGTACCGGCGCGCGCCGTGCCACGCTGCTGGGCAGCATCACCCCGGGCCTGTCGCCGCTGCGCCTGCCCGAACCCGCCGCGCGGCCGCCGCGCCTGCTGCGGATCACCGACCCCGCCCGCTGACCCTCCGCCGCAGCGTCCCACCGCCGCACCGCCGCACCCGAGGAACCATGAGCACCTCCGCCGCCACCCCCGCCACGCCCGCCACCACCTCCCGGACCGCCGGCCCCGGCCCTGCCGCGTGGCTGACGGCGTGCGTGGCCGACCCCTCGCGGGTCTCCACCGACGTGCCCCGCAGGGTGGCGGCGGCCCACGACGCCTCGCCGTACCTCTTCACGCCGCAGGCGGTGGTGCGTGCCGCGTCCGCCGCGGAGGTGGGCGCGCTCATGGCCGGCGCGCGCAGGGCCGGGGTGCCCCTGACGCTGCGTTCCGGCGGCACGAGCCTGGCGGGGCAGGCCGGCGGCGACGGCGTCCTGGTGGACGTCCGCACGCACTGGCGCTCCGCCGAGGTACTCGACGACGGCCTGCGCATCCGGCTGCAACCGGGCCTCACGGTCCGTCAGGCCAACGCCCGGCTCGTCCGGTTCGGGCGACGCCTCGGCCCCGACCCGGCGAGCGAGAGCGCGTGCACCATCGGCGGGCTGGTCGCCAACAACTCCAGCGGCATGAACTGCGGCACCCAGGACAACGCCTACCGGACCATGGAGTCGCTGCAGTTCGTCCTGCCGTCCGGCACCGTCGTCGACACCGCCGCCCCGGACGCGGACGCCGCGCTGCGCGCCCACGAGCCCGGTCTCCACGCCGGACTGCTCCGACTGCGCGACCGGGTCCGCGGCTCGGCCGCCGCACGCGCCACCATCGAGCGGCTCTTCGCGATGAAGAACACCATGGGCTACGGGCTCAACTCGTTCCTCGACCACACCGAGCCCGCCGACATCCTCGCCCACCTGATGATCGGCAGCGAGGGCACCCTGGGCTTCGTCGGCGAGGCCGTCTTCCGTACCGTCCCGCTGCTCCCGCACACCGCCACCGGCCTGCTGATCCTGCCGGGCCTCGCCGAGGCGACCGACGCGCTGCCCGCGCTGCTGGCCGCCGGTGCCCGTACCGCCGAACTCCTCGACGCCGCGTCGCTCCGCATGGCGCAGCAGGCCGCCGACCCGGTGGCCGAGCTGCGGGGGCTGCGGGTGGAACGGCACGCCGCCCTGCTCGTGGAGTTCGCCGAGGACAGCGCGGAGGCCCTGGACGCCACGGTCGCCGCCGCCCGGCCCGTCCTGGACCGGCTGCCCGCCGTCACCGGCTCCGCGCTCACCCGCGACGCGGCCGTGCGCGGCCGGCTCTGGCACCTGCGCAAGGGCCTGTACACCGCGGTCGCCGGAGCGCGCCCCGCCGGGACGACCGCGCTCCTGGAGGACATCGCCGTGCCGATGGAGCGGCTGACCGGCACCTGCGAGGGCCTGATCGGCCTGTTCGACCGGTACGGATACCAGGACGCCGTCATCTTCGGCCACGCCCGCGACGGCAACCTCCACTTCATGCTCACCCAGGACTTCGACACCCGCGCCGAGACCGAGCGCTACGCCCGGTTCACCGACGCCATGGTCGACCTCGTCCTGGACGCCGGCGGCACCCTCAAGGCCGAGCACGGCACCGGCCGCGCCATGGCCCCCTTCGTCCACCGCCAGTACGGCGACGAGCTGTACGAGGTCATGCGCGAGCTGAAGCGGCTGTGCGACCCCCACGACGTCCTCAACCCCGGCGTGCTCCTGACCGACGACCCCGTCGCGCACCTGCGCGACCTGAAGAGCGTCCCCGCGGTCGACCCGGCCGTCGACGCGTGCGTGGAGTGCGGCTACTGCGAACCGGTCTGCCCGACCGCCGACGTCACCACGACGCCCCGTCAGCGCATCGCCCTGCAACGCGAGATCGCCCTGGCCACCGCCGCCGGCGACGAGGAACGCCGGCGCACCCTGGAGGCGGACTACGCGTACGCGGCCGTCGACAGCTGCGCGGCCGACAGCCTCTGCGTCACCGCGTGCCCCGTCACGATCGACACCGGCGCGGTCATGAAACGCCTGCGCGCGCAGCGCCACAGCGCTCCCGCCCGGCGCGCCGGTGACGCCACGGCCCGCCACTGGGGGACCGCCGTCACCGGCGTGCGCGCCGCCCTCAACACCGCTCACGCCCTGCCCTCGCCGGTCGTCCGGGCCGCCACCGGCGCGGTCCGCAGGCTGGGTGCGGCGGAACTCGTGCCGGCCTGGTCCGGTGACATCCCCCGCGGCGGCCCGGCCCGACCGGCGCCGCGCCACCCCGACGGGGCCCGGGCGGTGTTCTTCGCCGCCTGCATCGGCAGCGTCTTCGCCTCCGAGGGGGACTCGGGCGGTGCGTCCGCCGCCTTCCTGCGGCTGTGCGAACGCGCCGGCGTCCGGGTCACGGTGCCGGACGGGCTGACCGGCCTGTGCTGCGGCACGCCGTGGCAGTCCAAGGGCTACACCGACGGGCACCGCACCATGGCTGCCCGGACCCTGGAGGCCCTGTGGCAGGCCAGCGACGGCGGACGGCTGCCGGTGGTGTGCGACGCATCGTCCTGCACCCATGGTCTCGAGCAACTGCCCGACGTACTACCGGAGTCCGACCGCGCGCGGTTCTCGGCCCTGCGCTTCGTCGACAGCGTGGCCTTCACCGCCGAGCACCTGCTTCCCGCCCTGCCCGTCCCGCGCCGCATGGGCACGATGGCCCTGCATCCCACGTGCTCCACGGTCCACCTGGGCATCGACGCCGCCCTGCGCCAGGTCGCGGCCGCGGTCAGCGAACAGGTCACGGTCCCCGACAACTGGGGCTGCTGCGCGTTCGCCGGGGACCGGGGGCTGCTCCACCCGGAGGTCACGGAGTCCGCGACGGCCGCGCAGGCGGCGGAGATCACCGCGGGCGCGTTCGACGCGTACGCCTCGTGCAACCGCACCTGCGAGATGGGCATGACCCGCGCCACCGGCCGCCCCTACCGGCACGTCCTGGAACTCCTCGACGAGGCGACCACCTGAAGCCGGATCAGTGGCCGCCCAGCCCCGGCAGGCAGGTCCCGTCGGCGGTACGTCCGATCACCTCGGCGTGGGCCTTGCCCGCCGCGTCCACGGTGCCGTTGACGCACACCCGGCCCTCGCCGCCGCCGACCAGCACATCGTGGAGCGGGTCGAAGTGGATTCCCCGTACCTCGATCTGACGTGAGGTCAGCCCCAGGGCCCGAGCGGCCGCCGTGCGCAGCGTCTCCTGCGTGGTGCCGCCGGCCGCGAGCTCGGTCAGAGCCGCCGCCAGCGCCTCGGCCTTCGGTGCGGACTGCCGCTTCTGCTCCTCGGTGATCGGCATGGGCTCGCGGAACGCGTGGTTCTCCGCCACCCGGTCGTTCCAGTCGAGGGTCATGCACGGTGACGGCTCGGCCGGCTGCGCGTCGGGTGGCGGGCACAATCCCTTCCCCGCGCGACCGGCGCCGCCGGCACGGGGGTCGGCGGAGGGATCGGCGCATCCGGCCGCCGCGACGGCGATCAGGACCAGAGCCAGGGTGCCGACGATGCGGCGGCGAGCGCATGCCATGGCGCGATCATGCCATGGTGTGCGGCCGTGCCGTGCGGCGGCGTCCTCAGGTAAAGGGGAGGACAAATGTGCTGTTCGGCGGCTATGATGCAGGTCACATAGCTGCTGACGCACGGGGGAGTGCCGCTGTGGCCGAACTGGTCGTGTTCTTGTCCCTGCTCGCGGTCGTCGTCGTGTTTCTGATCGTCAAGCTGATGCGCCGCGGTAGCTCCCGCACGCAGAACGCCGACGGCCTGCGCATCGAGGAGGCCCGCCGCGAGCAGGCCCACGACGACCGCATGTCGTACAACTCGCTGGCCGTGCACCAGTATCCGCTCACCCACAACAAGGATCCGTTCCATCCCTGATCGGAACCCCCGGCGGTACGGCCGCGGTCGCGGCGCGGCGCTGCGAACCGCTGGCCGCGCCACGGTGGCCGGTCCGGCGTTCAGCGCTTGACGGCCCGCAGGATCACGAACTTCGGGTTGGACGCGACGACGTCGCAGTTTCCGAAGAGCCGCTTCAGGCGCACGTGGTAGCCCAGGTGCCGGTTGCCGACCACCAGCAGTTCCCCGCCGGGGCGCAGCGCGGTCCTGGCGATCTGGAACATGCGCTGCGCGGTTGCGGCGGTGACCGAGCGGTGGGAGTGGAACGGCGGGTTGTTCAGCACGAGGTCGGCGCTGCCGGGCGGGCTGACGGTCAGCACGTCGGCGGCGTCTCCGACGAGGAAGCGGGCCGTGGCCGCGGATCCCACGTTGTCGCGGAACGTGGCCTCGGCGGAGGCCACGGCCTGGTGCGACTCGTCGACGAACAGGACGTCGCTGCCGGGGTTGGCGAGTGCCGCCGCGGTGCCGACCACGCCGTTGCCGCAGCCCAGGTCGATGACGCGGTCCGGGCCCTTCCGGTCCGGCAGGTGCTGGAGCAGGAAACGGGTGCCGATGTCGAGGTGGTCGGCGCAGAAGACGCCCGCGTGGTTGGTGACGGTGCGTCCCGACAGCGGGCCGACGTCGTCCGGCAGGGCGTAGCGCAGGGGCCACGGGTTGGCGCCGCGGTCGGCCGCCGGGTCGGGGGTGCTGAAGATCAGCCGGGCCTTGCGGACGGCCAGTGAGGTGCGGGTGGGTCCGACGATCCGCTCGAAGAGCCGCAGCGTGGAGGTGTGGATCTCGCTGACCATGCCCGTGCCCACGACGAGGGTGCCCGGGTGCAGCGCGGGCGCCAGCCGGTGGAGTTGGTCCTCGAGCAGGGCCAGGCTCTTGGGCACCCTGACGAGCAGGACGTCGATCCGCGCGGGCGGATCGTCGCGTGTGGTGCGCAGTTCCACCTCGGCCTGTGGGGCGTTGCGCAGCAGGTTCGCCCGGGTGGCCTGCCGGCCGAGGTGGGAATCGGTGATCTGGGTGGGACGGTGGGCGGCGAGCGCGGTCGCCAGCGCCCCCCAGCGGTCTCCCAGGACGGTGATCCGGCCCGTCAGGTCCGCCCCGGTCTCCGCGAGGTGCCGCAGCAGGTAGTCGTCCGCGGCGTCCCACGCCCGCAGGGTCTCCCGCGGGTCCGCAGGGAAACGGGTCAGTTCGAGTGCGCCCCACGGCGTGCTGAAGAGGTTCATCGCCTCATCAGGGTACGGGCTGCCTGCGGCGTTCCCGGCCGGAAGGCTCCCCGGGTGACGCACGTGGGCGATGGCGGCGCACCCCCGCGGCATCGCGCCGCGGGGGTGGCCGCCGGGTCTGCCGGGTGGCAGGGGACGCCGGGCTCGGCCCTCGTCGCCGGGCTCAGCCCTGGGCGGCGCTCTTCAGCATCTCCGCGAGCGTGGTGACGTCCTTGGCCGGGGGCACCGTGACCGCGGAGGTCTGACCGTAGTCGGAGTACGTGATCGTCAGCTTGGCCGGGCCCTTGGCCGTCGAACCGGACTCCATGGTCTTGACGGTGAGGTCGTCGGCGCCGACCCACGCCTCGATCTTGACCGAGTTCTTGATGCCGGTGTCCTTGAGCTCGGCCACGTAGGCGTCGCGCTCGTCCTTGGTGATCAGGTCGAGGACGCTGCTGTCCGCCGCGAACTTCGCGATGTCCACGGTGCCCGTGTAGTGGGTGGCCTGGGCGCCGTCCACCTGCTCCTCGCCGGCCTTGGCGAGGTCGCCGGCGATGGACAGGGCGGCGAGGGCCTGGACGGGGCCGTGCGGCATGTCCTTGGCCGGGTTGTCCTCCGCGGCGGTGGCGTCGAACTTCAGCCACTTCTTGCCGTTGGCGGCAGCGGCCATCTCACCCTCGATCGGCAGGTACACGGCACCATCGGTGATGGTCATGTGCACCTTGCCGTCCTCGCCGGCCATGTCCTTCATGTCGGCGTCGGAACCCGGGTCCATGCTCAGCTCGGCTCCCTCGGAGCCCTTCTTCCAGCTCAGCGTGCCCTCGGCCTTGGTGTTGCCCTCCTTGGGGTCGACGGAGTCGACGGCCACCTTCGCCGCGGCCTGCTCCACCGCCGCCTTGGTGGCGGCCCGCAGCGCCTCAGCCGGGGGCACCTCCTTCTTCTCCGACTTGGCGGAGCTCTGCGACGGCTTCGCCTTCGCCCCCTCGTCCGCGGAGCCACCGCAGGCCGCGAGACCGAGTGCGAGCGTGCCGGTCGCAGCGGTGATCGCCACAAGACGAACCATGCGCATGAGAAGTTCCCCCCTGAGAGGTAAAAGCTTGTACAACGAACGGAGATCGAACCTTACAACAGCGTGAAACGCACGAACGAGCGGGGCCCCGCTCGCCTGGCGGGGGCACTGCTCGACCGGGTCACGACAGGCAAGCCTGTCGTCGCCGTCCATCGGATCCTTCCACGCGGCACCGACAGTGCGGTCCGGCTGGTGTCCCCGCTTCCGGTGCGGCCGCGCCGACGTCCCCGGGTCGTAAGGTCCCGTGGTGGCCACGAGGTTCGATCGGAGCGCGTGCCGGATCCGGCCGGCGGCGGCGTTGCCCGGAAGTGAAGTGACAGCGTGTGCCCGCTCGGTGAGCAGACCGCGACGGGCCCCCCTCCGAAGTTGCGGCGGTGTGCCACCGAGAGACGATGGGAAGCGGTTGGCACGGTCCGCCATGACCCGATCCGCAATGCTTTGAGTGGATCCTCCGAGGCAGGAGCGCAACATGCCCGAGTCCCCGTCCACGACACCCGTCCTGGAACCCGCGGCCAAGGAGTTGGCGGATGCCACCTCGTCGCACCCGCGCATCTACGAAGTCCCACCGGCGAACGGCCGCGAGATCCTCGACGATCTGCAGGCGGGGACGGACGTCCCCAAGCCCGCGGTGGACGAGGAGTGGGTGACCGTCGACGCCGGGAAGTACGGCACCGTCCGCGCCCGGATCATCCGCCCCGAGGGGGCGACGGGCACCCTGCCCGCGGTGTTCTACATCCACGGCGCCGGCTGGGTCTTCGGCGACGAGAACACCCACGACCGGCTGGTGCGCGAAATCGCGGTCGGCACCAACGCCGCGGTGGTCTTCCCCGTCTACGACCTGGCCCCCGAGGCGAAGTACCCCACGCAGATCGAGCAGAACTACGCGGTCGGAAAGTGGATCATCGAGAACGGCGAGGAGCGGAACATCGACGCCTCCCGCATCGCGGTCTGCGGTGACTCCGTGGGCGGCAACATGTCGGCCGTCTTCGCGCTGATGGCGAAGGAACGCGGCGACATCGACCTGGCGGCTCAGGTGCTGCTCTACCCCGTCACCGACGCCAACTTCGACACGCCGTCCTACCAGCAGTTCGCCGAGGGCTACTACCTCACCCGCGACGGGATGAAGTGGTTCTGGGACGCGTACACCACCGATCCCCGGCAGCGCGCGGAGATCTACGCGTCCCCGCTGCGGGCCGAGATCGAGCAGTTGCGCGGCCTTCCGACCACACTGGTCATCACCGATGAGGCCGATGTGCTGCGCGACGAGGGCGAGGCGTACGCGTCCAAGCTGCGCGAAGCGGGGGTGGACGTCACCGCGGTACGCGTGCTGGGCATGGTCCACGACTTCCTCATGCTCGACAGCCTCCGCGACTCCAAGGCGACGGCCGTCGCGCGCACGCTGGCCATCGAGGCCCTGCAGCGGGCCCTCCGCTCCGGGTGATCCGCGCGGCGTCAGGCGTCGGTCGCGGGACGGTGTCGCAGGCGCCGTCCCGCGACCGGCATGTAGCGGGACGCGTGGCGGAGCGTCAGCCGGCCGTCCTCGGTGGGGGCCCGGGGGTCCGCACCCGGTAACTGCCACCGCCGAGGGCGGCACTGATGTGTCCGGCGGTCCGCACCAGCGGCGGTACGTAGTCGGAGAGCAGCTGGTCGAAGGTCCGGTCCGCGGTGCTGTTCGACAGCGCGAGGGCGGCGATCACGCGGCCGTTGGCGTCCCGGACGGGGGCGGCGGCGGACCTGCGGCCCACTTCGAGTTCCTGGTCCACGGCCGCCCACCCCTGTTCCCGCACCGTGCGCAGCCGTTCCTCGAGGGCGGCACGCGTGGTCAAGGTGCGCCCCGTCATGGGGCGGAGGACCGCCTTGGCGAGGTACGACTCCAGGGCCTCGGGGCCGAGGCCGGCCAGCAGGACGTGCCCCATGGACGTGGCGTGCGCGGGCAGCCGGGTGCCGACGGCGAGGCTGATGCTGGTGATGCGGTGCCGCTGGACCCGGTTGACGTAGACCACGTCGGTGTCGTCGAGGGCGGCCAGTGAGGTGCCCTCCTGGAGTTCCTCGGTGAGCGACTCCATGAACGGCTGGGCGACCTCGGTGATGTTCAGCGAGGACAGGTAGGCGTAGCCGAGGCCCAGCACCTTCGGGGTGAGCGCGTACCGGGTGCCCTCCGCGCGGACGTAGCCCAGTTCCCGCAGGGTCAGCAGGAGCCGGCGCGCGGTCGGCTTGCTCAGTCCGGTGGCCGCCGCGACCTCGCTCAGGTTCATCTGCGGGTGCCCCTGGGAGAAGGCCGTGATCACGGAGAGCCCGCGCTCCAGCGACTGCACGTAGTCCCGGCGCTCCGTCTCGGTCATCGCGTCGATCCTCCCTTGACTCTGCCCGATGTGAGGAGTTTGGTTGATGTACGCATTATATAACTTTTGTCCGCATAGCGTACGTGATCTCGGAGGCGGCGGGCAGGGGCGAGAGGAGCGGCCCATGGATATCGACGAGCGCGAATTCCGCGCGTGCCTCGGCCGGTTCGCGACCGGTGTCACCGTCGTGAGCTGCCACGTCGGCGAGGCGGTCCACGGGGCCACGGTGAACGCCTTCTCCGCGGTCTCGCTGCGGCCGCCGCTGGTCCTGGTCTCCCTGGACCGCCGCAGCAAGGCATGCCGGTACTTCGACGGGCGGCCCTTCGCGGTCTCCGTACTGGGCAGCGGGGATCGCGACACCGCACTGCACTTCGCCGGCCGGCCCCAGCCGCACCTGCGCGTCGACTGGGTCGAGGGGCCGGTGGCCCCGCGCATCGCCACCGGCATCGCCGCCTTCGCCTGCACGCCGTGGGCGACCTACGACGGGGGCGATCACGTGCTCTACGTCGGCGAGGTCCGGGAGATCACCCGCGCCGCCGACGCCGCACCGCTGCTGTTCCACGCCGGTTCGTTCCACCGCGTCGGCGCACCGGCCGACGGCGCGCCCTGGCTGCAGAGCCTCGACTCGCCGGAGCCGGGACCGGGGTGGTGGCCGCACCGCCGGCCGGAGCGCGTCCACGGCGGGCAGGACCACCTGGCCCACTGTGCCTGACCGCCGGCGCCGGGCGCGAGAAACCGCGCGAGAGAGCCACCGGGCAAGAGCCACCGGGCAAGAGCCACCGGGCAAGAACCACCAGGGAAGAGAACCATGACCACTGCACACGCGACCCGTCCCGCCGAGCCCACGCCCGGCACGAACACCCGGCCCCTGACCGGGGAGGAGTACGTGGAGAGCCTGCGCGACGGGCGGGAGGTGTACCTGTACGGCGAACGCGTCGAGGACGTGACCACGCACCCCGCGTTCCGCAATCCGGTCCGGATGGCCGCCCGCCTCTACGACGCCCTGCACGACCCCGCCACGAAACCGGAGTTGACCTGTCCCACCGACACCGGCGGCGACGGATGGACCATGCGGTACTTCCGCGCCGCCCGCAGCGCCGAGGACCTCGTGGGGGACCGCGACGCCATCGCCCGCTGGGCACGCCTCACCTACGGCTGGATGGGCCGGAGCCCCGACTACAAGGCGTCCTTCCTGGGCACCCTCGGGGCGAACGCCGACTTCTACGACCCCTACCAGGACAACGCCCGCCGGTGGTACCGGGAGTCGCAGGAGAAGGTCCTGTACTGGAACCACGCGATCATCCACCCGCCGGTCGACCGGAACCGAAGGCCCGACGACGTCGCCGACGTCTTCGTCCACGTCGAGAAGGAGACGGACAACGGCCTGGTCGTGAGCGGCGCCAAGGTCGTGGCCACCGGATCGGCCATCACCCACCTCAACTTCATCGCGCACTACGGGATCCCCCTGAAGAAGCGCGAGTACGCCCTGATCTGCACCGTCCCGACGGGGGCACCCGGGATGAAGCTCATCTGCAGGCCCTCGTACGCCATGAACGCGGCCGTGACCGGCAGCCCCTTCGACTACCCCCTCTCCAGCCGCCTGGACGAGAACGACACGGTCTTCATTCTGGACAAGGTGCTCGTGCCCTGGGAGAACGTCTTCGTCTACGGGGACGTGGACAGGGCGAGCACGTTCTTCCCGATGTCGGGCTTCCTGCCGCGGTTCACCTTCCAGGGGTGCACCCGGCTCGCCGTCAAGATCGAGTTCCTGGCCGGCCTGCTCCTCAAGGCCCTGGAGATCACGGGCACCAGGGACTTCCGCGGCATACAGACCCGGGTCGGGGAAGTGCTGGCCTGGCGGAACCTGATGTGGGCGCTCACCGACTCCATGGCCCACAACCCCGACCCGTGGGTGGGCGGGACGGTACTGCCCGACACCAACGCGGGCCTGGCCTACCGGTGGTTCATGACCCAGGGCTATCCCAGGATCAAGGAGATCATCGAGCAGGACCTCGGCAGCGGGCTGATCTACCTGAACTCCCACGCGGCCGACTTCAGGAACCCCCAGGCCCGGCCCTACCTCGAGAGGTACATGCGGGGTTCGAACGGCTACGACGCGGTGAGCCGCGCCAAGGTGATGAAGCTCCTGTGGGACGCCGTCGGCAGTGAGTTCGGCGGCCGGCACGAGCTCTACGAACGCAACTACAGCGGCAACCACGAAGCGGTCCGGACGGAGATCCTCGCCGCGCAGGACGCCATGGGCCTCACCGGCGACTACGAGGCCTTCGCCGACGCCTGCCTCGCCGAGTACGACCTCGACGGCTGGACCGTGCCCGACCTCATCGACCCCGACGACGTCAGCATCGTCACCCGCTGACGCTCCCGCACACCCACCGTGAGGAAAGCACGATGACCGACGACCGAGTGATCGACGTGGTCGAGGACCTGGAACGCACCCTGCTCGACTTCATGCGCAAGCACCACATCACCCACGACGAGTACCGGCGGGCGAGGGACCTCGTCATCTCGTCCGTGAAGGAGGGTGAGGAGTCCCTCCTCCTGGACGTCTTCCTCGAGGCCGAGGCGACCGACATCGGGAACCTCGGACGACCGGGGAGCGCCGAGGCGATCGAGGGCCCCTTCTACCGGCCCGGCGCCCCCCGGCTCAGCCGGCCCTACCGGATGCCGCAACGGCCCGACGAGGCGGGCCGGGTGCTGGTCTTCCACGGCCGGGTCACCGACACCGGGAACCGGCCCCTGGCCGGAGCGGAACTGGACATGTGGCAGGCCGACGCCACCGGCCGCTACTCGAACGTCTTCCCGGGCATCCCGGAGTGGAATCTGCGCGGCCGCCTCACGACCTCCGAGGACGGCTCCTTCGCGGTGGAGACGATCCTGCCGCCGCCCTACGAGATCCCCAAGCACGGACCCATGGGCACCCTGCTCGGCGCGCTCGGACGCCACTCCTACCGTCCCGCCCACCTCCATGTGAAGGTCCGTCACACCGGCCACCGCGACCTGACCTCGCAGCTGTACTTCAGGGGCGGGCCCTACCTCGAGTCCGACGTCGCGAACGCCGTACGCGACGGCTTCATCCTCGACCTCGTCCGCCACGATCCGCCGCCCGGCGCCAACAGCGGCGGCCCGCACGGGCCCTGGGTCGACGCCCACCACGACTTCGTCCTGGCCCCGCTCGCGGCGGCCGCGGCGGACCACGCCGGAGGGGCGCTGCCGCGGCCCTCGTGACCACGTCCCCTCGACGGGCGGAAATTCGGGTGTGTGTGCGGGGCGGCGCTGCTAACTTTCCGGTTGTGCCGAAGCTCAATCAGATCATCGCCGTGGAAAAGGGCGTCAAGTCGAAGTCCCTCCAGGAACTGACCCAGGCCCATCACGACGTCCAGAAGCCCGCCCTGCTGGCCGGGATCTCGCGGACGTACCAGCCCAAGGACGAGGAGGGCGAGCAACTGCCCCCGGAGTCGACACGGGTGCAGGTGAAGGCGGAGGACGTGCTGCGGGGGGCCGCGGCCACGCTGACCCGGCTGTTCGACGTGACGGCGACGAAGGACTGGGCGAACCGGACCGCCGCCGCGGATGTCGTGGTGGACGGAACGGTTCTGCTGGCGCAGGTCCCCGTGCCGTATCTGCTGTTCCTGGAGAAGCAGCTCACGGATCTCCACACCTTCGTGCGCAAGCTGCCGGTCCTGGACGCCTCGGAGTCGTGGAACCTGGATCCGTCGACGGACAGCTGGAAGACGGACCCGGTGCGGACGATCCGGACGAAGAAGGTGCCGCGCAACCACGTGAAGGCGGAGGCCACGGAGAAGCACCCGGCGCAGGTCGAGGTGTACTACGAGGACGTGGCCGTGGGGTACTGGACGACCGTGAAGTTCTCCGGTGCGCTGCCGGCGCGGCGTGTGAACGAACTGCTCGGGCGGGTCGAGAAGCTGCAGCAGGCCGTCAAGTTCGCGCGCGAGGAGGCCAACGGGGCGGAGGTCACGGACCAGAGGGTGGGGGACGCGGTATTCGGTTACCTGTTCGGGTGACGTCATGATCCCCCCTCGCGGGAGCGAGGGGTGCGCGAAGAGCGCAAGCTGAAACTGATGTTGAAGCTGACCAGGGGTGACAGTGGGGGTTCGAATCCCTCCCCCGGCACAACGAGCCGGGGTGGCCCAAATCGGCAGAGGCAGCCCCGTGAAACTCAGATTCTCGCTCCAGTCTCAGCATTCGCCGCCGAACACCGGATCGACCGAGGGTGGACGATCATCGACGGATGGGGGTTCAAGTCCCCTCTGTGCCTCTGCCGTGGCACGGTAGTTCAAAGGTAGAACACGTCGATCTCACAATGATCCGCACCTCTTAGAGGCCGCCGGTGTGCGCAATTGGGTGGCACAGCAGGAGCCCGGGCAGCTGGATACCGCTCCCGGGCTCCGTCACGTCGCGAGCGCGCGGACGCGGATGCGCACGGATGCCCCTCGGTCCGCCCCCCGCCCGGAAACGCGGGCCGCGAAACGGATACGCCGGCCGCCGACCGGATCCGGGGGCCTCGGCCCGGGGCGCCACTGCCAGCGGTGCGCCGGGCCCCTCAGTCCCGATGTCCGTCGGCCGGTGCCTGAAGCAGCCGTTCCAGCTCGTGCCCGGCCGCCTCGTACCCGGCGTCGGAGATCCGCTGCAGCTCGCGCAGGTCGCCGGTCGCGGCGGCGCGCCGAGTGAGCAGGAATCCGGCGTGCGCGGATCCCTCGTCCAGCAACTCGTCCAGATCCGCGAGATCGCCTGCCTCGTCCGCGAGGTCGGCCAGCCGGTCCAGCGCGGTCTCGTTGCCCGCGTCGGCCAGTTCGCGCAGGGTCTCCCGATCCGCATTCGTATTCGCCATGCCGCCATACTGCGACCCTGCCCCTGGGGCAGGGTCAAGTGGGACGATGGCCGGGTGATCACCATCGGGCAGCTGGCCGGCCATGTCGGAGTGTCGGTCAAGACCATCCGCCTCTATCACGACAAGGGGCTGCTCCCAGAGCCCGAACGCGACGCCTCCGGCTACCGGCGGTACGGCGCGGAGGCCGCCATCGAGCTGATCAAGATCCGGACCCTCGCCGAAGCCGGTGTCCCGCTGGCTCGCATCCGGGACCTGAGATCGGCGACCGACGAGGAGTTCCGGCGGGCCCTGCGCGAGATCGACGACCAGATCACCGTCCGCATCGGTGGTCTGCGGGCCACGCAGGGGCGGCTGCGGCGGCTCGCGGACGGGCATCTGGTGCCGCTGCCCGCCGAGGTCGTCGCCCACATGGACGCCCTGGCCCGCTGGGGATTCTCGGCACGGTGGGTGGACCTGCAACGCGACCTGTGGATCCTCGTGTTCGCCACTCACCCGGACCGCGCGATCACCCTGTTCCGCGACCAGGCCGCGACCTTGGCCGACCCCGCGACCAGGCGGCTCTTCCTCGACTACGACGACGCCCACGACCTCGACGCCGACGATCCCCGCGTCGACGCCCTCGCCCGCCGCATCGTCGCCGCGCATCGGGAACGCTACGGGTCCGGCGAGCCGCCCGGGCTGGACGCGGGCTCCGAGATCCCCGCCCTCATCCAGGGCACGGTCGACGCCTCGTCCCCGGCGTGGCGGCGCCTGGGCGTGCTTCTCCGCGCGCAGCTGGGTGGGTGACCCGGCGCGACGGACGTGCGTCCCGTCGCGCCGGGGACTCATGTGTGCAACCGCTCGATCTCGGCGAGCACCCGGTCGACATGCGGACGCACCTGCGCCCGCAGCGCGTCGCTCCAGTTCTCCTCGGAATAGCGGTGGCCGAGGTAGAGCCGCCTGGCCTATGCGAGGGCGGGGCGGTGTTCGGGCGGGAGCCGGGCGAGGGCCCAGTCGGCGGCGGCCCGGGTCCGAAGTGGGGGTTTCGGTGGTGCGTGGCTTGGTGACGACCGTGGCGCGCGACAACGTTGTCATTGATCTGCGCATGACTATACCGGTCCGATGGGCAACGTTGTCAAGCATGCTGACGTGCGGCTGGACTCCGCGACGCTGCCGGGAGGTTCGCGTCCCGAGGCGGTCTTCCGGCAGGCCCGTGGGACGCGTTACTGTCCCCGCGGCTTGTGTGACCTGTGGCGCGCGACCCATCGGAGACAAGAGGGGCCGCGTCATGCGTTTCCGTCCGACGTCCGTGCTATTGGCCGCCGTTATGGCACTCGGCGGCGCCACGCCCGCCCTCGCGGCGCCCGCCGCGCCGCCACCCGACCTCGTGCAGGACCCCACCGCGTACGTCGACCCGCTGATCGGCACGAAGAACGGCGGCAACGTCTTCCCCGGCGCCGTCGTCCCGCTCGGCATGCTGTCCTGGAGTCCCGAGACCACCCGCGGCGACGCCACCCGCACCACCGCCCCCGGCGGCTACCACTACGACGCCACCCGCATCCGGGGCTTCAGCCTCACCCACATGTCCGGTACCGGTTGCGCCGGCGGCAGCGGCGACATCCCGTTCCTCCCGTACGCGGGTGAGGTCACCACCTCGCCCGCCGTCGACACCAAGGACGCGGTCTACGCGGCGGACTTCAAGCACGCCGCCGAGACCGCCGAGCCCGGCCGCTACACCGTGGACCTCTCCTCGGGCGTCACCGCCGACCTGACGGCGACCGCGCGCACGGGCTCCGCCCGCTTCGCCTACCCCGCGGGCAAGCCCGCCTCGATGCTCATCCGTACCGCCAACTCCGAAGTCGGGTCGACCGATTCGACCGTGTCCATCGACCCGAAGACCCGGACCGTCTCCGGTTCGGTCACCTCGGGGAACTTCTGCGGATACCTCGACCCCGAGGGCCGGCGCGCCTACTACACCCTCTACTTCACCGCCCGCTTCGACCGCGCCTTCAAGACGACCGGCACCTGGCAGGACGACAAGCTGAACCCCGGTTCCACGTCCGCCTCCGGCGGCACCGGAGGCTTCTCCCAGGGCGGGACGCCCGTGGCGGGCAAGGGCGCCGGAGGCTACGTCGAATTCGAGCCCGGCACCGGCCCGGTGAACGTCAAGGTCGGCATCTCCTATGTGAGCGAGGCGGGCGCCGAGGCCAACCTCGCCGCGGAAAACCCGCCGCGCCGCTCCTTCGACTCCGTACGGGACGCGGCCCACCGCGCCTGGCGGGAGCGGCTGGGCGCCGTCAAGGTGGGCGGCGGCACCGACGCGGGGCGCACCACCTTCTACACCGCCCTCTACCACGCGCTGATGCACCCGAACGTCATCAGCGACGCCGACCGCAGATACCGCGGCAGCGACGGCGCGGTCCACACCGTGGCGCGCGGTCACCAGGCCCAGTACGGCACCTTCTCCGGCTGGGACGTCTACCGCTCGCAGGTGCAGTTGCTCACGCTGCTGAGCCCGCGCACCGGTTCCGACATCGCCCAGTCGCTGTACGAGCTCGCCCGGCAGAACGGCGGGGTCTGGGACCGCTGGCTGCACGGTGCCGAGGGCACGCACGTCATGAACGGCGACCCGTCGCCCGCCGCCCTCGCCGGCATCCACGCCTTCGGCGGCACGGACTTCGACCTGCGCGGCGCGCTCGGCTCGCTGGTGAAGGCGGCGACCGTGCCGACGGAACTCGACCTCTCCCCGACCGGCAAGCCGATCCTCTCCGTGGGTCAGCGCCCCTCCCTGGACAAGTACCTGAAGCTCCACTACATGCCGTCCGTCTCCAACGCCTGGGGCGGTGCCGCCGAGACGCTGGAGATGTCGGGCGCCGACTTCGCCCTCTCACAGCTCGCCGCGGCCGCCGGGGAGAAGGGCACCGCGGCGGACTTCGCGCGGCGCGCCCAGTGGTGGCAGAACAACTTCAACGTCGCTGCCGACCCGAGCGGCGGCTACATCGCCAACCGCGCGGCGGACGGCAGCTGGGTCACCGGCTTCACCCCGGCCACCGGCAACGGCTTCGTCGAGGGGACGGCTGCCCAGTACACCTGGATGGTGCAGCACGATCCCGCCGGTCTGTTCGCCGCGATGGGCGGCCGTGACCAGGCCCTGGCCCGGCTGGACTCCTTCTTCCACAAGGCCGACGGCAGCTGGGCCTTCACCGGGAGCGGTGGCGAGAAGTCGGAGATGGACAACGAGCCGTCGATCAACGTGCCCTACCTCTACGCCTACGCGGGCGCGCCCTACAAGACGCAGGAGACGGTGCGGGCCGCGATGACCGCGCTGTGGTCGACCCAGCCGGGCGGAATCCCGGGCAACGACGACCTTGGCGCGATGTCGTCCTGGTACGTCTTCTCCGCGCTCGGCATGTACCCGCAGGTGCCCTCCCGCGCCGAACTCGTCCTGTCCTCCCCGCTGTTCCCGCGGATCGAGATCCACCGCCCCGCCGGCAACGACATCTCCATCCGGGCGGCGGGCGCGGCGGCCGACGCGCCGTACATCCGGTCCCTGAAGGTCGACGGCCGCGCCACCGACCGGCCGTGGCTCCCGGCCTCCTTCGTACGGGACGGCGGCAGGCTCGACTACAGCCTCTCCGGCACGGCGAACCGCTCCTGGGGGACGGACGCGGCCGACGCGCCGCCGTCCTTCCGGGAGGGCGAGCAGCCGTACCAGGTCGGCGTCGGACCGACCACGGCGACGATCGCCCCGGGCGGCGGCTCCAAGGTCGGCATCCGGGCCGTGGCGCTGCGCGGCGGCGCGGCACCTCGGGTGCGCTTCCGCGTCGAGGTGCCCGAGGGTGTCACGGCGTCCCCCGCGGAGGGCGAGTTCACCGGCGGCTCCCAGGAGATCACGCTGTCCACCGCCGAGGACGTCAAGCAGGGCTTCTACGACGCCAAGGTGGCGGTGTCGTACGGGGACACGGCGTACGAGCAGCCGGTGTCCCTGACCGTCGCGGCCCCCGGCTCCCTGATCGCGGCGTACAACAGCACGGGGATCTCGGACGACTCCGGTGACCACGACGAGGCGGACTTCGACGGCGGCGGCTGGAGCTACTCCCGTCAGGCCCTCGCCGCGGCGGGGCTGAGCGCGGGCACGCGGGGCACGGTTCCCGGAGGTCCCGCGTTCACCTGGCCCGACTCCCCGACCGGCCGCCCCGACAACGCCTCGGCGACCGGCCAGACCATCGAACTGCGCACTCCCGCCTCGCGGTTGTCGTTCGTCGGCAGCGCCGTCAACGGCGACCAGCAGACGACGGCGACGGTCACCTACGCGGACGGCAGCACCGGCACCGTCGACCTGTCCTTCACCGACTGGACGATGGGAGGCGGCGGCGGCAGCGTCCGGTTCGGCAACGAGGTCGTGGCCAAGACGGCGTACCGCAACGTCGCGGGCGCGGACAAGGATCCGGTGGCCACCTACGTCTTCGCCACCAAGCCCTTCACGGCACCGGACGGCAAGACCATCACGCGCGTGAAGCTCCCGGACAACACGGACCTCCACGTCTTCACCCTCGCGGTGGACTGACGCGGACCATCCCAGGGGCGGGCGCGGAGCCGACTCCGCGCCCGCCCTTCGCGTTCTCCGGACCGCCGGCATATCAACATCACATAAAGTGGCGCACGTCATAGAGGGAATTCCGGCAGGGTCGGAACCCTTTTCCCGCAATTCCGTCCCGTCATGTGCATTGCCAATTCTTTGTCCGCGAATTGCCTGACATGGATGTGGACGGCAGGAGAATATTTGCGAGCCGTTCGATGACGACGCTCCATTGTTCCCCCCCGCCCGATGCGGCGCCTTCCCGGCGGTCATGCCGAATCCGGAATGCGCCCCCCCAGCGGAGCTGGGCGACGCCCTGGTCACAGGGCGGGTCGCATGAAGGAGAAAGCACGTTGGGTCGTTACCTGCTGCGCCGCCTCGGCAACTACGCAATCCTGGTGTTCATCGCGGCCAGTGCGACGTACTTTCTCGCCTCCTGCACCCTCCACCCCGACATCAACTACCTCTCGAAGAATCCCCGGCCGCCCCTGCACTCGATCTACGCGATCCTGCACAGCTACAACCTCGATCCGCACACCCCCGTGTACCTGCGGTATTGGCGCTGGCTGACCGGGATCGTGCTGCACGGCGACTTCGGGAAGACCGCGGAGGGCGCGTCGGTCAACACCGAGCTGGGCCGGCGCGTCCTGGTCAGCACCGAGCTGCTGTTCGTCGCGACCATCCTCGGCGCCGTCGGCGGTGTCGCGGTGGGCGCGTGGAACGCGCTACGGCAGTACCGGCCCTCCGACCGGGTGTCGACGATCGTCTCGTACGTCCTGCTGGCCACCCCCGTCGTGGTGATCGCGGTCGGACTGAGGACCCTGGACACCGCGGGCAACGGGCCGCTCGTGCAGTACATCGGGATGTACGACCCCAAGGTGCACGGCACCTTCCCGGTCATCCTCAACAACATCGAGCACCTGATCCTGCCGACCCTGACCCTGCTCCTCGCGCAGATCCCGTTCTTCAGCCGCTACCAGCGCAGCACCATGCTCGACGTACTGGGCAGCGACTTCCTGCGGACGGCCCGCGCCAAGGGGCTCCGGCGACGGCAGGCCGTCCTGCGGCACGGACTGCGCACCGCGGTCATCCCGGTGATGCCGCTGCTCGTCTACAACGTCGTGCTGCTGTTCACCGGCGCCACCTTCACCGAGGAGATCTACGGGTGGCACGGCATGGGGGAGTGGCTGGTCAACTCCATCGCCGGCAACGACGTCAACGCGGTGGCCGCCGTGGCGATCTTCACCGCCGCCGTCGTGCTGATCGCGGGCCTGCTCTCCGACATCGTCTACGCGGCGCTCGACCCTCGGGTCCGTACCTGAGAACGCCCCAGGTGAACGACCGGCTCACCCGACTCGAGGAGATTCCGTCATGACCAACCCCGCAACAGGCGCCCCGGCGCCGGCGCCCAGGGCCAGGGGCCGAGGCGCGCTGATCCGGGCGCGTTTCGCCCGGAACCGGCTGGCCCTGGTGGGTGTCGGCCTGGTGATCGCGCTGGTGCTGCTGGCGTACGCGGCGCCGCCGTTCCTGCACTGGAGCTACCACGACAACGACTTCGGCAGCCTGGACGTCGGACCCGGCGCCCAGCACTGGTTCGGCACCACCCACTCGGGCCAGGACCTGTTCGCCCTCACCCTGCGGGGCCTGCAGAAGTCACTGGTCGTCGGCCTCGTGGGAGGGCCGCTGACGACGCTGATCGCCGCGGTGGTGGGCGCCTCGGCGGGCTACTTCGGCGGCTGGACCGACCGCGTCCTGATGTGGTTCCTCGACCTGATGCTGGTCATCCCGGCCTTCCTGCTCCTCGCGGTCCTCTCGCCGGCGTTCCAGCACGGGACCTGGCTGTTCTTCGTCGTCCTGCTGGCGGCGTTCGGCTGGATGATCACCGGCCGGGTCGTCCGGAGCATGACCCAGACCCTGAGGGAACGGGAGTACGTCCTGGCGGCGCGCTACATGGGCGTGCACCCGCTGGTGATCATCTTCCGGCACATCCTCCCCAACGCGGCCTCGATCCTGATCATCGACGCCACCGTCCAGGTGGGTGCGATCGTGCTGGGCGAGACCTCGCTGTCGTACTTCGGCTTCGGCATCCAGGCGCCCGACGTCTCGCTCGGCACCCTCATCGCGGCCGGCACCCCCGACGCCAACACCTCCCCGTGGCTCTTCTTCTTCCCCGCCGCCTTCCTCGTCCTGATCGGCGTCTCCGTGGCGTTCATCGGCGACGGGCTGCGGGACGCCTTCGACCCGACGGCCCGCGGGGCCAAGTCCGGGAGGCGCGCCACGACGCGCCCGCTCCCGGCCCGCCACGCGCGCAAGGAGCGTGCCCCGCACCGAGAGCCGGCGGCCGCGGCCGGACCGGCCGCACCGACCGAGGAAGGACTCACCTCGTGAACCACCCCACCGCTGTGCTCGACGGCCGCTCCTCGCGGCCGGCCGCCGGGACCCCCGTCCTGAGCGTGCGCGACCTGCGCGTGTCCTTCCCCAGCGAGGCCGGACCCGTGCGGGCGGTCCGCGGCGTCGACTTCACGCTCCGGGCCGGGGAGACCCTCGGCGTCGTGGGCGAGTCCGGTTCCGGCAAGTCGGTGACCGCCACCGCCGTGCTGGGCCTCCTGCCGGACGGCGCCGAGGTCACCGGCTCGGTCGAGCTCGAGGGCCGAGAACTGCTCGGCCTGTCGGACCGGGACATGTCGCGCGTTCGCGGCCGCGACATCGGCATGGTCTTCCAGGACCCGCTCTCGGCGCTCACCCCCGTCTTCTCCATCGGCACGCAGCTGGTGGAAGCGCTCCGGATCCACCAGGACCTCACCGCGGCACAGGCCCGGCAGCGGGCGCTGGACCTGCTCGACCTGGTCGGGATCCCCGACCCGCGGCGGCGTATCGACGCCTTCCCGCACGAGTTCTCCGGCGGCATGCGCCAGCGCGCGGTGATCGCCATGGCCATCGCCAACGACCCCAAGGTGATCATCGCGGACGAGCCCACCACGGCGCTCGATGTCACCATCCAGGCGCAGGTCCTGGAGGTGCTGAAGAAGGCGCAGGACGTCACCGGCGCGGCCATCCTCATGATCACCCACGATCTCGGGGTGGTGGCCGGGACGGCCGACCGGGTCACGGTGATGTACGCGGGGAAGCCGGTGGAGTCGGGGACCGCCGACGAACTGTTCCACACCCCCCGCATGCCGTACACCATCGGCCTGCTCAGCTCGGTACCGCGGCTGGACTCGGGGGACCGGACGGCGCTCACCCCGATCGAGGGCTCACCGCCGTCGATGGTGGACCTGCCGCCCGGCTGTCCCTTCGCGGCGCGCTGCCCGGTGGCCGTGGACCGCTGCCGGACCGAGGAGCCCCGGCTGCTGGGCGTCGGCCACGGCTCCGCGCACGCCACCGCCTGCCACCGCGGGCAGGAGATCGACCAGATCGGCGGCATCCCGGCCCAGGGCATGTTCCCCACGCCCGAACTGCCGCGGGTCTCCGCCGAACAGCCCCGCGCCGAACGGGCCGAGGTCCTGCGGGTCGCCAACCTCACCAAGCACTTCCCGCTGCTCAAGGGATCGGTCTTCAAGCACCGCGTCGGCACGGTGCGGGCCGTGGACGGGGTGGACTTCGACATCCGCCAGGGCGAGACCCTCGCCCTGGTCGGCGAGTCCGGCTGCGGCAAGACCACCACCATGCTGGAGATCCTCGACCTCTCCGCCCGGCAGAGCGGCACCGTGGTGGTGCTCGGCAGGGACGTCGGCGGTCTGGACGGGAAGGAGCGCCGGGAACTGCGCCGGGACCTCCAGGTCGTGTTCCAGGACCCGATGGCCTCCCTGGACTCCCGCATGCCCATCGGGGACATCCTGGCCGAACCGCTGCGCACCCACGGCTGGGACAAGAAGCGGATCGCCGAGCGCGTCCCCGAACTGCTCCGCCTGGTGGGACTGCTCCCCGACCACGCCGAGCGCTACCCCGCCGAGTTCTCCGGCGGGCAGCGACAGCGCATCGGCATCGCCAGGGCACTGGCCCTCGATCCGAAGCTGATCGTGCTGGACGAGCCCGTGTCGGCACTGGACGTCTCGATCCAGGCCGGCGTGATCAACCTGCTCGACCAGCTCCAGGCCGAGCTCGGCCTGAGCTACCTCTTCATCGCGCACGACCTGTCGGTCATCCGGCACATCGCCGACCGCGTCGCCGTGATGTACCTCGGCCGGATCGTCGAGGCCGGCGACGTCGAGGACGTGTTCGCCCGCCCGGCGCACCCCTACACCCAGGCACTGCTGTCCGCCGTGCCGCTGCCCGACCCCCGGAAGGAGCGGGAACGCAAGCGGATCATCCTCCAGGGCGATCTGCCCAGTCCCGCGGCCACCCCCTCGGGATGCCGGTTCCGCACCCGCTGCCCCAAGTACCGGCGGCTCACGCCGGACCGGATGCAGCGCTGCGACACCGAGGATCCCGCGGCCGCCGCCATGGGCGAGGACCACACCGCCGCCTGCCACTACGCGGCGGCCCTCGAGGTCCTGTGAACCGACGGGACCGCACGCGCCGGCGGAGGCCGCCCGCGCCGCGGAGGCCGCCCGCGCGGCCGAGACCGCCCGCCCGGCGGTCGCCGAACCCACCGAACGAAGAAGGAGAGCCGAGTTGAACGTGAAGTCCGTAAAGCTGGCGACGGCGGTCGTGGTGTCCGCGGGGCTGCTCGCCGGAGCCACGGCGTGCGGAGGCGGAAAAGGCGGCGACGCGGGTTCCGCGGCACCCAAGGCCCCACCCAAGGCGACGCTCAACCAGATCAACCCCGTCGACCCGGCGAACCTCCGGCAGGGCGGCACCCTCAACTTCCCGGTGGACGAGTACCCGACCCAGTGGAACAGCCTCAACGCGGCCTCGCAGAACACCGTCGCCGTGACCACGACGATGGCGCCGCTGCTGCCGTCCCTCTTCCACAGCACCCCCGACAACAAGCGGACCCCCAACCCGAACTACCTCACCAAGGTGGCCACCGTGCTGAAGCACGGCAAGCAGGTCACGACCTACCGGATCAACCCCAAGGCCGCCTGGTCCGACGGGACGCCCATCACCTGGAAGGACTTCCGGGCGAACTGGCAGGCGCAGAACGGGAAGAATCCCAAGTACACCCCCGTCAGCACCGCCGGATACGAGCAGATCTCCTCCGTGAAGCAGGGCAGCGACCCGCGGCAGGTCGTCGTCACCTACGCCACGCCGTTCTCGGAGTGGCAGACGCTGTTCAGCCCGCTGTACCCGGCGTCGCAGATCGACACCCCGCAGAAGTTCGCCGACAGCTACAAGAACAAGGTCCCGGTCACCGCGGGCCCCTTCAAGATCAGCAAGATGGACCCCACGACGAAGGTCGTCTCCGAGGTCCGCGACCCTCACTGGTGGGGTGCGAAGCCGGTGCTGGACGGGATCAACTTCCGGACCCTGGACGCCGCGTCGACGCCGGGCGCCTTCGCGTCGGGCGAGATCGACGTCGAGGACATCGGTCCCGACGTGGCCGCCTACAAGCAGGCCACGAAGGTGCCGCACACCTCCATACGGGTGGCGGGCGCCCCCAACCTCCGTCAGATGGTCGTCAACGGCGAGAGCCCGCTGCTGAAGGACAGCCGCGTCCGCCAGGCCGTCTTCATGGCCCTGGACCGCGAGGCCATCGGCAAGGCGGACCTCAACGGCCTCCCCTTCCCGGCCAAGCCGCTCGACAACCACTTCCTGGTCAACAACGACGTCGCCTACCGTGACAACGCCGGATCCCTCGGCCGGTACGACCCCGCCGCGGCGGGACGGCGACTGGACGCGGCGGGCTGGAAGCTGCACGGCGGTGTCCGCGAGAAGGACGGCAAGCCGCTGGAGCTGGCCCTCACGATCCCCTCGGGAACACCCATCGCCGCCAACGAGGCCCAGCTGTTCACGGCGATGCTCAAGAACGTGGGCATCAAGCTGGACACCAAGGTCAAGCCGAGCGACGACTTCTTCAACGACGTCAGCGCCGGAAAGTTCGACCTCACGCTGTTCAGCGGCATCGGGTCGGTCCCGTTCTTCCCGCTGACCAACAGCGCGGCGACCTTCGTCTCGCCGAAGCACGGCAACGTCGGCCAGAACTACGCCCGCATCGGCACCCCCAAGATCGACGCGGACATGCACAAGGCGGGCACCGAGGTCGACCACTCCGCCTACCTCGCGGATCTCAACGCCGCCGACACCGCGCTGTGGAAGCTGGCCGTCAACCTGCCGCTGTACCAGCGCCCGCAGATCGTCGCGGCCAAGTCCGATGTGGCCAACTACGGCGCCTTCGGCTTCCAGGACACCGACTGGACCCGGATCGGATTCACCAAGTAATCACAGGACCGCGGCGCGGGGGGCGACCCCCTCCTCAAGCCTCCCGCGCCGCGTCGGCCCCTGACCCGAGCCGACACCCCACGAAGGGCCCCTGCCCCCGGTTCACCACCGGGGACAGGGGCCCTTCGGTCGGCCCGGCGCCGCTACTTGAGACCGAACGCCCGGATCAGCGTCTGGTGGACGCTGTTCCCGTTGGCGTCCCGCGCGGTGGTGCGCAGGCTCGCGAAGCGGGCCCGGGACGGCGCGTCGAGCTGCGCCTTCCAGCCGCCGCCCGACTGCCGCAGCGTCGCCTTGCGCCACGTGGCGCCGTCGTCGTACGACACCTCCAGCGTCACCGTGCGGATCGCCCCGGCGCCCGCGGCTCCCTTCAGGTGCGAAGGGGTGACCGTCAGCCCGGTCCGCCGCTTCGCCTTGCCGGACAGGTCGGTGGCCACCGCGTAGTCGAGCTGCACCAGCGGAAGGGGCGTGAGGGTCGCGTAGTCCGCCGTGCCGGAGGTGAAGCCCCACTCGGTGCGGGTGCGGGTCGAGTACGGCCGGTCCGGCGTGTTCCGCTTGCCCTCCACCACGATCCGGTACGGCTTCGGGTCCGGTGACAGTTCCTCGACAGTCACGATCCGCTCGTTGACGTCCTGGCCGAGGAGCTGGTCGCCCTGGTAGAGCGAGATCTTCGACGTGTCGCCGTCGATCCAGGCGACGCCGGCGTGAGCGCCGGAGTCACCCCAGGCCGGCAGCGTCGAGGTGCTGATGATGTCGCCGACCCGGTAGGGGCCCTGCCAGCTGACGCCGTCGCTGTACACGCGCGGACGCTGGACGGGCGCGAACCAGCTCTCTTCGGTGGTGCTGCGCGCCTTGTAGGTGCGCATCACACCCCGCTGCCCGAGGTCCCGCATGGCGGCGGAGGAGATCCAGCGGGCGTCGGAGCCCGCCGAGACCCACGACGTCAGCGTGCCCTGGGCCGGGACCAGCGTCGGCGCGATGAGCATGGGCCTGTCGAAGAGGGACACGTCCTCGCGGTACGCGACGGCCTCGCCCTGCCTGGTGTTGCGGAACGACTCGTCGATACGCGCCAGTTCACCGGCGCCGGGACGGTAGGACGGCTCCTTGGGGATCGCCCCGTCGTGGTGGCGGACCAGGTCGTACACATAGCGCGGATACGGGTGCGAGACCACCTTCAGTGTCGCGCCGGGCCTGCGGAGCCGGTTCAGCAGCTGCGCGCTCTCGTCCGCGCCGAGGGAGGCCACCGGCAGCGGGGCGCCCTCGGGCAGGTCCGCCCAGGGGTCGAACTTTCCGTAGCCGTCGTTGAGGATCAGCAGCTGCCTCGCGCCGGCCTTCGCCGCGGCCGCGGCCTGGTCCGGGGCGGACACGGTGTCGCTGCGGCGGACGACCGCCACCTGGCCGCGGGCCCTCACCTTGCGGAAGTCGGCGGCCGAGCCGTCGCCGGCCCATACCGCGCGGTAGGTGCCGGTGCCCTCGGGCAGCTTGGGCGACAGGCTCTGGACGGTGACGTCGTCGTAGGTCCGCGAGCCGGAGGAGAACGTCAGCGGCGGCTGGATCTGCCGCCAGCGGGTCGCGAAGACGTAGGAACCCTTCGTCACCTTCGGGGTCGGGGTCACCCAGAGGCTGTCGTACTTCCAGTACTCGGGCATGTAGCTGTCCATGAAGGGGAACAGGCCGCTGTTGGTGCGGTACTGGTCCACCCTCATGAACTGGTTGGCGGTCGCCTGGGGCGTGACGGCGGCCGCCTTGCGCAGGTTCGCGGCGTCGAAGGCGACCGTGCGGTCGGTGTCGAGGTCGATCTGCGGCGCGGAGAACATCGCGAAGCCGAGCGTGTGCGTGCCGTCGACGCCGGGCACGTCGGCGTTCAGCCACGCCGAGTAGGTGCTCGGGGACAGCCGCAGCTCCGTGCGGCCCGAGGCGTCGACCGTGATCGCCTTGGGGGCGGTGTTGCGCTCGACGTCCTTGAGGATGAGGGTGCCGGGCAGGGCCTTGCCGTTCCGGTCCTTCGAGGTGACCGTCAGGTTGACCCGGCGGCCCTCCTTGTTCACACCGACCGACGTGCGGGCCAGGGGCGTGCCGTCGGTGGCGGTGGCCACCAGGCGGGTGGCGTAGGCGCCGTTGTCCTCGGCCGCGTCGAGGTGCGTGATCACGCCGACGGTGGCGGTGCCGTGCGCGGGCACGGTCAGCCGCGAGTCGGTGAGCGTGAACAGGCCCTCGGGCAGCTGGCCCGGGCTCACGGCCAGGTCCACGGTGACCGGTTCGGCGCCGGAGTTGGTGTAGGTGACGTCCTTGCGGACCGTCTGACCCGGCGTGTACGGGTAGTGGGTCTGCGCGTAGGCGTCACCGGAGGCGACCAGCGTGGCCTTCACGGCGGCGGCGACGTCGACGCGCCCGCTGCCGGCCTCGAAGGGGTTGAACCGCTGGGTGCTCGCGGTGGTGCTGATCAGGGCGTCCTTGAGCTGCTGCCCCGTCCAGTCCGGGTGCTTGGCGGCCAGCAGGGCCGCGGCGCCCGCGACGTGGGGCGTCGCCATGGAGGTGCCGCTCATCGTCTGGTAGGCGCCCTCGCCTTCGGGCGCGTACTGCGAGCGCGCTGCCAGCACGTCCACACCGGGGCCGGTGAGATCGGGCTTGACGGCGTTGTCGCCCACGCGGGGCCCGCGGCTGGAGAACGACGCCAGCTGGTCCACGCCCTTGCCCGGACCGTTCACCGCGCCGACCGTCAGCGCGGCGTCCGCGGCGCCGGGGGCGCTCACGCTGTACGGCGCGGGGCCGGAGTTGCCGGCCGCGATGACGAACAGCGCGCCGGTCTCCTTGCTGAGGTTGTCGACGGCCTGGCTGAGCGGGTCGGTGCCGTCGGTGGGACCGCCGCCGAGGCTCATGCTGACGACCTTGGCGTGCTGGTCGCGGGCGGCCCACTCCATGCCGGCCAGGATCCAGGAGTCCTGGCCGCTGCCGAAGTTGTCCAGGACCTTGCCGATGTGCAGGGCGGCGCCGGGGGCGACGCCCTTCTCGGTGCCGCCGGAGGCCGCGCCGGTCCCGGCCACCGTGGAGGCGACGTGGGTGCCGTGACCGTGCCGGTCGC
Organism: Streptomyces sp. NPDC026673; assembly: GCF_040638135.1. Taxonomy (NCBI): domain Bacteria; kingdom Bacillati; phylum Actinomycetota; class Actinomycetes; order Kitasatosporales; family Streptomycetaceae; genus Streptomyces; species Streptomyces sp. NPDC026673. Next base: position 57,042 of record NZ_JBEZXR010000010.1, on the reverse strand, counting down.
TGACGTCCGTGTCGGGCACGAAGCTCTCGGCCGCGGCGATGCGGCCGGCGAAGTCGGGGTGCTCGGCGTCGATGCCGGTGTCGAGGACGGCGACGTCGACGCCCTGTCCGGTGTTGCCGCTCTCCCAGACCTGCGGGGCGCCGATCTGCGCGGTCGTGTCGGACAGGGTGGCCTTGACCTTCCCGTCCAGCCACACCTTGGCGATGCCGCCCGCCAGCCGTCCGCCGTCCGCCGCCTTCGCGGCGGCGGTGGTCTTCGCGTCGGCACCGGTCAGGGAGGACCAGAAGTCCTCCGCCCGGTCGTGTTCGGCGGAGAGCGCCGCGCCCTGGATGCTGCTGAGCGTCAGGGTCTTGCGGGCACCGTCCGGGGTCTTCGCGCTGCGGGATCGGGCGGCGGCGTCGGTGTAGGTGACGATCAGCGGCAGCCGGTCGCTGCGGGCGTCGTCGTAACCGTCCTTCAGCAGGCCGGTGATGTTGAACAGTTCCTTGTCCAGGGACCCGGACGCGATGTAGGGCAGCGCGGCGTCGGGGTACACGTAGGTGTCCGGGCCGACCGTCATGACACGGGCTCCGCCGGTCCTGCCGTGCGGATCGACGACCGACGTGACCGACTGCCCGCCGCCGTCCGCCGTCACCGTGACCTTGTCACCGGTGATCAGCGTGACGGTGCGGACGGAGGCGGGACCGGTGGCGGTTGCGGTGGGGGAGGGGGATTCGGCGGCCGGGTCGGCCGATGCGGCCGGACCGGTGGCCGTCAGCACCACCAGGGCGGCGACGGCGACTGACAACCCGCGTCTGCGGGACGGAGGCATGCGCAAGGGAACCTCATGAACTAGATGTGCAGGAGTCGTTCGCAGTCAGCCATCCGTTCGCGTCGCTGTAAAGACAGTGCTTTGGCACTTCTGTGCCATGTCACCAAGTGGACAGGGCGCAAGGCGGTGCAAGGTGCCGCAAGCGAGGCGCGTGACACGGTGTGAGGCGACTCGGGACCCCCGCGGTACTCGCCGCCTCTCGTCCACCGGCGTATGTTGCGCCCGGGTTAATGCCGATACGTACGCGTAGCGTCCCGGAAACACGGACAGTGTGATGGACTGTCACACCGATGCTGTGCACACGGCCGGCGACCCGGCTTGTATTTTCCTGATCGAGATCACACGTACCGGGCCGGAAGTGGAGCACGACGATGGAAACCGAGGCGCCCTTGGAGTTGGTCGGACTCGACGCGGAGGCGGAGGCCGTCTATCGCCATCTGCTGACGCGGGGAGGAGGGACGGTCGACGACGTCGTGAACGCGGTCGGAGTGGAGGGCGGGCGGGCCTTGACACTGCTGGAACGCCTGCACCACAACGGCCTGGTGAGCCGGCGTTCCTCCGGCGAGTTCCTCACGGTGGATCCCCGTCACGCCCTGCGGGCGCTGGTGGATTCACGCGAGCGCCAGCTGGCCGCGGTGCGCGAGGCGGCGGGGCCGCTGGGCGCGATCTTCGACGATGCCAGGCGATCCAGCATGACCGAGCCCGCCACCAGGACGATCAGCGGTCCGGAGGCGGTCGGCGACTGCTACTACCGTCTGAAGCAGGTGGCCCGGTACGAGATCTGCGCCCTCGCCCGCCCGCCGTTCCTGCTGGCGCCGAACGAACCGCTCGACGAGGCGGCGGTCCGGCGCGGGGTGCGGGTGCGCGCCGTGTACGCGGCCGCCAGCTTCGACGCCGAGAGCGGCTGGCAGGAGTTGGGCAGCCTGGTGTCGCGCGGCGAGGAGGCCAGGGTGGTGGCCGCGCTGCCGGTCAAACTCGCCATGGCGGACCGGTCGGCGGCGATGGTGTCGCTGAGCCTGGGCGACGCGGAGGACGAGTGCCTGTACACCGAGGCCCCTCCGCTGCTGGAGGCCTTCAGCGAGCTGTTCGAGCGCTACTGGGCCGCCGCGGCCTCCCTGAGCGGTCCCGGCCTCGAAACGCCGCCGCCGGCGGCACCGGACGTCCTGGGCGACCACGGCGACCAGGCACGCAATCCCACGGACGAGGAGCGGAACCTGCTCGCGCTCTTCGCCGCCGGGGTCAAGGACGACGCCATCGCGCGCCAGTTCGGGATGTCGACGCGGACGCTGCGGCGACGGATCCAGGACCTCTACGCGGAGCTGGGGACGACCAACCGCTTCGGCGCGGGAGTGGCGGCGGCCCGGCGCAACTGGGTGTGAGGGGTTCCGGCGGCGGCCCTTCTCCCATCGTCCCGCGAAGTTGCGCCGCCGGGCCGCCGCGGGACGATGGGAGAAGGGCCGGCGCGGATCGTCGTGGCCGGATCCGTTGCGTGGCGAAGGGATCGGCGGTGATCCGAGGTGGTCCATGTGTCCGAGGCGCGATCGGTCCGGTACGAGGTCACCCGGCTTGACGTCCCCCTGCCCGGCTCGTTCGACGAGGCGGTGCGCCGTTACGAGACCCTGGTGCCTCCGTACCGGGAGGCAAAGACCCTGCGGATCGTCGAGTCGGGAGGGTCCTGGGAGAGCGCCCTCGCCCAGGCGGAGAGGAACGCGCCGCACGGATTCATGATCTTCTGGAGGAACGCGGGCACGGCGCTCATGAGTCTCGCCGGTGACAGGACGCCCTTCATCATGTACCTGATGGGCAACTACGCGATCGCGGAACGCATGTTCCGCCACGATCCGTCCGCCATGATGCACGCGCCGCTGCGCACCGAGATCTACCAGGGGCCGGACGGGCCGAGATTCGTGATCGACAAGCCGAGTTCGCACTTCGACAGCTTCGGCAGTGCGGAGATCGCCCAGGTGGGTCTCGAACTCGACCGCAAGGTCGCCGACCTGTTCGCACTGATGGAGGCGCCGGTGCCCGCCGGGCTCGGCTGACGGAGCGTCCCGCGGCGCCGGGGTCCCAGGGCCGGACGGCGCCCGGCGCCCGGGGCGCGGCCAGGGGTGTGGCATGACAGAGCTCCGCTACGACACGTTCGTCTGCGACGGCACGCGCCGCAGGCAGGGTCCCCGGCTGCCCGACGGAAGCCCGATCTTCTCCTCGCCCCTGACGTCCACGTTGATCCTCGGAGACGCGGAGGCGGTCCTCGTCGACCCGCCGTTCACCCGCGAGCAGGTGCACCGGATCGGCGACTGGATCGAGGCCGGACTGGACGGCCGGCGACTGGCCTTTGTGTACGCCACGCACGGTCACGGCGATCACTGGTTCGGCACCGATCTGCTGCTCCGGCGGTTCCCCGGCGCGGTTCCCTACGCCACCGAGGGGACGATCCGCCTGATGCGCAGGCAGGCCTCCGAAGGCCGGCAGAGCAGATGGGACGTGGACTTCCCCGGGCTCATTCCCGACAGCCCCGTGGTCTTCCGGGTGATTCCGGCAGAGGGGCTCGAACTGGAGGGGAACCCGCTGCGCGCGGTGGACACCGGCCACACCGACACCGACGACACGACGGTTCTGCACGTGCCGTCGATCGGCCTCGTGGTGGCCGGCGACGTCGCGTACAACGGAGTCCACCAGTATCTGCTGGAAAGCGCCGGCGGCGGAATCGACGAGTGGCTCGCCGCACTCGGCACCGTCACGGCGCTGAATCCGCGCACGGTCGTCGCGGGGCACAAGAACAAGGACCTGCCGGACGACCCCGTGATCCTGGAACAGACCCGCGACTATCTGCTCGACGCGCAGCGCCTGCTGGCCGAACGGCCGCGCCCGCGTGCGTTCTTCGACCGGATGCTGGAGCTCCATCCGGATCGCCTGAACCCGGGCCCGGTCTGGTACAGCGCGCTCGCACTGCTGGAGTGACGGGCCGTCCGCGCGGGGCGTGGCGACGCGGCCCGCCTCTCCGCGCGGCCTCTTACAGCGAGGCCATCACCCGGGCCGCCGCGGGGTCGCTGGCATGTCCCTCCAGCGCCGCCCACTCGGCCACGTCGAGCGGCCACAGCTTGTCCTGGTACCGGATGACCACCACCGGGCCCTCCTGCTGGACGGTGTGCCCGGGGTCACCGGGCCGGCTGCCGACGGCGACGACCGCCGCGGCCGACTCCTCGCTGCGACAGACAAGGCGAGCTTCAGACATACTCCGCGCTCCCGAGAACGAAGGACATCGCTACGCATCACTCATTGCCCAGGAGCCTAGGCGCGGACACCTCCCTTGCGCTCTCCGGCAGGACCAATCGTGCCGAACTCGCCTTTTTTGGCCGCATCTGACGTCCCACCGGCACCGGTCACGGCGCGGCGCTGCGGAACCGGGAGGGCGGGGACGGCGTCGAGTCCAGGGACGACGTACAAGATCGTGACGCATCACGAAGGAGTCCCGGGCATGGCGGCCACGGCAACGCGCTACCTGTATCTGGTTCGGCACGGCGAGGCTCTGCCGGACGAGAGCGGGCTGTCGGAGAACGGACGACGGCAGGCCGACCTGCTCGGCCGCCGGCTGGCCGAGTACCCGATCTCGGTGGTCCACCACGGCCCGTTGCCGCGAGCCGCCCAGACGGCCGGCCTGATCGGCGAACACCTGAAGGGCGCGGCGGTGCGCGTCTCGGAGACCGCCGGGGACTACGTCCCGTACTTTCCGCGGCGTGAGGAACTGCCCGCCGACTGCGCCGACTTCCTCCTGCGCTTTCTCGACGGGTGGACGGAGGAGGACCGCGAGCAGGGTCCGGTGCTGGCCCGCCGCGCCCTGGAGCGGTACACCGGTCCGGTGGAGGGTGAGGAGGAGCGCCATGAGCTGGTCGTCACGCACAACTTCCTGGTCGCCTGGCTGGTGCGGCACACCACGGACGCCCCCGCGTGGCGATGGCTCGGCATCAACCACGCCAACGCGGCCCTGACCGTGATCCGCTACGCGCCGGGCCGGCCCTCCTCGGTCCTCGTCCAGAACGACATGCGCCACCTGCCCGCCGAACTGCGGTGGACCGGATTCCCGCCCGAGTCGAGGGTCTGAGAGGGTCCACCGGCCGGCGGCGCGGCTCCCCGCCGGTACCGGGCGGGGAAGCCGTCGTCGTCGCGTCCGCCCGGGCCGGTGCCGGGCCGGACGCCTCATGACGCCGGGGCGCCGCGCCGCACACGCCGGGGCGGGTGTCAGGTCGTGTCGCCGCTGACAGGGTCGACATGGACCTCGTGGGTGGTGCCCTTGCCGGACCGGACGTCGACTTCCCAGGTGCGCGAGTCGTCGTCGAGGGAGACGGAGGTGACGGTGCCGCCGGGCCGGGCGGAGGAGGCCGCCTCGGCCGCGTCCAGCAGGTCTGTCTTCGAGCCGCGCAGGGCGCCGCGCGCCTCGGCGGCGTCCTGCCGGTCCTGCTCCTGGTGGGTGGAGACGACCTTGCCGTCGGCGGCGTCGATCGTCACTTCGTGCCAGGTGCCGTCCTCGGCCAGGATCTCGACTTCCCAGTCCGTGCCTCCGCGGTCGTCGTCCAGTTCGGCCGACACGGCCGTGCCGGGGGCCTCGGCACGTGCCGAGGCGACCGCGTCGGCGAGGCTCACGGTGCGGGTGCCGGCCGCCCGGTCCGTGCCGCCGCTGACGCGGTCGTCGTCCCGGGTGTCGTCCCCGTCGGTCTCGGTGTCGGTGTCGGCGGTGTCGGTGTCGGGGGTGTCGTCGTCGCGGGTGTCCGCGGACACGGCGGCCGGTCGCTGCCGGTCGTCGTCGGCGAACGCCGCGGCGGCCACGCCACCGGTTCCGGCCAGGACGGCGACGGCGGCCGCGGCGGCGATCAGGGTCTTGCGCCTCATGACGGTGTGTCCTTCCGTGGGTGATCGGGTGACACCACCGTCGCGCGGGGTACCTGAAGCCACGCTGAAGGATCCTGAAGAAATCCTCAGGATCGTTTTGGCACGCTGTACGCATGCGCCTGCTGATCGTGGAGGACGAGCACCGACTCGCCGCGTCCCTGGCCAAGGGCCTGACCGCCGAGGGTTTCGCCGTCGACGTGGTCCACGACGGCGCCGAAGGGCTGCACCAGGCCACCCACCAGGCCTACGACCTGATCGTGCTGGACATCATGCTGCCCGGCATGAACGGCTACCGCGTCTGCGCCGCCCTGCGGGCCGCGGGCGACGACACCCCGATCCTGATGCTCACCGCCAAGGACGGCGTGTACGACGAGGCGGAGGGCCTGGACACCGGTGCCGACGACTACCTGACGAAGCCCTTCTCCTACGTCGTGCTCCTGGCCCGCGTCCGCGCGCTGCTGCGGCGCCGTTCGCACGGGGGATCACCGGTCGTCACCATCGGCGGCCTCACGGTCGAGCCCGGCCGCCGCAGGGTCACCCGCGACGGGGCCGAGATCCCGCTCACCGCCCGCGAGTTCGCGGTGCTGGAACATCTGGTGCTCAACGCGGGGGAAGTGGTCACCAAGGCCGACATCATCGAGCACGTGTGGGACTTCGCGTACAGCGGCGACCCGAACATCGTCGAGGTCTACGTCAGCGCGCTGCGCCGCAAGCTCGGAGCGGCCACGATCCGCACCGTCCGGGGCGCCGGATACGTGATGGAGAGCGGATGAGGTCCGTACGCGCCCGCACCGCCCTGTCCGCCACCGCGGTGGTGGGCGTCGCCCTGGTCCTGGCGGGCCTCGGTCTGGTCCTCGCGCTGCGGGCCAATCTCACCGGGCAGGCGGAGCTGCGGGCCGAGATCGCCGCGCGCGAGGTCACCGGCCAGATCGCCGCGGGCACCCCCTACGACCGGCTCGACCTGCCGGACGGCGACGAGTACCCGGTACAGGTCACCGACGCCCGCGGCGGCCGCCTCGCCGTCGGAGAGGACGTCCAGCGCATCACCGGGGCGCCCGTGCCGGACATCGACGACGACCGCGACGGCGACGGCGACGCCGAGACCGACACCGAGATCGAGGCCGCGTACGGATCCGGAACCGCGACCGTGGACGGCAAGCAGGCGCCGTACCGCTTCGCGGCCCTCTCGGGGGAACGCGGCGGCGAGCGCTACACCGTCACCGCGGGTGCCTCGCTCTCCGCCGAGCAGGACGCCGTCCGCACGGCGGTCGTCTTCCTGCTGTCCGGCCTGCCCGTCATGCTCGCCGTGGTCTGGACGGTGACCTGGTTCTCGGCGCGGAGCGCGCTGCGCCCGGTCGACGCCATCCGTGCCGAGATGGAGGCCATCACCTCCAGCACCGACCTGTCCCGCAGGGTGCCGGAGCCCCAGGCCCGTGACGAGGTCGCCCGGCTCGCCCGCGCGACCAACGAGACGCTCGCGGCGCTGGAGGCGTCCGTCGAACGCCAGCGCCGCTTCGTCGCCGACGCGTCGCACGAACTGCGCAGCCCGATCGCGGCCCTGCGCACGGAACTGGAGGTGGCGGCCGCCCACCCGGCCCTGCTCGACCTGGACGGCGCCGTGCACGACGTCGCCAGACTCCAGACGCTGGCCGCCGATCTCCTGCTGCTCGCCCGCTTCGACGCCGGGGAGGAGACGCCCGTGGAGCCGGTCGCGCTCGACGAACTGGCACGGGAGCAGACCGCCCTGCGCTCCGGCGGTGTGCCGGTGTCCGTCGAGACCGCCGACGCCGTGATGGTCGGCGGCGACCGGGGGCAGTTGTCGCGCGTGCTGGACAACCTCCTGGACAACGCCCAGCGCCACGCCGCCGGTTCGGTGGCGGTCCGCGTCGGCCGCGACGGCCGGTGGGCGGTGCTGGAGGTGGCCGACGACGGCCGGGGCATCCCGGCCGCGGACCGCGAACGGGTCTTCGACCGCTTCGTCCGGCTGGACGAGGCCCGGACCCGCGACTCCGGCGGTGCCGGACTCGGACTGGCCATCGTCCGCGACATCGTCCGCCGCCACGGCGGCGAGGCGGAGGCCGGCGAAGCCCGTGGGGGAGGAGCCCTGCTGCGCGTCAGACTTCCCCTGCGTCCGTGACCCGTGGGGGAGCGGGCGCCGGAGCACCTCGGGACACCGGCCCGGGGCACGGCCCCCACCGCCGTCGGGGGGTGAGACACCCCCGGCTAAAAAAATGGACATGCGTTCATTATTGTGGGGCGCATGCAGAACACACCCAGCCGCACCGCGCAGCACGTCGCGCTCTTCCGGGCACTGGAGTCGGTGCGCCGGGGGCCGCGCCTGTTCGTCGACCCCTATGCCGTCTCGTGCCTCGGTCCGGGATTCCGCCTGGGTGTCGCGATCGCCCGGTTCCCGGGCGCCGCGCGGTTCCTCGAACGGCGGATCGACCGGCACTGGCCCGCCGGCCCCCGCGCCTCGGCCGTGGTGCGCACCCGGCTGATCGACGACCTGGTCGAGGAGGCCCTCGCGCGGGGCGCCCGGCAACTGGTTCTCCTGGGCGCGGGCTACGACAGCCGGGCCTTCCGTCTCGACGGGGCCAGGACCGCCGTGGTCTTCGAGGTCGACCACCCGGCCACCCAGGCGGTCAAGCGCGAACTGGCCGGGGCCTGGGCCGCCCGGGCGGGCCGGGCGGACGACACCGTCCGGTTTGTTCCCGTGGACCTGATGCGTCAGGACCTCGGCGAAGTCCTGTGCGAGGCCGGCCTCGGCGGGGATCGCGCGGTGGTGGTCTGGGAGGGGGTGACGAACTACCTCGACGCCCCGTCGGTGCACACCACGCTCACGGCGCTCGCCGCCACGCTGGCGCCCGGCAGCCGGATCGTCTTCACGTACATGGACCGGCGGGCCCTCGACGGCAGCGGTGACTTCGACGGCGTCGCCGCCTGGGCGGACACGGTGCGCGCGGCCGGTGAGCCGTTCACCTTCGGATTCCTCCCCGACGAGCTCCCGGGCTACCTGGCCGAGCGCGGACTGACCCTCACCCTGGACCGGTCGGCCCGGGAGGCGGCGGCTCGCTACCTCGAGCCGCTGGGGCGGCACGAGCCCGCCGCGCCCTTCTACCGGATCGCCCAGGCGGAGGTGAAGTGATGCCCAAGGTCAGTGAGGAGCACCTGCGGGCACGCCGTGCGCAGATCCTCGACGCGGCCGCCCGCTGCTTCGCCCGGGCGGGCTTCCACCGCACCACCATCCAGGACATCGCCGCCGAATCCGGGTTCAGCGCCGGGCTGATCTACCGTTACTTCGCCGACAAGGACGACATGATCGTCGCCATCGCGGGCCGGTGGCACGAGAGCCAGGCCCGCCGGCTGCATCTGGACGGCCCCGGCGACCCCGGTGACCGCGGCGCGGACGCCTTCCGCCGCGTGGTGGCGGGATACCTGGACCTCCTGCGCTCGCTCGCCGCCCCCGACGAGGGCCGACGCGTCCAACTCGGCGTCCAGATCTGGGCCGAGGCCCTGCGGGCTCCCCAGGTGCACGAGGTGGCGCGTCAGGGCGTGGACCTTCCCCGCGGCGTCATCGCCGAGCTCGTCCGGGCGGCCCAGGAACGCGGCGAGCTCCCCGCCGGATGGCCCGCCGACGGCCTGGCCCGCGTGTTCATCGCGATCTACCAGGGGCTGGCGCTGCAGACCGCCTGGGAACCCGAACTCGACAACGCCGCCTTCGTTGAGACGGTCCAGGGCCTCCTGGACACGCTGAACTGAGAGGCCGCGCGGACAGGCGGGCCGGGCGGCACCGGGTGGGAGCGGTTCGTGCGCGGCCGCCGTCCGAACGGGGGCGGCCGCGGCGGCCTTCGGCGTCTCCGCCGTCGAGGTCAGTTCGACAGAAGCATCGCCGACAGCTGCGGTGAGTACGTCGAGTGCAGGACCAGCGCGGCACTGCCCACGACCGCGGCGTCCGTGCCGAGCGGGGAGGCGGCGACCTGCACGACGCGGATGGGGCGGGCCAACGGTCTGGCGGCCAGTGCGGAGGCGACGGCGTCGACGTACCGCGATTCCACGTGCTGGATGCCGTGACCCCCGAGAATGATGAGGTCCACGTCGATGAAGTTGGCGATGGTCACCGCGACCGTGGCGACGTGCTGCGCGGCCTGGTCGATCACCGCCGTCGCGACGGGGTCGCCCGCGCCCGCCGCGAGCTGGATGGCGGCGTGGTCGACGGCGGCGGGATCGCGGTCGAACGCTTCGGAGAGCACACTGCCGCCGGGCTTGTCGGTGAGCCTGCGGTGGGTCTCGGCGACGATCGCGGACGGGTTGACCAGCGTCTCCAGGCAGCCGCGGTTGCCGCAGTAGCATTCGGGCCCGTCGGACAGCACGGTGGAGTGGCCGAACTCTCCCGCGTTGAGCGAACCACCCCGGTAGACCTGGTGGTTGAGGACGAGTCCGCCGCCGATGCCGGTACCGAAGAACAGGTAGGCGAAGTTGGCGACGCCCCGGCCCGCGCCGGACCAGCGCTCGCCGACCGCGGCGGCCGTGGCGTCGTTGTCGAGCGTCACCGGCAGGCCGGTGACGTCACCGAGCATCTGCTGCAGGGGCACCCGCGTCCAGTGCGCGAGCTGCGGGGGCGCGACGATCATGCCGAGCTGCTGGTCGATCGGTCCGGGAGTGACCAGGCCCAGCCCCAGGACGTTGTCGGGCGGCACCTCCGCCTCGGCGAGTACTTCGGCGACCAGTTCGGCCATGGCCGCCACCACGTGCGTCGGATCGGTGCCGGCGGGAGTGGGGCGCCGCTTGACCACCAGCGGTCGCCCGAGCAGGTCGACGACGGAGCAGGTGAGTTCGACCGGGTCGAAGACGAGCCCGACCGCGCTGCCCGCGTCCGCGTTGACCCGCAGCGTGGTGCGCGGTTTGCCGCCGCCGGCGCCGCGGCTGGCACCGTCCTCCCGCACGATCCCCTCGTCCAGCAAACGGCGCACGATGCCCGAGACCGTCTGCGGGGTCAGCCCCGTCTTCTGGGCGATCTCAACCCGGCTGATCCCGTCCGCGAGTTGGATCTGGTCCAGGACCACCGCTCGGTTGTACCGCCCTACTTTGGGGAGGTTGGTTCCTGCTTGCCGCACATGAGTTCCTCTCTGCCTCAATGACGATACCGCCCAGGGGCGTTGACTTAGTAAAACAAATGGATTTAAAGTCCGGTGCCGCAGCCGTAACAGGCCGGACATGGAGGCACGGCGCAGTGTCATCGGAGGCAAGTTGATGTCCACGAAATGTCGCATCCCCGGAGAGGCGGACCCGCGTGATCGTCGCGGCGTCCGCAGCGTGGAGCTCCGCGCATGAGCCGCGTTGCGATGCTCCTGGAGATGCGGTCCATCACCAAGACGTTCCCGGGCGTGAAGGCGCTGGCCGACGTCAACCTGGTGGTGAGGGAGGGCGAGATCCACGCGATCTGCGGCGAGAACGGCGCAGGCAAGTCGACCCTCATGAAGGTGCTGAGCGGGGTGCACCCGCACGGGAGCTACACGGGCGAGATCGTCTACCGGGGCGAGGCCGTCCGGTTCCACGACATCCGGGCCAGTGAGGCGGCCGGTATCGTCATCATCCACCAGGAACTGGCGCTGGTCCCGGGGATGTCGATCACCGAGAACATCTTCCTCGGCAACGAGCCGCGCAAACGCGGCTCGATCGACTGGAAGGTCGCCCAGCACCGCGCACTGGAGCTGATGGAACAGGTCGGGCTCAAGGAGGACCCGGACACGCTGGTCAAGGACATCGGCGTCGGCAAGCAGCAACTCGTCGAGATCGCCAAGGCCTTCGCCAAGGACGTGAAGCTGCTCATCCTCGACGAGCCGACCGCGGCCCTGAACGAGACCGATTCCCAGCACCTGCTCGACCTGTTGCGCGGCTTCCGGGACCGCGGCATCACCTCGATCATGATCTCCCACAAGCTGAACGAGATCGAGGCGGTCGCCGACACCATCACCATCCTGCGCGACGGCCGGACGATCGAGAGCCTCGACGTCAGGGCCGACGGGGTGAACGAGGACCGCATCGTGCGCGGCATGGTCGGCCGCGAGCTCGACAGCCGGTTCCCCGACCACACGCCCGACATCGGCGAGGTGTTCTTCGAGGTCCGCGACTGGACCGTGCGGCACCCGGCCTCCGACGAACGCCTGGTGTGCAAGGGTTCCACCTTCACGGTCCGGCGCGGCGAGATCGTCGGCTTCGCCGGCCTCATGGGCGCCGGTCGCACCGAACTCGCGATGAGCCTGTTCGGCCGCTCCTACGGCACCTTCCTGTCCGGCCACGTCATCAAGGACGGCAAGGAGATCCAGCTGAAGTCGGTGGCGGACGCGATCGGCCACGGTCTCGCGTACGTCAGCGAGGACCGCAAGTCGATCGGGCTCAACCTGCTCGACGACATCAAGACCTCGATGGTGGCCGCCAAGCTCTCGAAGATCTCCCGCCGCCGGGTCGTCGACCCGGTGCGCGAGCACCGGATCGCCGAGGAGTACCGGCAGAGCCTCAGGATCAAGACTCCCAGCGTCGACGAAGGGGTGGTGAAGCTCTCCGGAGGCAACCAGCAGAAGGTGGTCCTGGCCAAGTGGATGTTCACCGATCCCGACCTGCTGATCCTCGACGAGCCCACGCGCGGCATCGACGTGGGCGCCAAGTACGAGATCTACGGGATCATCCAGCGGCTGGTCGACCAGGGCAAGGGCGTCATCGTCATCTCCTCGGAGCTGCCCGAGCTCATCGGACTGTGCGACCGCATCTACACGGTGTTCGAGGGCGCCATCACCGGTGAGGTGACGCGCCGCGACGCGAACCCGGAACTCCTCATGAAACAGATGACCTCTATGAAGAAGACACCGAGCCCATGAGCCGCATCACAGACCTGCAGAAGAACCTCTTCGGAGGCTCGACCTCCAACGCCCGCCAGTTCGGGATGATCGCCACGCTGGTCGCGATCGTCCTGCTGTTCCAGATCTGGACGGGAGGCCTGACGCTGACCTCCGGCAATCTGATCGCCGTGGTCAGCCAGTACTCCTACATCCTGATCCTGGCCATCGGCATGCTGATGGTGATCGTCGCCGGGCACATCGACCTCTCGGTCGGCTCGGTGGCGGCCTTCACCGGCATCGTGGTCGCCAAGGTGATGCAGGAGCACTCCCTCCCGTGGCCCCTGGGCATCCTCCTCGGCCTGCTCGTCGGCGCGGCCATCGGTGCGTGGCAGGGCTTCTGGGTCGCCTACGTGGGAGTGCCCGCCTTCATCGTCACCCTGGCCGGAATGCTCCTGTTCCGCGGCGGCAACCAGTACATCGGCAACGCCGACACCGTGCCGGTCCCCACCGGATTCCGCGACATCGGCGCCGGCTTCCTGCCCGAAGTGGGCCCGGACACCGGCTACAACAACCTGACGCTGCTGCTCGGCCTGGTCGCCTGCGCGGGTGTGGTGTGGCGGGAGTGGAGCGCACGGCAGACCCGGCGGGCCATGCACGCCGACGCCGCGCCGCTGTGGGTGACGGGGATACGCCTGGTCGTGATGGTCGGCATCATCGTCTTCGCGACGCTGCGCTTCGCCGGCGGCCGCGTGGGCACCAGCTTCCCCATCTCCGGCATCATCCTGATCGCCCTGGTGCTGGCGTACTCCTACTACACCCGCAACACCATCGGCGGCCGGCACATCTACGCCGTCGGAGGCAACTCGCGCGCGGCCGAACTGTCCGGCGTGAAGCTCCGGCGGGTCAACTTCCTGGTCATGATGAACATGTCCGTGCTGGCCGCCCTCGCCGGCATGATCTTCGTGGCGCGGTCCGCGGCATCCGGCCCGCAGGACGGTCTGAGCTGGGAACTGGACGCCATCGCGGCCGTGTTCATCGGCGGCGCGGCGGTCTCCGGCGGTCTCGGGACCATCAGCGGCTCCATCGTCGGCGGCCTCGTCATGGCGCTGCTCAACAACGGCCTCCAGCTGGAGGGCGTGGGCTCGGACATGGTCCAGATCATCAAGGGCCTGGTCCTCCTCCTCGCCGTCGCGTTCGACGTCTACAGCAAGAGCCAGGGGCGTTTCTCGATCATCGGCACCCTGATGCGCCCGTTCCGCCCCGACGAGCCGGCCGCACCGGTCGATCCGCCGAACCCCGCCACCGATTCCGACAAGGCTCCGGTCGCAGGCTGACCGACCGGCAGAAACCCAGGGTGCCGCATCCGCGCGGTGCTCAACTCACCCCGCAACACCAGGAAAGGGCTCATCCCACCATGCGCAGAACCATCACCAGAGGCATCGCCGTCGTCGGCGCCGCCGCACTGCTCGCCCTGGGCACCGCGTGCTCCAACGAACGCGAGGGCTCGACCGGCAAGGACACCGACGCGTCCGCCAAGGGCGGCTTCGCCCAGGACTCGCTCATCGGTGTCGCGCTGCCCGCGAAGACCTCGGAGAACTGGGTGCTCGCCGGCGACCTGTTCACCAACGGCCTGAAGGACGCCGGGTTCAAGGCCGACGTGCAGTACGCGGGCGCCTCGACCACCGTCGCGGACCAGCAGGCGCAGATCTCCTCCATGGTCACCAAGGGCGCGAAGGTCATCGTCATCGGCGCGACCGACGCCGCGCAGCTGTCCACCCAGGTCGCGCAGGCCAAGCAGGCCGGCGCCACGGTCATCGCCTACGACCGGCTCATCACCAACACGAAGGACGTCGACTACTACATCGCGTTCGACAACTTCAAGGTCGGCCAGCTGCAGGGCCAGGCGCTGCTGGACGGCATGAAGGCGAAGAAGGCCAAGGGTCCCTACACGATCGAGCTGTTCTCCGGTTCGCCGGACGACAACAACTCGAAGGTCTTCTTCGACGGAGCGATGGAGGTGCTGAAGCCCGCCATCGACAAGGGCGACATCGTTGTCGGCTCGGGTCAGACCGACATCAAGCAGACCGCGACCCAGGGCTGGAAGGCGGAGAACGCCCAGAGCCGCATGGACTCGCTGCTGAACTCCACCTACCACGGCAAGAAGACGCTGGACGGCGTGCTGTCCCCGAACGACACCCTCGCCCGGGCGATCATCACCTCGGTGAAGGGCGCCGGCAAGCCGGTCCCGGTCGTCACCGGTCAGGACTCCGAGGTCGAGTCGGTGAAGTCGATCATGGCGGGTGAGCAGTACTCCACCATCAACAAGGACACCCGCAAGCTCGTCGCCGAGACCATCACGATGGTCCAGTCCCTGCAGAAGGGCGGCAAGCCGACGATCAACGACACCAAGTCGTACAACAACGGCACCAAGGTCGTGCCCTCGTACCTCCTGCCGCCGGTCATCGTGACCAAGGAGAACGCGGCCGAGGCCTACGCCAACGACCCGAAGCTGTCGCCGCTCACGAAGTAGGGCCGCCTGCCCGCGCAGCGGACCGCGACCACTGCCGTCGGAAGCCCCGGACCCCGTCCGGTGCTCCGGCGGCAGCCGCGTATACGGCGACCGGGGCCGCCGGCCGGGGTGTGTCACTGCTCGCGGGTCCTGAGGGGGCTTCCCCGCTTCGGGCCTGGAATCAGGCCTCGACCTCGGTGACGTGGTCGCCCACGTCCTCGGTGTCGGCCGCCGACAGCAGGGCGCCGGTCAGCCCGGGAAAGCGGTCGTCCAGCGCCTCCCGCCGCAGCGTGACGTAGCAGCGCGTGCCCTCCTGGCGGGTGCGGGTGATACCGGCCTCGCGCAGGATCTTGAGGTGATGGCTGAGGGTGGACTTGGCCACGGGCGCTCGCAGTTGGCCCCAGCCGCGTTCCCTGCCGTCGGCCAGGACGCGCACGATCCCCATCCGTGTGGGGTCGCTCAACGCGGCGAGGACGCGGGGCAGGCTGATCTCCCCGGGGTCGGGAGAGTGCTGGTCGGCCATAGGGTCAGGGTATCCCATAGTTCGACCGGCGTCGAACCATCGATGGGGCCTGCGGCGGCCCGGCCGGCAGGCGCCCCGGGGCTCCCTGGGGCTCCCTGGGGCGGCCGTGTGTGATCGGACCGTGCCGGGGCTGTGGCCCTCCGCCGCGGCGACACGTTCGGCCGCCGGGCCGCGGGCGGGGTGACCAGGCCCGTGGCTCCGGGCTCAGATCAGCGCCGGCCGTCCGGCCAGTTGCGGATACAGCGCCTCCGGGCCCTCGGCCAGGGCTGCCTGGACCTGTTTGCTGAGGTCGTCGGCGAGTACCTCGTCCCGTCCGGCCTCGAGGCCTTCGAGGGTCGCCCGGGCCACCTCGGCGGGATCGGACTTCGGGCCGGCCACCTGCGCGGCCAGTTCCGTCGCGAGATAGCTGACGTGCAGAGCCATGACCTGTGTGTGCTGTTCCGCCAGCGCCACGCGCAGGGAGTTGGTCACCGACCACTCGGCGGCCTTGGCCGCGGCGTATCCGGCGCTGCGCGTGATCGAGATCCAGGACAGCACGGACAGGACGTTGACGATCGCGCCGCCGCCGTTGCGCCCCAGGACGGGAGCGAAGGCCCTGCTCATGGAGAGGGTGCCGAGTACATGCGTCTCGAACTCCAGCCGGAACGCGTCCAGGTCGGCGGTGAGCACGTCGGCCCGGGTCGTCAGCCCGGCGTTGTTGACGAGGAGCGTCACGTCCTGGGCCTGGTCGGCCGCCGCGCGTACCGATTCGGGGTCGGTGATGTCGACCGCGACCGGGATCGCCCCGGGCACGCCGACCTTGCCGGGGTCGCGTGATCCGGCGTAGACCTTGGCGGCTCCGGCGTCGAAGAGCGCCAGCGCGAACTGCTCGCCGAGCCCGCGGTTCGCTCCGGTGACGAATGCGACAGAGCCTTGGAGCTTCATGGCAGCACCTTCCCGGCGATGGCGTGCGGGCCGGGGACGGCGGCCGCTGAAGTGCAGGTCAGCGCGGCGCCCGACCCGCCTCCAACGTATAGCGCGGGGGTTGCCGTCACCACCGGAGCCCTGTCCGGGCGCCGATCCGGCCGGGGAGGTGGATCGCCGCGCGGTGCGGGCGTCCTGCGAACGGGGTCGCCGCACGTATGGGGGAGCCGGCCGGTGCCGCGGTCCCCGCGAGCGGGGTGATGATCGTGCGGCAACGTCCCCGCCCGGAAGCCCGCTTGACCGCCGGACGACCCGGGCGGTCCACTCGCGCGGGACCGGGAAGCCGGATCGCCGAAGGTGTCCGACGTGTACCCGAATGCGCGTACGGGTGCGCCGAACCCGGAAGATACCTTTGCCACATTTTACGCGTCCGAGTTTTACTTGCGTCAAAGGTAATCGCGACGTAGGTTTCCTGTGCGGGTCGAACCGGCAGGGACCGGCCGCCCCGCGCGGCCCGATCTCGCCCCCGCTGCGGGGCCCGGGCGCGTGAGCCGCTCAGCCGGCCATGACAACCGTCGAACCGGTGACGCACCGGGTGCGACCTTCACCGACACCGAGGAACAAGGACATCCCCATGGATCTGAAGCTCGAAATGATCGTGCTGCCCGTCTCCGACATCGACCGGGCCAAGGACTTCTACGACAGGCTCGGCTTCCGCCTGGACGTCGACTACACGGCCAGCGACGACTTCCGGGTGGTGCACTTCACCCCGCCCGGCTCCGAGTGCTCGATCATCTTCGGCGAGGGGATGACCCCCATCGCCCCGGGCTCGTTCCAGGGCCTGTACCTGATCGTGTCCGACATCGACGAGGCCCGCGCGGACCTCGTGGGCCGCGGCATCGACGTCAGCGAGATCTTCCACGACGAGGGCGGCCTGCTCCACCACGGGCACCAGGGCGGCGGGTGCGTCCACGAGGGCGAAGGGCAGCAGCGCAAGGCCGGCCTGCACCCCGAGCGCGCCTCCTACGGCTCCTACCTCACCTTCAGCGACCCCGACGGCAACGGCTGGGTCCTCCAGGAGGTCAGCCAGCGCCTCCCCGGCCGCTGAGCCGGCACCACACCGCTCACCGGGGGCCGGTCGGCCCCCGGCTACGGCGCCCGGCCCTGCGGTGAGGCGGGCCCTCCTGCGCCCTCTCGCCCGAAAAGCCGCACCAACCACCACCTGCCGCCCCCTTCCGCCGGCACATGCCCGGCCGAGTCACTGAAACAGCGATGAACGGAGCAAAGATGAACGAGACCTCCCGTACCTACGACGTGATCGTCATCGGCGCGGGGCCGGTCGGCGAGAACGTTGCCGAACGCGCTCGCGCCGCAGGGCTGAGCACGGTGATCGTGGAGCGCGAACTGATCGGCGGGGAGTGCTCGTTCTGGGCCTGCGACCCGAGCAAGGCGCTGCTGCGGCCGGTGGTGGCGCGGGCGGACGCGTTGCGCGTTCCCGGGTTGCGTGAGGCGGTGACCGGGCCGCTGGACGCCGCCGCCGTGCTGGCGCACCGCGACGAGATGGCCTCGTACTGGAAGGACGAGAACCAGGTCGACTGGCTGGACTCGGTCTCCGTCGATCTGATCCGCGGCCACGGCCGTCTCACCGGCCCCAAGGAGGTGGCCGTGCAGACCCCCGACGGTGACACGATCGCCCTGACCGCGCGGCACGCGGTGGCCGTGTCCACCGGCACCCGCGCGGCGCTGCCCCCCATTCCCGGTCTCGAGGGCGTACGTCCCTGGACGAGCCGTGAGGCGACCAGCGCCGACCAGGTGCCCGGGCGCCTGGCCATCGTCGGCGGCGGTGTGGTGGCCGTCGAGATGGCCACCGCCTGGCAGGCCCTCGGCTCCGAGGTGACCATGCTGGTCCTCGAGAACGGGCTGCTGCAGCGCATGGAGCCGTTCGCCGGCGAGCTGGTGGTCGACGGGCTGCGGGACGCGGGTGTCGACATCCGGTTCAACACCTCGGTGGCCTCCCTGGTCCGCGAGGACGGCGAGGTGCGGATCACCCTGGCCGACGGCGGACAGCTCGCGGCGGACGAGATCCTGTTCGCCACCGGCCGGGCCCCCAACACCTGGGACCTGGGTCTGGAGACGATCGGCCTGACCCCGGGCGACTGGCTGACGGTGGACGACACCTTCCGCGTGACCGACGTCGCCGACGGCTGGTTCTACGCCGTCGGCGACGTCAACCACCGGGCGCTGATGACCCACCAGGGCAAGTACCAGGCCCGCATCGCCGGAGCCGTCATCGCCGCCCGCGCAGCCGGCGAACCGGTCGACGACACCATGTGGGGCGCCCACGTCGCCACCGCCGACCACATAGCCGTCCCGCAGGTCGTCTTCACCCACCCCGAGATCGCCGCCGTCGGCATGACCACGCACGAGGCGGAGCGCAGCGGGCGCCGGATCAGTGTCGTGGACTACGACCTGGCGCACGTCGCGGGCGCGCACCAGTACGTCGAGGGCTACCAGGGCCGGGCCCGCATGCTGGTCGACGAGGACCGCGGCACCGTCGTGGGCGTCACGTTCGCCGGTCCCGGCGTCGCCGAACTGGTGCACTCGGCCACCATCGCGGTCGTCGGCGAGGTGCCGCTCGACCGGCTCTGGCACGTCGTGCCCGCCTTCCCCACGCTCGGCGAGGTCTGGCTGCGACTGCTGGAGACCCACCGAGGCTGACCGGCCGCTTCGCGACCGATGGGCGATCGGAGCCGAGAGGGACGGTCGCAGGGGGCGGGGCGGCTCGACGCGGAGCCGCCGCCGCCCCTCCGCTCGTGCCGCGCCCGCCGACGTGGGCACATGCCGGACGCTCGCGTCGGCGGACCGGATGCGGTCCGGCGCGAGGCCGGAGCTATTTGCGGACACAGAGGTGCGAGGAGAAAATTGGGGCGAAGTGTCCTCGCGGCCCCGCGGGAAGCCCTGCGTGCCGCAAGGCCAGTGTTTCGCCGGCGGAAGGCGGTCCGGACGTGCGGCACTACGATCTCGTGATCCTGGGGGCGGGCAGCGGCAACATGCTGCTGACCAAGGAATTCGCCCAGCTGCGTACGGCCATCGTGGAGCCGGACCGCTTCGGCGGCACCTGCCTGAACCGCGGGTGCATCCCGAGCAAGATGTTCGTCGTCGCGGCCGACGCGGCCGTGAGCGCGCGGTCGGCGGGCCGGCTCGGCGTCCACGCCGCCGTGGAGCGGGTCGACTGGAAGGCCATCCGGGACCGGGTGTTCGGCCGCATCGACCCGTTGCACGAGAGCGCGCTGGACTACCGCAGGGACAACGGCGTCGACGTCTACACCGAGCTGGGGCGATTCGTCGCGCCGAAGGTGCTGCAGGTGGGGGACGAGCAGATCACGGCCGACGTCTTCGTCGTCGGGGTCGGCTCGAGGCCGATGGTGCCGGACATCCCGGGGCTCGACACTGTGCCGTACCACACCTCGGACACCATCATGCGGATCGACGAAGTGCCGCGATCGATGGCCGTCATCGGCGGCGGTTACATCGCGGCCGAGTTCGGCCATGTGTTCGACGCGTTCGGCGCGGAGGTCACCGTGATCCAGCGCGGGCCCCGCCTGCTGATGGCGGAGGACGAGCAGATCTCGGCGCGCTTCACCGAACTCGCGTCGCGGCGGCACCGTGTCCTTCTCGGGGCCACCGTCACCTCCGTGGAGCGGACCGCGAGCGGCGTCGCGGTCGCGGTGACCTGCGCGGAGGGCGATCAAGTCGTCGAGGCGGAGACGCTGTTCGTGTGCGCCGGCCGCCGGCCCAACACCGACCGGATGGACGCGGCCGCGGGCGGGCTGGAACTCGACGGACACGGCCACATCGTCACCGACGACGCCTACCGCACCTCGGTGCCCGGGGTCTGGGCGCTGGGCGACGCGGCCAACCACTTCCAGCTCAAGCACATGGCCAACGCCGAATCGCGCCTGGTGCGGCACAATCTGCTCCACCCGGAGGACGTGCGCACCCTGCCCAACAGGGTCGCCCCGCACGCGGTGTTCACCAGCCCGCAGATCGCCGGTGTCGGGCTGACCGAGCAGGTGGCCCGGCGCGACGGGATCGACTACCTGGTGAGCGTGCGCGACTACGCGGACACGGCGTACGGCTGGGCGCTGGAGGACACCACCAGTTTCGTGAAGGTCCTGGCCGACCCGGCCGACCGCACCATCCTGGGCGCGCACATCATCGGTCCCCAGGCCGCGACGCTCATCCAGCCGCTCATCCAGGCGATGACGCTGGGTCAGACGGTCGATCAGGTCGGCCGGGACGTGCTGTACATCCACCCGGCGCTGACCGAAGCCGTCGAGCAGGCGCTGCTCGACCTGTAGGACCAGTCGCCGTGACGAGGCGCCCCGCGCGGTCCCGTCGTGGGGGCCCTGCCCGGACGGGCTGCGATGACGCCGCCCGCGGCGGTCCGGTCCGGCGGCGGCTGCCCTGTCAGCGGCCCGCCGCCAGGTTGGCCGTCAGCCGCTCGAGGAGCGCCTTGGCGTCCACGACCTCCTGCATCGTGAGGCCGACCGCCTCTCCCATCACGGCGGGGATGACGCGGGCGCGTTCGCGCAGTTCGGTGCCCTGCTCGGTGAGGCTGATCTGGACGGAACGCTCGTCGCTGGCCTGGCGCTCACGCCGGATGAGCCCGTGCGCCTGCAGGCGCTTCAGCAGCGGCGTCAGAGTGCCGTAGTCGAGCTGCAGGAGCGAACCCAGGCTCTTGATGGGCAGGGCGCCGTGCTGCCACAGCACCAGCATCACCAGGTACTGGGGGTAGGTCAGGTTGAACTCTTCGAGCAGTGGGCGGTAGCGATTCGTCATCGCCCGCTGGGCCGCGTAGAGGGCGAAGCACATCTGGTCCTCCAGGAGCAGGCTGACCTCGCCGCTGCCCGTCTGCCCGACGTCAGACGTGATCTCGCTCATCGCAGCTCCTCTCCCTCGCGATGGTGCTCTGTATGAGCAGCATACTCCACAATGTCCGTGGACGCGATTGTATTGCGCACGCCTAAATGGTAGGCGCGGGAGTCTGTGAGGGCGGAATTATCCCCGGACGCTTGGCGCTCGGTGCGCGGCTCGAATGAATTAGCTTTGCCACGTTTTCCACGTTCAATTTTTACTTGCACACAAGGGAAATGTCCCGTAGCTTCGACAACAAGGGTGAGCGGGGGCCGGCGGGCCCCGTGAAGAGGACCCGCGACATCGAGCCGGGTCGGCGACCCCAAGGCCCCGGAGACCGCCGCAGTTCCCCGCGGCAGGGTTTCACGGCCACCGCTCATCTCCGCGGACGACCGTGTCGGACCTGGTGCCGGCACCCCGCTCCCGAGGGCGGTCACCCATTCCCCGTGCGACCACCGGCTCCGGGCCGGCCACCGCACCTCCACGGCCACCGCGACGACGCCGGGCCGGCAGCGCTCCACCCCCACATCGACGACCCCAGGAGGTCACCATGTCCGACATCATTCCGGCGCACTCGCGACGGGCCTTTCTCTCCACCTCGGCGGCCGCCGCGTCCGCCGCGGCGATCGGGGGCTCGCTCGGCCTGTTCCCCGCCCAGGCGGCAGCGGCGGCCGGGACGGGAACCGGCCGCGGCCCGTCGGCGGGCGGGCGCATCCGCCCCTTCCGCGTGCACTTCCCGCGCGCGGACCTGGCCGACCTCCGCCGGCGCATCATCGCCACGCGCTGGCCCGAGAAGGAGACCGTCACCGACCAGTCGCAGGGCACCCAACTGGCGACCATGAAGGCGCTCGCTCGCTACTGGGCCTCGGAGTACGACTGGCGGGCGGTCGAGGCGAAGCTGAACTCCTACCCGCAGTTCATCACCGAGATCGACGGGCTGGACATCCACTTCATCCACGTCCGCTCGCGGCACCGGAACGCCCTGCCGGTCGTCATCACCCACGGGTGGCCCGGTTCGATCATCGAGCAGATGAAGATCATCGAGCCGCTCACCAACCCCACCGCCCATGGCGGCAGGGCCTCGGACGCCTTCCACGTGATCATCCCGTCCATGCCCGGCTACGGCTTCTCCGGCAAGCCCACCGCCAAGGGCTGGGGCCCCGAGCGCATCGCCCGCGCCTGGGCCGAGCTGATGAAGCGCCTGGGCTACACCGAGTACGTCGCCCAGGGCGGCGACTGGGGAGCCGTCGTCACCGACCTCATGGCCGTGCAGGAACCCAGGGGACTGCTCGGCATCCACACCAACATGCCCGGCGTGGTGCCGCCCGCCATCGACCAGGCACTCGTGAAGGGCAACCCCCTGCCCGCCGGGACCGTCCTGTCGCACGAGGAGAAGGCGACGGTGAAGCAGCTGGACTTCGTGTACCGGCACGTCTACTACGCCTACATGATGGGTTCGCGCCCGCAGTCGCTGACCGGGCTGGTGGACTCTCCCGTCGGCCTGGCGGCGTTCATGCTCGACCACGACGCGGCCAGCCTGGACCTGATCTCCCGGGCCTTCGCCGGCCACCCCGGCGGACTGTCGCGCGACGACGTCCTGGACAACATCACGCTGTTCTGGCTGACGAGGACGGCGCTCTCCTCGGCTCGTCTCTACGCCGAGAACACGACCTCCTTCTTCGGCGTCAAGGGAGTCTCCCTGCCGACAGCCGTGAGCGTCTTCCCCGACGAGCTCTACCGGACCCCCAAGAGCTGGGCGGAGCGCGCCTATCCCCAGCTCATCCACTACAACGAGCTGCCCAGGGGCGGGCACTTCGCGGCCTGGGAGCAGCCGCGGCTGTTCACCCGGGAACTCCGCGCGGGCTTCCGGCCGCTTCGCTGACCATCGGGCTCGAAGCCGCGCGTACGCCCCCACCCGGGCGGGGTGGCCGGGCAACCGCCTCCAGGCACTCGGCCACCCCGTCCGCGGTGTCCCCCCCACTCCGAAACCACCCCCGTACGACGGAGCCACCGCGCTCCCGACCCGAAAGGCACCCGGCATGTTCGGCAAACTCGGAGCGCCCGAGCTCCTGCTCATCCTCGTCGTCGTCATCCTGATCTTCGGCGCCAAGCGCCTGCCCGACATGGCCCGCTCGCTCGGGCAGTCCATGCGCATCCTCAAGAGCGAGACCAGGGCCATGCGGGAACGGGAGGAGGACACCGCCACCGCGGCGGAGCCGGTCCCCGTGCAGGCCGGTTCCACCGGCCGTACCACCTCCGAGCACACCCCGCACGCCTCGCCGGTACGGCGGCAGGCCACGGTCCACGACCCTTCCCGGGACGCATTCGGGGTGAACTGACCGCTCGGCACCGTCAGTCGCCTGCGAGACAAGAACCGAGGTCCGCTCGTGCTCACCGTCGCAACCCAGGCCCCCCAGGGGCGCATGACCCTGACCGGTCACCTCCGCGAACTGCGCAACCGCCTGCTCAAGGCGACCGGCGCGATCCTCGCCACGACGCTCGTCGCGGGGCTGTTCTACCAGCAGTTGGTCGACTTCGTCATCGCGCCCCTGCCCGGCTGCACCGCCGCCGAGGGGCAGGGACCACCCTCGTCCGGGCGATGCGGGCTGATCGCCACCAACGGTCTCCTGGCGCCCTTCACCCTCGCCCTGAAGGTCTCACTGACCGCCGGGCTCATCGCCGCGAGCCCCGTCTGGCTCTACCAGCTGTGGGCCTTCCTCGCCCCGGGACTGCACCGCGTC
This sequence comes from Streptomyces sp. NPDC026673, assembly GCF_040638135.1. Taxonomy (NCBI): domain Bacteria; kingdom Bacillati; phylum Actinomycetota; class Actinomycetes; order Kitasatosporales; family Streptomycetaceae; genus Streptomyces; species Streptomyces sp. NPDC026673. The sequence continues at coordinate 32,915 of NZ_JBEZXR010000010.1, read as the reverse complement.
GAGAGGAAGTACGGACTCGCCTTCCTCGCCACCGGCATCCCCCTCTTCCTGGCCGGTGCCGCGCTCGCCTACGCCGTCCTGCCGACGACGGCACGGGTGCTGATCTCCTTCACCCCGGACCGGGCCACCAACATCCTGCCCGTCGACGACTTCCTGGACCTGGCCACCCGCATGGTCGTCGTCTTCGGGCTCTCCTTCGAACTCCCGCTGGTCCTGGTCATGCTCAACCTGGCGGGCGTCCTCAGCGCCCGCCGCATGACGGGCTGGTGGCGGCACATGGTCATCGGCGTCACCGTCTTCTCCGCCGTCGCCACGCCCAGCAGCGACCCGCTGAGCATGCTGGCCCTGGCCGGTCCCATCACCGCGCTGTACCTGGCCGCCTGCGGCGTCTCCTGGGTCAACGACCGCCGCCGTGCCCGCGCGGACGCGGCGCGCCCCGGCCCCGACGAGCCCTCGCCACTCCCGGCCCGTCACGAGACCGACAGCGGCCGCTGAGCCGCGCCGGCTCTTGCTCCCGCTCCCGCCCGCGAACCGCAACCGCCCAGGAGGCCACGCATGTTCTTCGACATGGGCCCGCTGGAGATGCTCGCCGTCCTCGTGATCGCGATCGTCGTCCTCGGCCCGGAAAAGCTCCCCAAGGCGATCTCCGAGGCATCCGCCTTCCTCCGCAAGGTGCGGTCGTTCTCGGACACCGCCCAAGCCGGGATCCGCAGGGAACTCGGCCCGGAGTTCTCCGATCTCCGCCTGAGCGACCTCCAACCGCGGTCACTCGCCGAAAGAGCGCTCGCCGGAACCGAGGACGAGGCGGGACTGCGCGAGTTCAAGGCGGCCTTCGACTTCCGGGAACCGGCCGATCAGTCGGACGTGCCGGCGGCGCCGCGGTCCGCGGACCCGAGGCCGCAGCCACCCGCGGAACACGATGTCCGGGTGCGAGGTCGTGACACGCCGCCCGCGGAAAAGTCATACTGAGGCGAGAAATCTCCTGATCGGTGTCCCCGCGATCGTGGATCCGTCCCGCGGTCCCGGGAACGCCGCTTCATGGATGGGGATGTGGGGGGAGTCCGCATGGCCGTCCGTCAACTTCAAGCCGCGACACCGGACTCCGACCCCCCTGCACCGCCCGCCGAGCACCCTCGCGGCACGCTCGGGCTGATCCGGCTCGCCCGGTACGGCCCGCTGGCGGCGGGATACGCGGTGTTCCAGTCCCTCTTCGGCGTGCTGCCGGAGGACATGTCGGGTGGGGTGGCCCGCTACGCGGTGTCCGGACTGGCAGGGGTGTCCGCCGGGCTGATGGTGCTGGTCGCCGCGGTCCTCGCGCGGCGCCGCAGCGAGCAGCAGACGACCGTGCCCACCGCTGCGGCCGCGGCGGGGCGGTCCCCCGTCGGCGACTTGACCACGCTGATGGAGGGAACGACGGCCACGCTGCTGCAGTGCCGGTCCACGCACGACGACCCGGACAGCGGGCGGCTCACCGGCTGGCCGCACTTCCTGGAGGGCGGAGAGGCCGGTGAGCGGCCCACCGCGATCGGTACCGCCTACGGCCTGCACCTGACCCTGGAACTCGCCCGCCCGGACGGCCGGTTGGACGCGCCCGCGCTGGTGGACACGTTGTGGCGGTTGCGGCTCGCCGACGGCGGGTGGGCCGCGCGCACCGGTGTCGGGGTCAGCCGGCCCGAGGTCAGCGCGCTGGTGGTCGGAGCGCTGAGCCGGGCCGGCTTGGGCGCCGACCGGCTGGCGGACGCGGTCGGCGCCCTGGAACGGATGGTGGCACCCGGCGCCGACCCGGACGGCCTGTCGCGCACCTATGTGGCGACCGCCGTCCTCCGCGGCCTGGTCCGGGCCGCCCCCGCGTCCACCCGACTCGCCGCCCTGCGGGCCGCGCTGGTCGCCGGCACCCTGCGCGACCCCGCGCGGGACGACCTGCTGTGCTGGGGACACTGGCTGCCGGACGGCACCGGCCATCGCCGCCCACCGCTGCCGTCCCAGGCGCACACCGCGTACGCGGTGGTGGCGCTCACCCGGGCCGCCGTGGTGCTCGGCGAGGACAACCAGGCCCGGCTGGCACGGCAGCAGGGCATCGACTGGCTCACCCGATGCGAGAGTCTGGACCACCAGACCGAACACCTGCGGCGCGCACTGCCGGAACCCGCCCGGGGCGTGGACCACATCGTCGTACGCCACTTCACCGCCGCCTGGGTGGCCAAGGCACTGCTGGGCGCGGGCCCGGACGTCTTCCCGGGGGACCCCGCGGGGGAGGCGCGCCTGCGGGCGCGGTTGTCCGATGCCGTGGCCCGGGTGCGTGCCGCGGAGCGGGACGGCGTCTGGGAGTGGGACGACGACCGGGAACGGCGGCCGATCTGGATGACCTACCAAGGTCTCGCGGTGCTCCGTGCCTACGCCCTGGCCGGCACGGGAGGGGTGTGATGGACATGCCCGGGAGGCCCCCCGGAACACTCGCCCGGGAGTCCACGACCTTGCGCGTCGTGGGATGGAACATCCGCGAGGGCGTGCCGCTGCACGATCCCGGTCGCCCGGTCGCCGAGGCCCTGGCGGCCGACATGGCCGGATTCCGTCCCGACGTCCTCGCGCTCCAGGAAGTGGCGTTCACGGAGGGGGACAGGTCGCCGCTCCTGGAGGAGGTGTCCCGGACCCTGGGTCTGCCCCACCGGCTGACCTTCCCCTACTCGCCGGCGATGCACCTGCCGGGGGCCCGGGCGGGGTTGGCACTGCTGGCGCGGCAGCCCTGGCGGGCCGAGGCGCGCGCGCTCCTGCCCAATCCCGGACTGCGGCAGCCCACCCCGCGCGGCGAGATCGTGAGCTGGGACAAGGGCGTGCTGTTCGGCCGGCTCCGGCACGGGGCGTCGGAGGTCTGGGTGGGCAATGTCCACCTGCACCCGTTCCACCTGTTCGGCGCGGCGGCGGAGGACCCCGTGGCCGACGGCGTGTGGAAAGGCCTGGCCGAGTTCGTCCGGGCGCTGCCCGAAGGGCCTCTCCTGCTCTGCGCCGACCTGAACACCGAACGCAGGGACCTGCTGCTGGACCGGCTGCCGGACCGCAGGCTCACCAGCGCCATCACGGCGGGGACCTCGCGGATCGGCATGGCGGTGGACGACGTGCTGCTCGGTGCGGGGCTGGATCTGCGGCGCAGTTCCGTGCGCTACGGCTTCTCCGACCACGCGCTGTGCATGGTCGAGTTGGAGGTGGCGCCATGAGGACGATCCGCACGGTGGCCGGGATCCTGGACCGGCGCCTGGGCGCGGGGGCCACGGGAGCCCACCGGTCTGCCGCGCAGGAGGCGTTGGAAGCCATGGGCGAACTCCTCGACGCGGACCTGCTGGCGCCGCTGCTGGACGAGCTGGCGGCCGAGGCGGACAGCCGCCAGGACGCCGCGGCGCAACGGGCCGGGCTCTCCTACCGGCACGCCCTGGGCTTCGACAAGGTCATGCTGCTGGTCGGCCGCCCGGCGTACATGCTGCGCGCTCACGTATGGCGGCCCCGAACCGCCGTCGCCGGCCCCGGCCCCGGCGGCACGACGTCGCCGGGCGGGGGCACGGAACACATCCACAACCACCGCTTCGGTTTCGCCTCGGCCGTGCTGCGCGGCGAGCTGCGCATGCGGCTCTACACCGCCCAGGGCGTGCAGGGCGGCCCGGACGCCACCGGGCGCGCGGAATGGGAGGCCGGCACGGCGACGGAGGTGACGGCCTACGAGGAAGAGGTCACCGCCGGGGACACCGAGTGGCTGATCCGGCCCGTCGGTTCGGCCCGGCTGCGGATGTCGGCGGATCTGAGCCTGACCGCGGGGAGCCGCTACTGCCTGGACGCCGGACAGCCGCACCAGGTGGTGCAGAGCCGGGGACCCGGCTCGGCCACGCTGTTCCTGGAGACCGTGGCCCTGCGGTCCCGGACCGATGTGTACACCGAGCCCGGGAGACCGGCTCCGGCCAGCGTCGTGAAGCGGCCGCTGAACCTCGCCGACTACGCCTGCGAGCTCCGGCGGTTGAGCGGGTTGCTCGCCTGAGCGGCGAGTGCCTGCCGGATGGTGCCCAGGTTGTGTTCGTCCAGGTCCGCGTGGTCCAGGTCCGCCGTGGCGAGCCAGCGGTACTCCTGGTCGGGTTCGGGGAGCACGATCTCGAAGTCGAGCGGACGGATCAGGAAGTTGGACTGGACGTTGCACACCACGCGTCCGTCCCATTCGCTGACGAACGAGCGTTCGCCCGCCGCGCACACGACCTGGCCCGCCAGCCCGGTCTCCTCGTGGAGTTCCCGCAGCACGGCGACCTCGGTGGACTCCCCGGCGGCGATCTTGCCGCAGGGCACACCCCAGATCCCGGGCAGGAACCTTTCGGTGAGGCTGCGGCGTACCACCAGGACGCGGCCGTCGTGCAGGACGACGGCCGCCGCGAGCCGGTTGCGGTCGCTCGGGGCCGATGGCTGAGGCGTGGCCGATGTCGATGGCGATGTCGATGTCGAGGAGAAGGTCACCGGGAGCCCTCCGGGATGTTCGGCCCTGGTCTCGTTGTTGGCGCGCATCCGACCCCGCCGTTCGCAGCCGGGCGCCGGCAGGGACCTGTCTGCGGTAAATCCTGCCCATTGTGCGTGTCGTCCGGTTTGCAGGCCGCGGAACATCGCGTGTCGATCGCGTTGTCCTTCCTCCGGAGCGCGCTCTGCTCCGAATGCCGAATGCCGAAGCGTGCACCGGCGCCAGTGACGGCCGCCGTGTCGTCCCACGTCTGTTGCGCCCCGGTGGCGTCCGCGGACTCAGCGCGATGGCGGCCCGGTCCGTTCCGCGGTCTTCCCGGGGGTGGTCGGGTCAGTGATACCGCATCGGGGCCGGATTCGGCGCGGATACGACAAGAAAGCCCGGCCGGTGGGGACACCTTCGCGCCACGCCGCCGGGCCCGGAGGGCCCCACGTATTGTGCGGCCCGCGGGGTGGCGTCCGCTTCGCGGACGAGGGTGCCGAAGCTCTCGCCCATCCGGAGGCGTGCGCCGCAAGGCGGCGAGGGCATCGCGGCGTTGCGGCCTGTGCCCGCTCCGCGGGGAGCGGGCACAGGCCGTTTCGCGAGGGACGGCAGACGGAAAGAGGCGGTACGACCCGGGCGCGCCAACGGATTCGTGCGTCCGGCGTCACGCCTCGGGGGACGCCTGCCAGATCCAGTTGCGGCGTTCGTAGGCGACCTCGAAGCCGAGCCGGAGCATGTTGTGCAGCGAGGAGTTGTGGGTGCCGGGCGCCTCGGCGCCGGTCTCCGCGACCAGGACGCGGCAGCCGAGTTCGCGCGCCTTCCTCGCCCGGGCGGCCAGCAGCGCGGTCTGGCCGCCGCGCTTGCGTGCGTGCGGCAGCACCGCGCCGGCGAACATCTGAGCCGTCTCACCGCGGACGTGCATCGTCCCGGTGCCGACGATCTCCCCGTCCAGCCAGGCCGCGAACGGATGCCACCCCGGCGTGCCGGCCGAGGCGGCGGTCATCTGCGCGTAGTGCTCCTCGGGCATGCCGAAGGCGCGGGTCACGACCGCTCCCCATTCCCGCGCCCGCTCCGGCTCCAGCGGTGCGACGCGCATCCCGGCCCCGGGCGGCTCCACCGCTTCGGCACGGGCGACGGCCTCGTCGGCCGGGCAGACGAGTTTGACCCAGGACGACCCTTCGGTGATGCCCTCGCGGCCGCGGATGTCGTCCCAGTCCCCGGGCAGGAAGGCGGGCGCGATCTGGATGACGGCCCGCGGGTTGTCCTGCGAGCGGTAGAAGTCGCACACCTCCCCGATCACGTCGGCCGTGACAGGGGTGGTGACGCCGAAGCCGAGTGCCTTGCTCCAGTACGTGGTGGGGTCGTTGCGCATCGACAGCACGACCCCGCCGCCGATCCGGGCGGCGGTCATCCCGAGCGCCTGCCGTACGGACTCGGGCGCTGCCGTCTCGAACCGGAACATCGCCTCGGCCTCGGACTGCTCCGTGACCGACGGGGGGACCAATGCGTTCATGAGGGGTCTGGCTCTTTCTCTGGTGCGTCTCGCCCGCGGGCCGGAGTGGCGACCCCGGCGGAGCCGCGCGCGGATCATATATCGACGAAGCGACAGACCGGATGTGCCCGGGGCCCCGCCCTCGGCGCTGTCCTTGTCGTCGTCGGGCGGCGCCTAAAGCGCGCGACAGGAGGCGGGTTCCCGTCGCCATGAGCTGCCCGCCACGACGACGGGCCCACCGGCATCGGCCGGTGGGCCCGTCGTGGTCCGCTTCGCCGAGTCGACGCCCGGATGGCGCCGGCGTCAGACGGCGACGCGCACGCGCTGCTTGGCGGCGCTGACGACGGCCGGGCGCTGGAGATGCCGCTTCTCGTAGTCCATCGCCTGCCGGGCGAGCAGGGCGTCGGCGTTCCGCAGGCGGGCCGTGATCTGGTCGGAGTTCATGCGGTCGTAGCCGGGCCACGGCTCGTCGCCCCGCAGATTCTCGATGGCGTTGAGAATGCCGACCCGGTCGCCATGCGCCCGCTCGTGGTCCTCGATCACGGACAGCTCCACCTGGGAGAGTTCGCGCAGCCGCTCGATGATCTCGGGAACGGCGAGCCGGTCGTAACTGGGGAGCGGCAGCTTCTGCTCCCGGGGAGCCGCGTGCTGGACGCGCTCGGCCATCCACGAGACGGGCGGCATCCCGCGGACCGCCTCGGCGGCGGAGTGGGCCGTCCGCCGTCCGCCGGTCCAGGCGGCGTGCCGCACCCGGTCGACGGCTCCGGCCACCGCGTGGGCCGCGGTACGGGCGAGACCGCCGTCGTGGTTCTCACCGGCCGCCGCGGCGACCGCCAGCGCCTGTTCCTCGATGCAGGACTCCAAGGTGCGCAGGAGTTCCTCGTCCTGGCGGCGCAGCACGGAGAGCAGCGCCGCGGCCTTCTCGTCCTGGGCGAGGCCCGCGATGCTCTCCCCGGCCCGGCAGGCCGCCAGCGCCCGGGCGGTGGCGGTGTACTCGTCCTCGGTGTTGCGGAGCACCTGGTGCTCGCCGGTCGGCGGCCGTCCGGGCAGGACCGCGCGCACCATCCGGGCCCCGGCGTTCACCGGGAGCAGGGCGACGCGAACGGCGTCCGCCGAGGCCGTCTGGACCATGTCCCCGGTGTCCCGCAGCAGGCGGCGCGGGCGGATGCCCCGGACGTGGTCGCCGATGCGGGTGATGTGGCTCTGCGTCTGCGCGGCATGACGTTCCAGTGCCTGCCGGTGCGGGCCGGCGGGCGTGACGGCCATGTCGGCCCTGAACCGGTCGACCACCGCGGTGTGTGCCTTCCGCACGTCCTCCAACGCCGGAAGGAGCGCATCCGTCGTCACTGTCATGCCGTACTCCCTCGTGGGGTGTCGTCGGCGGCCGATGAGGCCGCCGTTCCTGCGACGGGGCCGCCCGGTGGGGCGGGCACCGGCACCAGCCTGAGCGAAGCGCCTGAAGATCGCCCGGTGGGGCGGCCCCGCCGATCGCGGACGGCACCGGTTCCGGTGCGCCTTCCCGCGGCGGGGACCGGCTCGCCGGCCCGGCGCTCCGGGGTCGCGTGGATGGGGCCGCCCGGGTGACGGCGCTCCGGGTCCGGCGAGCCGCCTCCCGGGGAGGAGCGCGCCGGGGAGGCCGCGCGTCAGCGTGCCGCAAGCCGTTTGGCGGCCTCGGCGATGTGGGTGCGGGAGATGCCCGCGGCGTCCAGGAGTTCGCTCGCGGTGCCGGAGCCGGGCAGGTCGCGAACCGCCAGGTGGACGACGGCCGGCGATGCGCGCCGTTCGGCGAGGGCGGACAGGACCGCTTCGCCCAGGCCGCCCTCGGGGTGGTGGTCCTCCGCGACGACGAAGGCACCGGTGTCCCGCGCCGCCCGGGCCAGGGTCTCGGCGTCCACGGGCTTGACGGAGTACAGGTCGAGCACCCGGGCCGGGATGCCGTCGGCGGCCAGTGCCTCCGCCGCGGCGAGGCACTCGTGGAGCGTGATGCCGGCGCCGATGAGGGTGACCCGGTCGTCGTCGGAGGCGCGCAGGGTCTTGGACCCGCCGACGGGAAAGGTCTCGTCGGGCCCGTACAGGACGGGGTAGGCGCCGCGGGTGGTGCGCAGATAGGAGATGCCGGCGAGGTCGGCCTGGGCGGCGGTCAAGGCGGCGGCGGAGGTGGCGTCGCCCGGGTAGAGCACGGTGGACCCGTGGACCGAGCGCATCATGGCGAGGTCCTCCACGCCCATCTGGGACGGCCCGTCGGCACCGATCTCGACACCGCAGTGACTTCCGGACAGGGCCATGGAGATCTGCGAGATCGCGGCCATCCGGATGAAGTCGTGGGCGCGGGTGAGGAAGGCGGCGAAGGTCGCGGCGTAGGGCCGGTAACCGCGCACGGCCATTCCGACCGCCGAGGCGATCATCTGCTGTTCGGCGATGTAGGTCTCGAAGTACCTCTCGGGATACGCCTTGGCGAAGTCCTCCGCGTGGGTGGAGTTGCCGACCTCGGCGTCGAGGACGACGACATCGGGGCGGGCCCCCACGGCGACCAGGGCCTTCCCGAAGGCCACCCGCGTCGCGACCTCGTCGCCTACGCGGAAGCGCGGCAGCTCCACGGCGGCGTCGGCGGCGGGCGCGGGACGCTGCCCGCCCTCGGGCGGCCGGGGACCGCGGACGGTGAGGTGGCGCACCCCGCCCAGCTCGGCGACGGCGCGCTCGGCGAGGTCGGCGGGCAGGGGCTTGCCGTGCCAGCCCTCGGCGTCGGCGACCTCCGAGACGCCCTCGCCCTTGACGGTCCTGGCCACGATGACGGTGGGTGCCCGGCCGTCGGCGGCGGTGTGCAGCGCCTGGTCGATCGCCTTGAGGTCGTGGCCGTCCACGACCAGGGCGCGGCAGCCGAAGGCCTCGACGCGGCGGGCGTAGGCGTCGGTGTCCCAGCCCAGTTCGGTGGGCCCGCGCTGGCCCAGCCGGTTCACGTCGATGATCACGGTGAAGTTGGCCAGCCGACGCTGCCCGGCCTTGTCCAGCGCCTCCCAGACCGAGCCCTCGGCCATCTCGCTGTCGCCGCACAGCACCCACACCCGGTACGGCTGGTGTTCGAGGTCGCGTCCGGCCAGGGCGATGCCCACCCCGTAGGCGATGCCCTGGCCCAGCGATCCGGTCGCCACGTCCACCCAGGGCAGGACGGGGGTGGGGTGCCCCTGGAGGCGCGCGCCGAAGGTGCGGTACGTGGTGAGCAGCTCGCGCTCGTCGACGGCTCCGGCGGCGTGGAACATCGCGTACAGCAGGGGCGAGGCGTGGCCCTTGGAGAAGATCAGGTGGTCGTTCGCCGGGTTGTCCGGCTCCTGCCAGTCGTACCGCAGATGGCGCGCCATCAGCACGGCCATCAGGTCGGCCGCGGACAGGCTGGAGGTGGGGTGCCCGGAACCGGCCTCCGTGCTGGCGCGCACGGAGTCCACGCGCAGCTGCTGGGCGAGCTCGAAGACCTGGTCCAGGTCGGTGTCGGGTCCGATCAGGCCGGTGGCGGCGTTCTGGTCCGTCATGACGGATCCCTTCTGCGCACGGGGGAGGGGTACCTGATGCCTGGTACCCGGCACGGGCGCAGAGGCGCGCGGCGTTCACCGGGTTTCGTCCGTATGCCCGGAACCGTCCGCCGCGGCCCCCGGGCCGCGCACGGCCGATCGGGAGGACGACGGCCGGTTCCTCCCGCAGGAGGACGGCCTGCCCTGCGGGCACTCCCGGACGCGACCCGGAGCCGCCACCGGCCGCGTCGGCGTCGGGGCCCCGCCGCGCGGCGACGTATCGTCACCTGACGATGTCTGCGACGGGAGCCGTCATGACCACACCGCGGGACCTGCTGATCGTCACCATGGACGCGGAACCCAGCCCTCCTGTGGAGGAGGGCGACCTGTCACTGGCGCTGGCGGGGGCCGAGGTGGTCGATCTGCTCGCCACCGGAGCCGTCACCCTTGACGGGGACCGTCTCGTACCGGGTCCCGGAGCGCCCACGGGGGATCGGCTGCTGGACCTGGCCGCCTCCCTGCTCGTCGCCGAGGCGCCGTACGAGTCGGTCGAGGACTGGCTGTGGCGCCGGGGCCGCGATCTGTCATCGGCCTACCGGGACGACCTGCGGGAGGCCGGGCAGACCACCATGGAACGTCCCCGCCGGCGGCCCTGGGCGACGGGACGACCGGTGCTGGCCGACTCTCCCGCCCGCGAGGAGGCCGTGGGCCGCTGGCGGTCCGGGGAACCCGTCCTGGTCGCCCTCGCCTCCGCCGCCGGGGTTCCGGCGGGCCCGGAGGCACGGACGGCGGGTGTGGACGACGACGCGGTGGCGACCGTGCTGGCGGCGGTCAACGACGCCGTGGAGGAACTGCAGACGGTGCGGCAGCGGCGTTCGATCGAGAAGGCGGCTTTCGACAACATCTGGCGAGCGTGACGGCGGCCCCGGGGATCTTTGCCGCAGCCGTCGTCGGCCGCGAACAGGCACATCGCGGATGAATCCGTAATAATTGTGCAAAATCCCGGAAGGTAGTGACGGAGGGCTTTCTCATGACACGAGGAGCCGACGGCTTGCCCCACCACCCCGCTCCCCGCGCCAACCCGGCCCTGGCCCGCGACTGCGGCGCATGCCTCGGCTGGGGAACCGTGATCACCGACCAAGGCCGGCACGAACTCTGCCGGAGCTGCCAAGACCACCGTCCTCCCTCCGCGCCCGGCAGGGCGGCGGTCGTCCGGGCGGTACGCCTGCGACCCGGCGCCCGCTACACCTCTCCGCGGTGAAACCCCGGCAGCCTCGGCGGCGGACGTCGAGGCGCGCCGTCGGGAGCGGAGCGCGCGGCGAGGGAAGTCGCGGTCAGGTGCCTCGCGGACCCGTTTCGTGCTCGCGCACGGCGATCCGGGCCAGTTTGGTCAGCATCATGCCGTTGCGGATCGCGACGAGGTAGTCGACGGGCAGTCCGTGCATGCGCGTTCCCGGGCCGCGCAGTGGGTGCCAGTCGAGGGTGAACAGGGTGTTCACGCCCCAGGGGATCAAGCGCATCGCGATGCGGGCGGCGCCGAAGGGATCCGCCTTGGATTCCAGCTCCAGCCGGCGCTGCGGCTCGCAGACGCGGACGACGCAGGTGTCGTCGAGGGTCAGAGGGCCGGCGCCGACGCGGACCTTGAGGCGCGCGCCCACGTCCGGCCAGTGCGGGTCCGCGTCGAGGACGTGTTGTGTTCCCGTCACCCACTCCCCGTAGCGGCGGCCGTCGGACAGCAGCCGCCAGACCTCGGGCGGCGAGCTCAGGATCAGTCGGCGGTTGCGCGCCATGCTCATCACGCTCCTGGAGGGGCACGGGTCGCGCCGAGGGCCACGGCGTGCCGTGGAACGGCGGCGCCCGGAACCGTGGCCGTGCCGGTTCGCGGTACCGCCGCCGTGGGCGCGGACTCCAGCCTCGTGCCGACCGTGCCGTGCGCGCAGTCCGGCAGGTCCGGACGGGTGGCTCGACCTGCCCGCCCCCGAACCGGGGCCCGCGGACGGCGGTGCACCCGAATCCGCCCGCGTCGGCGGAGGGTCCGGGCGGACACCCCGCCGGGGCCCTCCTCACCGCAGGAATGAACCGTGGGCCGCCCGGTTCGCGGCCGTGCGCACCTGGTGGGCGCGCAGCAGGAAGAGCCCGTTGAGCAGTTCGTCCGGGATGCGGGCGAGGACGGCCTCCGGTGCGGTCCCGGTGGTGCGGGCGAGGCGGTCCACCAGGCGTGCCAGTTCGTCGGTGGCGGCCTCCTGCGCGGGGCCGTGCGGGGTTCGGTCGGTGGTCATGCCCCAACGGTGCGGCCGGGCGCGGGGCCGCCCCAAGGCGCGGATAAGCGGCTAATCCCTGGTAAGTGGCGCCGCCGGGGGTGGAGGGGAGCCGGAGCCGGAGGGGAGCCGGGGCCGCGAGTCCGACCCCCGGGGTATGTACTTGACGTGGCAAGTATATTGAACTGTGTGTCGCTTCGCCCGGGTGGCGCGTCAGGGGTCGTGCGGGGCTCCCTCGCGGAGTGCCGCCTCGGCGTGTTCCGGGCCGGTTCGGCGAGGTCGACGACCAGGCCGGCCTGCCCGATCCGGTGCGGCGTGGCACGCGCCGTCACGAGACCGGCCGGCACCCATCCCCCCATGGCTCCCCGAACGAAGGACAGTGCAGATGCAGATCGGATTCGCGATCCCCTATCTCAACAACGCCGCCCACGAGGTGGACCGGGCGGCCGAGTTCGCGCGCGAGGCGGAGAAGGCCGGGGCGGCGAGCCTGTGGGTGGGCGACCGGAACTTCGTCCCGGTCCATCCCAAGGTCGGGGCCGGCGGCGTGGGCAACCACATTCCCGAGGTGTACCGGACGGCCGCGGACCCGTTCGTCATGCTGGGCATCGCGGCGGCCGTGACGGAGAGGGTCAGGCTCGGGGCGCACGTCCTGATCGCGCCGCTCTATCCGCCGGTGCAACTGGCCAGGAGCCTGACCACGATCGACCTGGTCAGTGGGGGCCGCCTGATCCCGGGCTTCGGTGTGGGCTGGTCCATCGAGGAGTTCGAGAGCGCGAACGTCGACTTCCGCAAGCGCGGCGCCCGGATGGACGAGTTGCTGGACGCGCTGGAGCTGCTGTGGACCCGGGACCCGGTGGAGTACCACGGCGCCCACATCGAAGTCCCCCTCCAGTACGCGCCGTTGAAGCCGGTGCAGAAGCCGCGGCTGCCGTTCTACATCGGCGGCTTCTCCGGCGCCGCGCTCAAGCGCATCGGCCGGCGGGCCGACGGTTGGCTTCCCGCGTGCGTGGTGCCGGAATACCTCGATGTGGACGCGGTGCTGGCCCAGCGGGCGGTGATTCACGCGGCGGCCACGGAGGCGGGGCGTGACCCCGGCGAGATCGACACGATCATGCGCGTCAACCCGTCCGAGGGTGTACCGGTCGGCCGGCTCGTGGACATCGTCAAGATGCTGGGCGAGCGGACCGGTATCGACCATTTCATGATCGAGAACATGACCGCTCCGAACGTCGATGCCACGTTGGAGGAGATGGCGCGGGTACTGGACCTCGTCGCGCGCGGCTGACCGCGCCCGCGGGGTCGTGGGCGGGAGGCGGACCCCGTCTCCCGCCCCCGAACACATCTGCCCCGCCCGCGATTTGCCACCGGGCCCGCCCGGCCGGGCCGGGTGGCGCGCATTTCCATTGTTCCCCGTGTGGGCATTCCGCCGGAGCGCTCTTCTCCCGCCGGCCGCGATGTGTCACCAAGCTTCTCGATTACCGTGCGTCGTGGCGGTATCGGTGTTCCTCCCGGGACCCGATCGGCGGTACCGGACTTGCCGGTTGCGAGGTGGGAACAGGAAGAGTAAGGGTGGGTGGGTAGGGAACACACATCCGAGCATCGAACGGAGCTTCTGATGCAATCGAGAAAGGCCGAACTGTACGCGCGCGACCTCAGCGAAGCACGCTGGGTCAAGAGCAGCAAGAGTTCCGGCCCATACCGGCCGGACTGTGTCGAGGTGGCGGAACTCGGCGACGGATCCGTCGCGGTTCGCGACTCGAACAACAAGGACATGCCGCCTCTGCGGTTCACCGCCTCGGAATGGGCGGCTTTCCGTGACGGCGTCCGTGACGGGGAATTCGGCTAGAAGGCATCGAATTTCGCGCGTGGTTGGCTGACTCGGTCGTTCCGGACACTGATCGGCCGGAATTCTCCCGGCCCCGGTGGTCCGGCCTCCCGGTCCCGTACACCCGAAGAACGCACCCCAGGCGGATCGCGGCGACACCGTGGGGCATGCCGTTCCGGGGAGAGGCGTCACAGCCCGTCGAGGCCGGAGTCGACCCGCACGGCGCCTTCCGCGAGCGAACGTCGTCTTCGTGGAGGCCGACATCACCGAATGACACCCGCGCGGCCGATGACAGCGGGCGAAGTGGCGGGGCGTCAACCAGACGCGGAACCGCGCTCGCAAGCCCTTGAACGCCGCGGGCCGGCTTGTGCCGCCCCTGGAACCGACCGCGGTACGGCGGCCTCGTGCAGCGCTTGGCGCGTTGCCCGGGGCCGCCGTGTCGGGTCGGCCGCGATACAGAAGTCGCCGCGACCTCAGGGTGGCCACCGCCTGCTCTCCGAGGTGCGGATCTCGGCGTGGGAGACGTTGACGGCACGCTGCCCCTTGGACAGCCGCTCCCCGCGGCCCCAGTAGGGCACGCGAATGGTGCCGCCGGATCCTCGCGACACCGTTTCGGCCGTCGAGGACCCGGACAGAGCGGCGTCTCCGCGGGCGCGGCCGCTCCCGGCCGACGGCGTCAGCGGCCGCGCTTCAGGCGAACGACGACGGGGGCGCCGAAGGGATCGCCGGACTGGTTGACCTGGACATGCCCGGCGCCCAGCCACTCGTCGGTGCCGGGTATCCGGTGGACCTCCGCCAGCCACAGCGACTGGTTCGACCCCTTGCGGGCACCGGTCGACAGGGGGAGGCGATGGCGTTTGATCTTCACGCACCGGCCGTCACCGGTCAGGAACCAGTTGCCGTGGAGGAACAGGCCCGTGTCGTCCTGCGCCACCGGGATCCGCCGGGCGCACCCGCCGGGTGCGGGCTGCTGCGCGACCCATTGGGAGCCGTCCCAGCGCAGCTGGATGAACTCGTCCGCGGGTTCCTCCCCGCCCTCGCCGTGGTTGAAGCTGTTCATGCCGTATGCGAGCACCTCACCACTGTCGAGCGCGATGACCCGGTTGAGGCTCGCGCCGGCCTCCGGCGGTATGGGCTCCGCGAACCGGGCTTGCGGAGTCCGCACCGGCTTCCAGGACGTGCCGTCCCAGTGCATCGAGGCGGGCTGGCTGTAGCGCTCGCCGGAGCCCTGTTCGGTACCCGGTCCGGTGGAACGGCCGCCGACTGCCCAGACGTCGTCGGGTCCCGCCACCGCCAGGTCGGATGCGGCGTACGGCAGCCGGCTCGCGGTCCAGCGAGTGCCGTCCCAGTGCTGGGCGGTATCGTTCCCGAGGAGGACCCAGATGTCCTCCGGACCCGCGGCCGCGAGGCGCTCGACTCTGCCCGGCGGAGGGTTCGGCACCGCTGACCAGCGGACGCCGTCCCACAGCGCCCAGGAGTTCACATCGGTGTCCGTTCCCGGGCTGTGCCATTCCAGCCACAGGGCACTCTCGCCGACCTCGTGGAGCACGAGTGGCGAGTCGGTGGTGCCGAACGTCTCGGGGAGGGGCCCTCGCTGCCAGCGCGTGCCGTCGAAGTGCAGCAACGGGCGGCTGGAGTCCCCGTTGTTCTCGATCGCGACCGCCCAGATGTCGTCCTCCGCCAGGGCGGCGAGATCGGCAAGACGTCCGTGGAAGTCGAAGACATGCTCGAACTCCCAACTAGGGGAGGCCATCGTGTCGGTGGAGCCTGTGGTCGGGGAGCCGGTCGGCTCCGAGTCCGCACTGCACCCCTCTGCCGCGAGCACACTGGCCAGGACGGCGGCGGCCACCAGCCCCCTGCGGATGACGCCCCTGGCTCTGCGCACGCCCACTCCTCCTTTGCGTCCCCAACCGGCGGGCAGCGTACCCGGTTCGGCACACGCACCACGCGGCATCCCGTGGTGGATTTCGTGGCTCACCGTCCCGAGCCGCCCCGCCGGCGCGGCGACCCGCGTCGTGGACTCCTGGGACCGGCCGGGGAGTTCGGCGGACGCCCGCATGGCGTCGCCGCCGGTGGGACCGCTGGGGCCCCATCGATGTGGTGGCCCCGGGCCCACTCGTGCGGCCCGTGTGTCAGTGGGCCGAGGCGAACGTGGGCCCTGCCCAGTCGGCGAAGCTGGTCCAGGCGATCTCCGGATGCGCCGCGTGGAGCGCGGGGATGTCGACGCGGTAGCCGGGCCCGTTCAGGAACGTCCACATCGCGTGCATGTCCGGATTGCCGATGGCCTCCAGCGGTACGTACTCATGCCGGACGTCGCGTCCGAGCGCTGCGCCGAGCGCCTCCGCCATCTGCGCGGGAGTGGGGGCGTCACTGGCCAGTTCGATGCGCTTGCCCGTGTAGGGCGCGGGGTTGAGCAGCACCTCGGCCGCGAACGCGCCGTGGTCGGCGCGGGCCAGCTGCTGCAGCGGCCGGTCGGCGGGGAGCGGCAGGTCGAGTACGCCGCCGAGGACGCGCTGCGCCCCGCCGAGGGCGTTGTCGAAGAAGTACGTCGGTCCCAGGACCGTATGGGGCACATCGCCCGCGGCCAGCGCGGCTTCGACGCGGGCCTTGCTGTCGAAATGCGGCACGCCGCCGTGCTGGTCGGCTCCCGCCACCGAACTGAACACCAGATGCGGCACGCGCTTGTCGCTCGCGGCCGCCAGGATGGCGCGCCCCTGGGCCACCTCGGCGTCCACCCCGGCCTCGAAGGGCGTCGTGTAGGCGAAGACCGCCGACACGCCCTCCATCGCCGCGGCCATGGACTCGCGGTCACCCAGGGACCCCGCCACGACGTCGACGCCCTGACCGGCCAATCGGCGTGCCGACTCCCGCTCCGGGTCCCGGACCATCGCCCGTACTCCGGCGCCGCGTGCCAGCAGGGCGTCGGTCACCGCCCTGCCCTGTCCACCGGTCGCGGCGAGCACCAGAATCGACTCGTCAACCATCGAAATACTCCTTCTGTGCAGGGATGTGTGGCAATGGAGCGTCAAGCGGCGTTACTCACCGTATGAGGACTTGGCGGGCGGTATGCGCAGGCGCGGCGACGCGGCGACGCGGTACGACCGCGGTCACGCCCCGCGAGGGCGGCCTCCGTTCACGCCTCAGGGGTGTCGCCGTTCTCGGCGTGGTCGAAGAACTTCATCGCCATGAAGCCGTGGGCGAGGCCGCCGCCCGCGCGCAGCGTCGAGGCGATCATGATGGTCTCGGCCAGTTCCTTCTGGGTCGCGCCGGCGGCGTGCGCGGACTTGGTGTGTGCCTCGATGCAGTAGGGGCACTGGGTGGTCAGTGCCACCGCCACGGCCATGAGTTCGGCGTATTTGGGCGGGATGGCGTTGTCGCTGCCCCGCATGACCTGTGCGTCCCACGCCGTGAACGCCTTGAAGGCCTCGGGGGCGCCGGCGCGGATGTGCCTGGCGTACTGGTGGTCGGTGTGCTCGTGGTACGACATGGCTGCGCTCCTGTGGTGTCGGGAGGGGCGGGTCGGGACCGCGGAACGCTCTCGCGGCCCGCGACCGGCTGGGCGAACGCGAAGCCGGCTCCGATGTGCTCGGGGGAGGGATCGGCGACGCGGCTCGGCTCGCCTGTGAGCTCTCCGGTGGGGGAGCCGTCAGCGTGCGGCCCGGGCGGGGCCGACGCGGCAGGGGCCGGCACCGGGCCGGGAAGGCCGTTCGAGCCGGCCGCGCCGGCGCTGCGCGGCGGACGGCCGAGGTGCGGTGGGCACCGGGGCTGCGACCACCGGGTGCCTCGGTGCGGAACGACGGCGGGGTCCGCTCGTCCGCGGGGGCTCAGTGGTCACGTTCCGTCCTCGTGGGCTGATTCATGGGCCACTGCCGGTGCACGGCGGGTGGCCCCCTTCTCCAGACATGACCGCCGACTCCGGCGCGGTGTGACAGGGGTGTGAGCAGCCGGGCGGCAGGCCACCGGGCCGTGGGAGGGATCTTTCCGACGAGAGGGAAGTGGCCCATGCCATTACCTTGGAACTGGCCCAGGCGGTGGGGTCACCCGGGACGTAGGTTCGAGATTCAGACGCAGTAGTGACGGCAGATGTCCGCAGTCCATCCGTAGCCCATCCCTGCAGTGAGGATCCGCCATGCAAGCCATCACCGTCCGTGACCGTGACGCGGGTGTCGGTGGGCTCGCTCTTACCGACCTGCCCTACCCCCACGCCGCCGAGAACGACGTGATCGTGCGGGTGCACGCCGCGGGGTTCACCCCCGGCGAGCTCGACTGGCCGGGAACCTGGACCGACCGCGCCGGCCGCGACCGGACCCCGAGCGTGCCCGGGCACGAACTGTCGGGCGTCGTCGTCGAGCTGGGCTACGGCACCACCGGCCTCACCGTCGGGCAGCGGGTGTTCGGACTGGCCGACTGGACCCGCGACGGGTCACTGGCCGAGTACACCGCGGTGGAGGCGCGCAATCTCGCTCCGCTTCCCGCGGACGTCGACCACACCGTGGCCGCCGCGCTGCCGATCTCCGGGCTGACCGCATGGCAGGGGCTGTTCGACCACGCGCGCCTCACGACGGGCCAGACCGTCGTCGTCCACGGCGCGGCGGGCGCCGTCGGTTCGATCGCGGTGCAGCTCGCGCACGAGGCCGGAGCGCGGGTGATCGGCACCGGGCGGGGCGCCGACAGGGACACGGTGCTCGGTCTCGGCGCGGACGCGTTCCTGGATCTGCAGGCCGATCGGCTGGAGGACGCCGGTGAGGCCGACGTCGTGTTCGACGTCATCGGGGGCGAGATCCTCGACCGCTCGGCGGCTCTGGTGCGCGCCGGCGGCACGCTCGTCACCATCGCCGGGCCGCCCACGGCCCGGCCCGAGAACGGGCGGGCGGTCTTCTTCGTCGTCGAACCCGACCGCGTCCGGCTCGCCGACCTCGCCCAGCGGCTCCGGGACGGACGGCTCAGGCTCGTCCTCGGCCCCGTACGGCCGCTCTCCGAGGCTCCCGCGGCGTTCGCCCCCGGTCGCCGCGTCCGCGGCAAGACGATCATCCGGGTGGGCGCGGCGCCCGAGGCGCCCGGCGTCCGCCCGGGGCGATGAACTGACGCAGGGCCGCTGACGATCCGGCGCCGCGGACGGGCCGCCCGGCGCCTTCGCGGTGCGGCCACCCGCGCCGAGACGCGTACGGCGAGCCGCTTCCGGGCGGCCGACGGTGAACCCCTCCGAGGGAGGACGGGCCGGGCGCCGCCGCCTTCTCCCCATTTCCCCGCGCACCCGACATGGGGCGCGTGCACGGCCGCGCGGCACGTACGGACGGTACGGGCGGCAGCAGGTCCACGCGCCCCGGCAAGAACAGGACACTCCGATGGAATTCAAGCTGGAACCACTCGTCGTGCTGCCCGTATCCGACGTCGGCCGGGCCAAGGCCTTCTACCAGGCGCTGGGATTTCGCCTGGACGCCGACTACACGCACGGTGACGACTTCCGGATCGTGCACCTCACGCCGCCGGGCTCCGACTGCTCGATCACCTTCGGCGAGGGCATTACCTCCGACGCGCCGGGCTCCCTCAAAGGCCTGTATCTCCTCGTCGCCGACATCGAGGAGGCCCGTGCGGAGCTCATCGACCGCGGTGTGGAGGTGAGCGAGGTGTTCCACGACGCCGTCAGACTCCTTTTCCACGGTCACAAGGCCGGAGAGGCCGTCCTCCACGCCGAGAGCGGCGACCGGACGGCCGCACTGCGCACGGCCCGTGCCTCCTACGGCTCTTACGCCACCTTCGACGACCCGGACGGCAACAAGTGGGTTCTTCAGGAACTCAGCCGCTGACCTCGGCCCGGCCGCCCGAGAGCCGTGCGGACCGGGCCCCGGTGGCGGCCGAGGCGGCGCACAGGGCTTCCCGGCACTCCGGTTCGACGGCGGTCCTGCCCGGCGTGGAGGGCCGGAAGCCGTGGTGTCCCTCCTCCGGGGTCCTGTCGGCGGACACTCAGGATCGTGCGGGGGCAGCGGCGGTGCTCATCCCGGGTGCCGGGCGCCCCGGCCGCCGTCGGCCGCGCCCGGGGCCCGTGCGCGTCCGCCGGCCGGGGACGCCGGCCGGCGGAGGTGCGGGCGACTCACTCGGCCCAGGGGTCGAAGCCGCTGTCGAGGACTGTGGTGAGCGACGCGCGCAGCCCGGCCGCTTCGTCGGCCCCGAAACTCTCCTCGAACCGGTCCTGCACGCTCTTCCACAGCGGGAGCGCCGCCTTCATCCGGGCGAGGCCGTCCGGGGTGAGTGTGACGATCCGCGCGCGGCGGTCGGTCGCCGAGGTCTCCACGGTGACCAGGCCCTCCCGTGCGAGCGGCTTGAGGTTGGAGGCCATCGTGGTGCGGTCCATGGCGATCATGTCGGCGAGCCGGGTGATGGTCGTCTCGCCGTGGGCGTTCAGCTTCTGCAGGATGCTGAACTGCGTCGTACGGAGGCCGGACGGGGCCAGGGCCTTGTCGTAGGTCGCGCCCAGGTACCGGGCCGCCTTGCGCAGGGCCAGGCTGTTGCACGCGTCGCTGGGGTCTGCCGGGGCAGGCGTCATCGTTCCTCCAGTGCCTTCCGGCCCGCACACATGCGAGCACATCATCCTAACCGAGGGCGCCGCGGAGGCCGGGCGGCCGCCCCGGGGCGGGCGGGATCTTGCCGCAACGAGGATATGCGCATATGCTCGTATCTATCTGGTCCCGGCTCCGCCCGAAGCCTCATCCATGGCACCGAGCGGCGGACGCCGCCGCTTGGCGACCGGCCGGCTGTGCAAAGACAAGGAAGGGCGTACCCGTGGATTTCGACCTCATCGTGCTGCCCGTGTCCGACGTCGATCGAGCCAGGGCCTTCTACGAGGCGCTGGGATTCCGCCTGGACGTCGACTACACGCACACCGACGACTGGCGTGCGGTGCACTTCACGCCGCCCGGGTCCGACTGCTCGATCCTCTTCGGCAACGGGATGACCGACGACGCACCCGGCTCGCTCCGGGATCTGCACCTCGTGGTCCCGGACATCGAGGCGGCCCGTGCGAGGCTCCTCGGCCGCGGCATCGAGGTCGGCGAGGTGTTCCACGACGCCGCGGGGCTGCGGGTCCACGACCACAGGGCCGGGGAGGTCGTCCACCACGGGACGGACCGGGTGCGGACCGACCGTCCGGACGGCGGCCGCGCCTCCTACGGCTGCTACGCGAACTTCAGCGACCCGGACGGCAACAGCTGGGTGCTGGAGGAAGTCCGGTAGCCGGTCCCGGCCGCGAGCGCCGCGCGGGGCCGCCGACCGGATCGCATGGGGCGACCCCTCTCCGGATCCCGGGTGCGGCTCTCCCGCCGGGCCACGAGCCAGGACCGCGGGGCAGGACCACGAGCCGGGACCACGCAGTGAGGAACGCGTGCCGGGACCGGGGCGAGCGGCACACGCAGCGGCACTCGCGCAAGCCGGCCGTACCACGGGAATCGGGCCGCTACGAGAGGCGGCGCGATACCGCGTGACGGCGCAGCCGCCGCATCGAGGACGGCGGCCACTGCCTGGCGGCGGAGCGGCCGAACGCGCTCGCCGCCGAGCCGGAGAGGTTCTCCGGCTGACCACCGCCTCGCGTTGCCGCGGTGCCGTACGTCGGCATCGCGGCGGCGCGCGGGTGACCGGGGCCGCTGTGCGGGGCCGGACGGCCTCCCCACTGGTGTGGAGGTCGTGCCCTGACACCGGCTCCGCCGGCAGCCCCGGTCACCACCCCCTGCGAGCCGAAGCCGCACGGCACTTCCGCCGGCACTTCCGCGGGCCACCGCTCGCGCCGCCGTTGCCGAGCGCCACACGGCCGGTCACCCGGGTTCCGGACACCGGTCGCGCCGTCCGGGTGCGCGTCCCGGGACGCGGGGTCTCCGGCCGCCGTGGCGGAGCCGGAGACCCCGCCGGTGTCAGCTGCCCTTGCGGGCGGCGGTTCGCGCGGTCGGTGCGCCGGTGATCGTGAACTGCGAGCCCGGCTCGATCAGTACGTCGCCCTGGGCCGAGTTGGTGATCGTGACGTCGGTCAGGGTGGCGCTGCCGCGGGCGCCGCTCATCGCGAGGATGCCGGAGCCGTTGACGGACTTGTCGATACGGACGTTTGTGATCTTCACGCCGGGCATGGTGCCGCCGCCCGTCTTGAACTGGATGCCGTCGTAGGTGGAGTCGTGGATCTCGGTGTCCCGGATGGTCACGCCCGGGATGTCCGTGCCCTGGGCGAAGAGGGTGATGGCGCCGAACTCCTGCGCCTCGCCCCAGAACGCGCCGCCCGTGCGGTACAGGGCGTTGCCCGAGATGAGGGTCTGGCCGGAGAACGGGATCGGGTCGTGGTCGGTCGCGAGCATGATGCCCGGGTAGTTCATCGTGTCGGAGACGATGTTGTTCTCGATGGTGTTGCCGTAGCCGCCGTACACGGCGATGCCGTTGGCCCGCCACGGCAGCTGGATGGTGTTGTTGCGGAAGTGGTTGTCGTGGCCGACGTCGACGGAGGTGTCCTTGACGTACTTGCTGGCCCACACCGCCAGCGCGTCGTCCCCGGTATTGCGGAAGGAGGAGTTGTAGACGGTGGAGTTGCGGGTGCCGTTGGCGAAGTTGATGCCGTCGGCGTAGGTGTTGCGGATCCGTACGCCGGTGAACTCCAGCCCGTCGCCGGGGCCCCACAGTTCGGGGATGTTGGAGTAGTCGCGGCCCGCCCAGACACCGACGTTGGCGTGCTCGATCCACACGTTGGTGATCTTCGTGTCCTTGCCGAAGCGCCCGTTGAGGCCGACGCCGCCCTCGGCGTTGCCGTCGCCGCCGCGGATCGTGCCCGAGCCGAAGATGGCGATGTCGGAGATCTGGGTGTTGTGGTCGATGTCGAAGCCGAAGTTGCCCTCGTGCGGGTGGTTGATGCCCCCGGCGTTCTGCGGCGGGGTCAGGGTGTAGAGCTGGGAGTGCCACATGCCCGCGCCGCGGATGGTGACGTCCCGGATGCCGACCTGGTTGAACTGGCCGCGGTTCTGCGGGTCGTCGGTGAGGATCTTCTGCTCCTGCCGCCACTGCCCGGCCGGGATCCACACGCAGGAGATCTGGCCGTTCTGGTCGGCGGTGACCGCCCGCTGGATCGCGTCGGTGTCGTCGAGCCCGTCGCCGGGGACGGCCCCGTACTCGGTGATCGAGGTGCAGTTGGCCGGCTTGGACGCCGGGGGAGCGACCTGCTCCAGGTCGATCAGGTCGATGACGTAGTAGGCGGCCGAGTCGCCCGCGTCGCGCTGCAGGCGGAACGTGGTGCCCTGCGGGAAGGTCCGCGGCAGCAGCGCGTTGGACTCGTCGAAGAGCCGCCGCGCGTCGCCGCCGGGCCGGTTGGTGAGCCCCTCCGGGTCGTCGGTGCTCCCGTACAGCCAGCTGTGCTTGGACGACAGCGACAGCTTCTGCACGAACGTGCCGTCGGCGTACAGGCTGATGGTGGCCGAGGACCCGCCGCCGCCGGGGGCGTCGGGGATGGAGTTGCGCACCACGATGGAGTTGGTGGACGTGGTGGAGGTGAACTCGACGTACTGGCCGCCGGAGTCGAGCCGGACGGACCTGCGGCCGGAGGACTCGGTGGCGAAGTTGGTGTGCCCGAAGGTCCGCTTGGCGTCGGCGGTGAGCAGGGTGCCCGTGTAGCGGCCGTCCTCCGCCTCGTACTCGGTGTACGGAACGGCGGCGCCGCGGCCGACGACGAGGGACTTGGCGAGCACGTTGTTGTTCTCGTTGGTCTCGGTGATCACCCCGGTGGCGTCCGCGGTGGCGGTCAGGGTGGCACCGCCCGCGGTCGCCGTCCACGTGCCGCTGATCGACACGTTCACCGTGGCACCGGCCGCGACCTGGCCGGTCGTGCCGTTGAGCGTGGTGGATCCGGCCTGGAGCCGCGTCACCGATCCGGCCGCCGCGGCGGTCGTGCCGCGGTTGTGCACGCCGACGGTGAAGGAGACGGACGAGCCGACGGCCGGGTTCGCCGGGCTGGTGGTGATGGAGGCGATCTCGAGATCGGGGCCGGGGGCCTGGCTGACGACCAGCCGGTTCGCCGCGTTCCGGCTGTTGTTGGTGTCGTCGAGCTCGACGACCGTGTCACGGGGGTCGACCACCGCGGAGACCGCGTAGCTGCCTGCCGCACGCGTTCCGGTGGAGACGGCGACGGTCGCGGAGGCGCCCGGGTCGAGGGCGGGCACGGTGGCGCTGCCGGCGACCGTCCCCTCCACGCCGACCTCCACCGTCGTCGCGGCCGAGCGCGCGGTGCCGGCATTGCGGATCCCTGCGTTCACGGTGACCGGGTCCCGCTCCGACGGGGCGGCCGGCGACCAGTCCAGGCCGGTGACGGTGAGGTCGGGCGCGGGTGCCGCGGTGCCGACGACCTGGAACTCCGCGACCTGCCCGCCGGGCGCGCCGGTGTTGGAGAAGAACCGCAGCCGCACGTCGGCCCAGCGGCCGCTGACCGGGATGGTCACCGAGTTGCCCGTACCGGGGCTGAAGGAGTAGTCGGCGCGGTCGCGCAGCGAGGTGAAGCCGGTCTCGGACGACGCGCGGCCCAGCACCTGGATGCCCTGGGTCCTGGCGCCCCACACCGGGTCCGGGTTGAGCTTGACCACGACGCCGGTGACGTCGGCGGCGGCGCCCAGTTTGACGGTGAGGTCCGCCGGGTGGCCGGCGGCCTCCCAGTAGGTGGAGGTGGAGTCGTCGGTGGCGTTGGCGGCCACGTAGGTCTGGGTCGACGAGGTGGCCTCGACCGGCTTGTTGCGGGCGAGGTTGGTGCCGGTGGGCGGCGGGTCCGTACCGCCGCCCTCCTCGCCGTACACCTCCAGTTCGGACAGCTGAGCGGCGTTCCAGCCGGTGTTGCCCGTGACGTGGACGCGGACGTACCGGGCGTCGGCGGGGGAGGCCAGGTCGACGGTGACGGTGTTGGCCTGCGCGGGGTTGAACACCCGTCCGGTCGATGCGGCCAGCGTGCCGAAGGAGGATCCGTCGGTGCTGCCCTGGAGCGAGAGCGTCTCGGTCCGGGTCTCCCACCCGGACGGCAGTTTGAGCACCACCCGGTCGACGGCACGGGTGGTGCCGAGGTCGACCTGCACCCACTGGGGGAAGGAGCCGGCCGGCCCTTCCCAGTAGGAGGCCTGGGCGCCGTCGGTGGTGTTCGAGGCCGGGTACGCGCCGAGGGAACCGCCCGCCGTGGCGGGGCGGCCGAGCGCGAGGTTGACGTCGGCGGCCGCGGTGCGCGCCGCCGGCGCGGCCTGGGCGGTGGCGGTGAAGGGCAGGGGTGACAGCCCGACCGTTATGAGTCCGGCGAGGACGGTGCCGGACAGCGACCGTCGGCCGAGGGGTCTCCATCTCATGGGGATCCTCTATTCCGTGGGGGGTGGGGGAACGCGGGCGAGGCGGAACCGGGAGAAGCGGGGGAAGCGGGAGAAGCGGGGGAAGCGGGGGAAGCGGGGGAAGCGGCGGAACCGGGGGAAGCGGGGACGCCGGGATGCGGAGGTGGCGGGGGCCGGGACGGGGTCGTTCCGAGTCGGGGGAGCCGGTCCTGTACGTCAATTGAGCAAGATGGTCGACTTCTTGCGGAAACCGCGTCATCAGGTTTCTAGCGTGTCTCCGGTTTGTCAACGGGGCGTAATAACACGGCAGTTGTCGGGCGCGGCCGGCTTGCGCGCCTTGCGGAGGGCTTGCTCTCGGAGGGCGCGCGCAGACGTCCGGGTCACGTGGGACGACGTGGGGGATCGCCACCTGGACGAAGGATTCCTCCGCAACCCGGCTTCAGGTTGTACGCAATTTATTGAGCGATTTACGTAAGATCGCTGACCTTCGATCGGAGGTCGACTCCCGATGCGCGCGGGGACCGCGGCCGGCCCGGGGCCGGCCCCGGGTCGCGGGGACGCAGCGTGGATGCCGAGACGGCTGATCGGGCGTAACGTCCGGTTATGGGCGACGTGTGGTGTCACCGCTGTGGTGCCCGGCCCCCGAGCCCGCCGGGCTCCGCCCGTCGTCACCGCGGGCCCGCGCTCCGGCAGGAGGCCCGGCGCGCGGGGAAAGGCCCGGAGCCGGGCCCACCGGGCCGCTCCGGACGCCACGCACGGACGCGGAAGCCGGAACGGGACAGGGGCGAGCGCAGTGCCGCGGCATAAGGTCAGGCCCGCGACGGGCACAGGGCGGCTCGCCGGGCTGTTCGGGCGCCTGGTCAGAGCCACCGACACCGCGGTGGGCATGCTCTACGTATTGCCGCCGGGGGAGCGGGCGCTGCACCTGGTGGCACTGTCCGGGACATCCCGGAAGATCGCCGCCCCGTGGGTCCGGGTGGGCCTGGACGACGCCGTACCGGTGGCGCAGGCCGTACGGGAACGGCGGCTGGTGTGGGTGGAGGGCTTCAAGGAACTGGTCCGGCGCTACCCCCGGATCGGGCTCGTGGCCCCGTACGACTTTCTTCTGGCGGCCGCGCCGATCACCCACGGCGGGACGGCGTGGGGGGCGGTCTTCATGCTGTGGCCGATCCGGCGCCCGCCGCGGCTCAGCCAGGCCGAGCAGGAGATGATCGGCACCTTCTGCGACAGGGCGGGCAGGCTCCTGGCGCACCACGCCGAGCGCGGCGAGTCCCTCGTACCGGTCTCGGAGCCGCTGCTGCTGCCCCCGGTGCGCCGCCGTACGCCGAGCCGCACCGAGGCGCTGGGCGCCTACGACTTCGCCGAGCGCCTGCCGAGCGGATGCTGCTCACTGGACCTGGAGGGCCGGATCACCTTCCTCAACGCGGCCGCGGCCGAACTGCTCGGCACCGGTGCCGACGACCTCCTGGGCTCCCGCCCCTGGGAGCGGCTGACGTGGCTCGACGACCCGGTGTTCGAGGACCGCTACCGGGCGGCCGTCATCAGCAAGCAGCCGACCGCCTTCAGCGCCGCGCGCCCACCGGACCGGTGGCTGTCCTTCCGGCTGCATCCCGGCCCCTCCGGCATCAGTGTCACCATCACGCCCGCCTCCGCTCCGCGGGGGCAGCCGGGGAAGGGAA
Organism: Streptomyces sp. NPDC026673; assembly: GCF_040638135.1. Classification (NCBI taxonomy): domain Bacteria; kingdom Bacillati; phylum Actinomycetota; class Actinomycetes; order Kitasatosporales; family Streptomycetaceae; genus Streptomyces; species Streptomyces sp. NPDC026673. The sequence continues at coordinate 6,378 of NZ_JBEZXR010000010.1, read as the reverse complement.
GGGAACAGCCGGCGGGTGCTCCCCCGGCCGGTCCCGGCGGCGCGTCGGAGCTGTATCAGCTGATGTATCTGGCCGCGACCCTCACGAAGGCCGTCAGCGTGCAGGACGTCGTCGACCAGGTCGCCGACCAGCTCGTGCCGGCCTTCGAGGCACAGGGCCTGGCGTTGATGACGGCGGAGGACGGGCGGCTGCGCGTCGCCGGCTACCGCGGCTACACCGCCGCGTTCATGACCCGCCTCGACGGCGCGCCGCTGACCTCCCGCACCGCGGCCGCCCAGGCGCTGACCAGCGGCACCGCGATGTTCTTCGCCAGCTACGACGACTTCCGCCGCGCCTATCCCCAGGCCCCCCGCTACGGCGAACGGAACGCCTGGGCCTTCCTCCCGCTGATCACCTCCGGCCGTCCCGTCGGGCTGCTCGTTCTGTCCTACGACCGCTCCCGGCCGTTTCCGCAGGTGGAACGGACCATCCTCACCTCACTGGCCGGACTCATCGCCCAGGCGCTGGACCGCGCCCATCTGTACGACACCACGCACCGGCTCGCCCGCACGCTGCAGACCGGCCTGCTCCCCAAGGAACTGCCCCGGATCCCGGGCCTCGAGGTCGCCGCCCGCTATCTGCCCGCCGGCCACGGCGCCGACATCGGCGGCGACTTCTACGACCTCATCCACTGCGGACCCCAGTGCGCGGCGGTCACCATCGGCGACGTCCAGGGCCACAACATGCAGGCCGCCGCGCTCATGGGCCAGGTCCGCACCGCCGTCCACGCCCACGCCACCACCCACGCCGCGCCGGGCGACGTGCTCGCCCGCACCAACCGCCTGCTGGCCGACCTCAACCCGGGCCTGTTCACCAGCTGCCTGTACGCCCACCTCGACCTCGCCGGGCAGGTCGCGTCCCTGGCCACCGCCGGCCATCTTCCGCCTCTGGTCCGGCACCCCGAAGGCCGTGCCGAATCCCTCCGCCTGACGCCGGGCCTGCTGCTCGGCATCACCCCGGACGCCGACTACCCCAGCACGGAGATCCCCCTTCCCCCCGGCACCGTGCTGGCCCTCTACACCGACGGCCTCGTCGAGGCTCCGCACACCGACACCGACCAGGCCGTCGGCCACCTCGGGGACCACCTCGCCGCGGCCGGCGACAGCACCGTGGACGGGCTCGCCGACGCCCTGCTGGAACACGCCCTGCGGACCGGCCCCGGCACCGACGACACCGCGCTCCTGATCATCCGTACGGGTCCGGCCGCGCAGAGCCTCCCGAGCGGTCGCTGAAGCCCGGTACGGTCATGCCCGCCGGGAACGGGCCGTCGGCGAACGCCCGTCCACCACCCCGGCCGGCACCCCGGCCGGCACTCCGGTCGCGGCGCCGGGGGGTGGCGCCGTTCAGGATCCGGTGGCGCCGCCGCCGCGGATGCCGGGGCGGTAACCGAGGCAGCGCGAGGCCTCCTCGGCCGCCTCGACGACGCAGGGGGCGAGCCGGCTGACGTCGGCCGGGGTCAGCCGCTGCGTCGGGGCGCCGATGCCGATGGCGGCCACCACCTCGCCCGTGCTGCCGAAGACCGGGGCGCTGATGGAGGCCGCACCGATGTCGCGCTCCTCGAAGCTCGCGGAGAAGCCGTTCCTGCGGATCTCCTCCAACTGGTCGTCCAGGAGGTCGATGTCCACCACGGTGCGCGGCGTGTGCCGGGTGAGGCCGTGGCCGACCGCGTCACGGCGGGCGGTGGGGTCGAAGGCCATGAAGACCTTGCCGGCCGAACCGGCGTGCAGGGACATCACCATGCCGACCGCGAACAGCCGCATCACCACGTGGTGGGCCTCGGCGAGCGACACCACGGTGCGGTGGGCGCCGTCGCGCACAAAAAGGCAGGCCGTCTCCCCCGTCCGGTCCCGCAGGCGTTGCAGCGGGGGACGGGTGAGCCGCACCATGTCGAGGCCGAAGGTGCCCGGCGCCGCCCACCGCACGAAGTGCAGGCCGATCCGGTAGGTGTCCCCGTCGCGGTCGAGGAAGCCCTCCCGCAGCAGGTTGTGCACCAGGCGCTGGCAGGTGCTCGCCGGGAGGTCCGTGGACCGTGTGATCTCCTGCAGATTGAGCTCGGGGCGCTCGATGGTGAAGCACTCCAGGATCTGGCGGATCTTCTGCAGGACCAGCAGCGGCGCGGTCCCCGCCTTCTCGCCCATGCCCATCACCGCGTCCTTCCGGCCGGAGCCCGTTCCGTACGACGACTCACGGTACGTCAGCAGGCGCCGGTGCCCGCCCCGATGCGCAGCGGCACCGGCGCGGTCGGCACGGCGGACAGCGCGGAGTCGAGCCGGTGGCCCAGCAGCACCCGCAACTCCTCCCGCAGCGAGGTGAGGCGCCGGACGTCGATCCCGGTGGCGATGCCCGCGTGATGGCAGAGGTTGACCAGGTCGTCGGTCCCCAGGTTCCCCGCGGCGCCGGGGGCGAACGGGCAGCCGCCGATACCGCCGAGCGCCGCGTCGAAGCGGCGCACGCCCAGCCGAAGGGCCTCCCAGACGTTCGCGGACGCCATCCCGTAGGTGTTGTGCAGGTGCAGGCCGAGGGGGAGTCCCGGGAGCGCCTCGTGTACGGCGGTGACCGTGCGCCGGATGTGCCAGGGGCTGGCCGCCCCTATGGTGTCGGCGAGATGGAGGACGCGGATGCCGAACCCGGCCAGCCGCCGGGCGAGTTCCACCACCGTGCCGGGATCCGTCTCGCCGTCGAAGGGGCACAGGAAGGCGGTCGCGATGGTCGCCTCCAGGCGTACCCGGGAGGCCGTCAGCAGGTCCACCGCCGGGCCGAGGCGGGCCAGCGCGGCGTCACGCGGCGCACCGGCGTTGGCGCGGCTGTGGCCGTCGCTCGCGGAGACGGTGAGCCGGACGTCGCGCGCCCCGGCCGCGATCGCCCGGCGCGCCCCGCGTTCGTTGAACACGAGCGTGTGCAGCAAGGCGCACTCCCCGGGCTGCAGCCGGGCCATCAGCGCCTCGGTGCCGGACATCTGCGGAACCTTCTCGGCGTTGACGAAGGAACCGATCTCCAGTGAGGTCAGCCCCGCCGCCAGCAGCCCGTAGGCCAGCCGCACCCTCTCCTCGAGAGGGAGGGCGACGGGCTCGCTCTGAAGGCCGTCGCGCAGGAGCACGTCGGTGATCACCACCTGGTCGGTCCCGGCGTCCATGTCACACCACTCCTCGTGCGTGCAGTTCGGCGCGGCGGTCCGCCCCGATGCCCAGTTCGGCCAGGACGGCGTCGGTGTGCTCGCCCAGGTCCGGGCCGAGCCAGCGCGTACCGCCGGGGGCCTCGTCCAGCTTGGGGACGACGCCGGGGAAGGCCACGTCCTGGTGCCACCCGGGAGCGATGGCGACACGGTGCCGCTCCAGCATGCCCCGCGCGGCGAACTGCGGGTCCTTGGCGATGTCGGCGGCGGTGTGGATCGGGCCGGAGGGGATCCCGCCCTCCTCCAGTCGCCCCAGCACCTCCTCGTACGGCAGTCCACCGGTCCAGGCCGCGATGGCGGCGTCGAGCTCGTCCGCGTGCCGCGCCCGGCCCGCACCGTCGGCGAGGCGGGGGTCGGCGGCCAGGTCCGGCCGGCCGATGACGGCCGTCAGACGCCGGAAGACCCCGTCGCCGTTGGCGGCGACGACCACCGCACGGCCGTCCCGGCAGGCGTAGGTGTTGGAGGGGGCGATACCCGGCAGGGCGCCGCCGGTGCGCTCGCGCTCGATCCCGAAGGCGTCGTAGTCGGGTGTGAGGGACTCCATCAGGGAGTAGACCGCCTCGTACAGGGCCACGTCGACGACGTCGCCGCGCCCGGTGGCCGCGCGGCGGTGGAGCGCGGCGAGGGCGCCGATGACCGCGTACAGGCCGGCGACGGAGTCGGCGAGGCTGACACCGACCCGGGTGGGGGGACGGTCGGGGTCGCCGGTGAGGTGGCGCAGGCCGCCGACGGCCTCGGCCACGGCGCCGAAACCGGGGCGGTTGCGGTAGGGCCCGGTCTGTCCGTACCCGGAGATCCGGACCAGGATCACGGACGGGTTGACCGCGCGCATGTGCTCGACGCCGAGGTCCCAGCGCTCGAGGGTGCCGGGGCGGAAGTTCTCCAGCACGACGTCGGTACGGCGGATCAGACCGAGGGCGACCGCGCGGCCCTCGGGGTGCCGCAGGTCGAGAGTGAGGGACCTCTTGTTGCGGTTCATCGCGCGGAACAGCAGGGAGGTGTCGCCCTCGTGCAGCCGCCAGCGGCGCAGTTCGTCCCCCACCCGCGGGCGCTCGACCTTGACGACGTCGGCGCCGAAGTCCGCCATGACGCGGCCGGCGGACGGGGCGGCGATGAAATTGCCGAGCTCCAGGACGCGGAGCCCCGCGAGGGCACCGGGCGATCCACCGTCCGGCTCGAAGGGTTCGGGCATCTGCCATCACCTCGTCAACCCATATCGTAATGTCCACTTCCATCATGTGGGTGGGCGGGCGTCTGGTCAATAAGTCCGATATACCCCTCTCGGGGAGTGAGATGCTCCGCCAAGGGCGGTGAAGTGGCGAGGCCAGAGCATGCGCGCGCATGATTCCGCATGGGGGAGTACCCTCATGGTGAGTTGCCGTCTCACTGAGAGCCGGTCGTCGACGAGCCCGCTTCCGCACCACGATGGGGCGCCTGCCCGTACTCGCCCCCCGGCGCCGTGTGTGCGAGGAGCGAGCGGATGTCCGAAGTCTCCGTACTGGCCAACACCGCCGCCGCGATCGTCGGCATCGTCGTGCTGATCGTCCGCTTCCGCGTGAATCCGGTGATCTCCCTGGTGGTGGGGTCGCTCTACCTCGGCCTCGCGACCGGCCTCGGGGTGGGCAGGACGCTCAAGACCATCACCACCGGCTTCGGCGACATCATGGCGGAGGTCGGCCTGCTGATCGCCTTCGGCGTGCTCATGGGTGCGGTCCTTCAGGAGATGGGTGCCATCGAGCAGCTGGTCGGCAGGCTGCTGCGCGTCTTCGGTCCCCGTCGGCTGCCCCACACCATGGCGCTCACCATCGGCACGCTCCTTCAGGCGATCTACCTCGACGTGCTCCTGGTCATCTGCGCGCCGCTGGCCCGGGCGGCGTCCCACAGGATCGGCCCGCTCGGTTCCGCCCGCATGGCGGCCGCCCTGGCGATCGGCCTCGAGAGCGGAATCGTCCTCATGGTGCCCGGGGTCGGCGCGCTCGCCCTGGCCGCGCTGCTGCACGTGCCGCTGGGCACGATGCTGCTGTGGGGCCTGGTGCTGATCGTCCCGACGGTCCTCCTCTCGGTCACGATCATGACCTTCCTGTTCCGTCGGGGGTTCTGGAACAGCGCCACCGACGAGGACGCCGCCGTCGCCACCGGACCGGCGGCTCCCGAGGCGCCGGAGAGGCGGTCCGCGGTGCCGGCGAAGGCCGCCGAGGCCGTCGAGGCCGTCGACATCGCGAAGGCGACGGAGCCGACGGAGCCGACGGAGCCGACGGAGTCGAAGCCGAATCCGAAGCCGAGGGCGGTCGGTGCGGCACGCGTGCGGGCCGTCGTCCCGGCCATGGCCGTCGTGGGCGGCCCCTCGGCACCGGGCCGTTCCCGGGGAGCGGCAGGTGGTCGGCCGCTCCAACGGCCCGCCGCGGTACGGCCGCCGACCGCCCGCACCCGCGCGGCCGTGACGAGCACCGGCGAGAAGAGCCCGAGCCTGCCGATGTGCTTCGCTCCGCTGATCACCGCCCTGCTGATGATCGCCGCGGGCGCGGTCGCCCAGGCCACCGGTGCTCGGAATCCGGTGCTCTCCTTCATCGCCAGCCCGGTGGTCGCGCTTCTCACCGGACTGGTCGGCACGCTGCTCGTCGGCAGGTTCGCCGTGGGGCGCGACCGGGTGGAACGCGCCCTGGTCCGCGGCTTCAAGGACAGCGGCCAGATCCTCATCCTCACCGCCGTCGGCGGCTCGCTCGCCGCCGTGGTGGCGGCGTCCGGCCTCGGCGGCTTCCTGCGCGGCTACTTCACCACGGGCGACGTCGCGCCCCTGCTGCTGGTCTGGGCGGTCGCCGCGGCACTGCACCTGGCGATCGGCTCCGTCACCATCTCCGCCATCACCACGGCCGGGATCCTCGCCCCCGTCGCACCCGGCCTCGGGCTCGACCCGGTTCTCGTCGCGCTGGCCGTGGGCGCCGGCTCGCTCTTCGCGGTGCACGTCACGAGCAACACCTTCTGGCTGCTGCAGTCGTTCATGGGCCAGACCAGCCGCGGCACGCTCAAGACCTGCACCGCCGGCGTCTCCGTGGCGTCGGTCGTCGCGATCCTGCTGCTCCTGCCGATGTCCCTGTTCCTGTGACGCCACCGAGGCCGCCGGCGGCAGGGCGGGCGCGTCCCCGCGGGGCGCATCGGGCCGTCGACGG